>NZ_DASZBA010000073.1:0-32674 GCF_035944575.1 Noviherbaspirillum sp.
CGTCGGAGAGTTGCCCTTCGCGCCGGGCCAGCATCCGTAAGGGAGGGCGTTTGCGGCAGACGTTAATTGAACTACGTTCGAGCTTCTGGTTTCTCCCGGCACTCATCGTTACTGTCCTTATCGGTCTGGCTTTTGCCCTGATAGAGACGGATCGGCAGTTCGGCGAAGAATTGGAGCGGTGGAGTCCGCGCTGGTTCGACAACGATCCGGAAGGTGTGCGCAGCATCCTGCAGGCAATTGCGGGATCGATGGCAACAGTGGCAGGCGTAGTCTTTTCCATTACCATCGTAGCGCTTACGCTGGCATCGACCCAGTACAGCCCTCGGGTACTGCGCAACTTCATGCGCGACCGTCTTAACCAGGCAATGCTTGGCATCTTCATCGGCGTCTTCATCTACTGCCTGCTAGTCATGCGCTCCGTCAGCGGCGGTAACGGCACCTTCGTTCCTTCATTGGCGTTGCTTGGCGCGTTGGTGCTGGCGATAGTGGCTAGCGGCACCTTCATCTTCTTCATCCACCATATCGCAGCCTCTATCCAGGCTTCCGAGTTGACGAAGGCAATCACCGAGGAAACGAGCGTGGCGCTCGATGAAGCGTTTCCGCCTCAAAGCTCAATCCGGCAAGAACGGAGACAAGGGCTTGAACCGGAGATGACGTGGCAGCCATTGCCGGCTCAGCAAGTTGGGTATATCCAGACTGTCGACCTTCAGGCGCTGGTGGATTTCGCCTGCACTCATGACACCGTCGTGCGCATGGATTGCGGCGTGGGCGACTTCGTGGCGCCTGGCTGGACCATGGCATCGATTGCGAGTGTTGGCCCGGTCAGCGCGAAGATGGTGGAAGAGATCAACCTCATCTATGCAATAGACGGCTACCGGACCATTGACCAAGACGCTGCCTTTGGGTTTCGCCAACTGGTCGATATTGCGCTCAAGGCACTGTCTCCCGGTATCAACGACACGACCACCGCTGTCACCTGTATCGAGCATTTGACGGCACTGCTGTCACACTGCGCACCGCATCCGGAACGCGCGCCATGGCAGCTACGCCATGGCGTTCTGCGTTTGATCGAAAAGCCGCACAGCTTTGCCTATTTAGTGACATTGTCATTCGAGCAGATTCGCGAAAACGCCAAGGCTAATACCGAAATCCTTCTGCGCTTGATGGCGGCAATCGAAAGGGTTTCGGGCTGGATTCACGACTCTGATCGGTTGCCGCCGCTTGAAGCGCAGCTGCAGGCCATTGCCGAAACCGTTGAATCACAACCCAGAACCGCGCATGAAGGCCGCCGGCTGAAGGAGAAGTTGGCGGCGGTCCGCGGGGCACTCTATAAAAAACAGGGATCATTGATCCGCTAAAAGCGGCTTGCCCGAAAGCTACGCAACATTTTTCCGACTTCCGCTTTGGGGCGATAAGGGTCAGTTGGTGGCGGCCAGGCAAGGTCCGGAAAGTGTCCCGATGCCGCCGCTTCACCTATGAGATGTATCTGGACATCGCGAACATGATTGGCATTTTGAGGTTCATGGGCTTACATCGTCGTCGATGCGCCTTTATCACCCGCCAGTACCTGTATCGAACAGATACGGCAAGAACGCGCTTCTGAATATCGCTTCTGCATCGGGTTCACGTTCGATTGATCGAAACTCCACCATCTACGAGCAGTGCGGCCCCAGTCATGAATGAAGAAGCGTTAGAGGCAAGATATAGGACCGACTGCGCCAGTTCCTCCGGCTGTGCAATGCGCTTGAGCGCATGCAAACTTGCAACCTGCGCCATCGCTTCTGGCGACCCGTTCATTTCGCTGCCCATCGGCGTGTCAGTACCGCCTGGAAGGATGGCATTGACGCGAATGGCCTTCGGACCAAATTCGGCCGCCAGCGTCTGCGTCAAACCGATCAAGCCTGCTTTGCTGGCCGCATATGCAGCCACGCCGGGGAATCCAACTGTATGTCCGACGAACGTCGATGTGAAAATGACGGATCCGCACCCACGGCGGAGCATTGCCGGAATTTGATGCTTGGCACCGTAAAATGCGCTTGTAAGGTTGGTGTCGATTGTGTTTCGCCAACCGATGCCGGATATTTCCGGTGTTGGGCCCATTTCGCCAAGCGTGCCGGCGTTATTGAACGCAATATCCAAGCCGCCGAACCGTTCAACAGATGTCTTGACGAGTGCAAATGCATAGTCTTCATCCCTGACATCACCGGCTACGCTTACCGCATGTCCTCCCTTTTTCTCAATCTCATTTACGAGCTCATCCAGCTCATGTCTGCGGCGAGCGCCGACAACCACTGCGGCTCCTTCCCGGGCGAAGAGCAGTGCTGTTGCGCGTCCGATCCCCGAGCTGGCTCCGGTCACAATTGCAACCTTGTTTGCAAGTATGTTCATTTTTTCTCCTGTGTTGTTTTGCATTGAACAAGAGAATCAAGTGTGGCCGTCACGACGGTTCGTGTCGCGCCGATTTCGGACATCGAATTCCATCGCCGCCGTGACCCCCGCGTTTCATCGAACAGACAGTTTTCCGCTGCGGCCCTGTATCGGACCTTCAGCGTCTGCGTCCGTGAGATCGAAAGGCCGTTAGGGTCAATAGTGTTATGTCAGTCAGTACGGAGATGTGGCCTGACGTTGAATCTAAGTCGCGTAATGGCCGCGGAGAGGAGATGCGCCAAGTTACAAAGCAGCACTGCCCGCTATGTTGACAACGCTTGTCGAACTGTCTGCCTGAGTATTTCATACGCTTGCTGCTTACCTAGATCCGCTCTGAGCCTGGACAGGTCGGTAAACCCCGCTGCACCGAGCAGTTTCGCAGCCTTACGGATACCATCCAAAACCGCCTGAGAATGGACAGTTCCTTCCCCTAATAATAGGTAAAACGGAATGCAACAAGTTTGAGGATCGGCTTTCGCTGCCCGCAGCAGATCAAACATCGATCCATGGTCAAAATGTACTCCGCACGCAATCAATCCAACGCTGGCTTTGAGATTCGCCTTTGCCTCTTCATAGGTATGGCATATCTTTACATCAAATTCCGATCCAAGCGCAGCCGTCACAAGAGGCAGATCTTGAGGTCTAATCGCTAACAGGATGGTTTTAGATGGCATGGCATCTGTTACCGGACGGCGGTCAAGCGGTAGCCGAGACGGCACGCCGCAATGAAATTATGACAATAATTTACTTTATGTAGTCCTGAAACAAATGTCTAGCGCTTGCTTCTGTACAGAGTTTCAAGCAAGAAAATTGTTCAGACATGGTTATATGCAACTTCGTCGTGACACAAGATAACGCTAAATAGAGCCGTTTCCCGCAAAAGCGGTCGACTGAAAGATTCGGTCGGTAAAGTGGAGATGTTGTGAGCTTGACCGGAACCGGAAGTAGCCCGGACACGAGGATTGTGAATCCACAAAACAAAAACGCCAACCCGCATGGGTTGGCGTTCTGTAAGGGATATTTTTGGTGGCCTAGGGCGGAATCGAACCGCCGATACAAGGATTTCCAATCACCGTGTCGGTTAGAAAAATCAATCTGTTCGTAAATCTTTTTGGACCAGAAAGAAAAAAGCCCAACCTTGTGGATTGGGCTTTTTTCTTGTGTTTCGTGGTAGGCCGTGCGGGATTCGAACCTGCGACCAACGGATTAAAAGTCCGCTGCTCTACCAGCTGAGCTAACGACCCGAAGACCAAGATTATAGAGAAAACTAATGCACTCTGTCAAATGCAACAATAAACTTTTAAAAAGTTATTGATTGCTCCGATCGGGAATGTCATCCAGTGTTCCCCGGACCGTCAAAACAATCGATAAATATACAACTAGCGAAGCGCTGACAGACGTTCCTTCGCGGTTTCCGCTGCAGGGGCTTCCGGGTATTGGGCCACCAGGGTTTCCAATGTCCGTTTCGCCGAGACACGATCCTTCAATTCCATGTATGCACTTGCGATGTTCAGCAAGGCATCGGCTGCTTTGGGATTGTCCGGATAGTTCTTCACCACGACCTGCTGCGCGGCGATCGCATTGCGATAATCACGTTGCGCGTAATAGGTGCTGCCCAGCCAGTACTGCGCCGATGGAGCGAAGCCGGATTGCGGGAAGCGGCGGGTGAAGTCATAGAATGCAGCGCCGGCATTCTTGTAGTCGCCGGCCTTGAAGAAGGCAAGTGCCGCATCGTATGCCCGTTGCTCCTCCTGCTGAATGCTGACTTCCTTGCCGTCCACCGTCACCCGCTGCGGTTCGATCTTGCGCAGACGATTATCGAGATCGACGTAGAAATCCTTCTGCCGGCGCTGTGTATTCGCAAGCTCATTGGTCAACACCTCGACCTGGCCGCGCAGCTTGCTGATTTCCTGGCGAAGCTGTGCGTTTTGCGCATCAAGATCCAGGTTGTTGGTCTTGTCGGCCTTGGCATTGATCTCGTTCTGCATGTTGTTGAGCCGTGCACGCAGATCGAGGATTGCGCGGCGCGCCTCGTCATCGGAGAAAAGCTGTGCGTGCGCGGTCAGCGGAGCAAAAGAAAATGCGGCCATCAAGGCCGCAGCAATCGTAGTTTTGAGAGTTGTGCTCATGTTTATTGG
This sequence comes from Noviherbaspirillum sp., assembly GCF_035944575.1. Taxonomy (GTDB): domain Bacteria; phylum Pseudomonadota; class Gammaproteobacteria; order Burkholderiales; family Burkholderiaceae_D; genus Noviherbaspirillum. The sequence goes on from NZ_DASZBA010000073.1 coordinate 4,566, forward strand.
TAAACGATGTCTGAACGACGGTTCTCAGCCCATGCGGCCTCGTCGCTGCCGGTGGCTTTCGGTTTTTCCTTACCGAAAGAAACCGCTTCCATCTGCGCATCGGCCACGCCCAGGAGCGAAAGCGCTCTGCGGACGGCTTCAGCGCGCTTCTGACCCAACGCCAGATTGTACTCTCGACCGCCGCGATCATCGGTGTTGCCTTGAATAACGATCCTGCGGCCCTTGTTTGCGTTCAGGTATTTTGCATGCGCTTCGACGACCGGTTTGAATTCGTCCTTGACGATATAGCTGTCGTAGTCGAAATAGACGCTGCGTTTGGCCAGGATGCCTTTCGGGTCGTTCAACGGATCGGTCGATGCGGCATTGACCGAATTCACGCTGCGCGAATCGGATGTCGATTGGCCACCAGGCGTCGTGCCGGTGCGTTCTTCCACTTTGACGTTATCGTCCAGTTTGACCGCGGAGCTGCAGGCGGCAAGGAACAGGGCGCTCGAAATGAGAAGGGCGGATGTGGTGAAGCGATGCATTAGATTTCTCCTGAAGGTAATGCAGTGTTGTTGTGAATTCCTGTTATTTCATGAACGGTCCCCACGTCGGCTCGCGAATGTCGCCAGCCTGCGTGGTGAGTGAATGCCGTACGCGTCCATCGACCGATACCACCGCAAGGGTGCCGCGGCGGCCGGATTCGGTTGCGTACATGACGTATTTGCCGTTCGGCGAAAAGCTGGGCGATTCGTCCTTGGCGGTATCGGAAAGGCGCAGTTCCTGTCCGTTGCCCAGGTCGAGGATATATAACTGGAACCTGCCGTCGCGGCGCGAGATATAGGCCAGCGATTTGCCGTCCGGAGATACGCGCGGGCTGATGTTGTAGCTGCCGTTATAGGTCACGCGCTGCGCATCGCCGCCATTGGCCGGCATTCTGTAGATCTGTGGTCCGCCGCTGCGGTCGCTCGTAAAGTAGATATTTTGGCCGTCGGCGGAAAATTGCGGTTCGGTGTCGATGCCGCTGCTGTTCGATACGCGGCGCAAGCCGGAGCCATCCGCATTCACCACATATACTTGGGTCAGGCCGTCGCGCGATAACGCGACCGCCAGCTTGGTGCCGTCAGGCGACCACGACGGTGCGGAATTGCTGCCCTTGTAGTTGGCAACGACTGTGCGCTGGCGCGTCACGAGGTTTTGCACATAGACCACCGGCTTTTTCGCTTCGAAGGAAACGTAAGCGACCTTGGTGCCGTCAGGAGACCATGACGGCGAGATGATCGGCTCGTTGGAGCGCAGGGCCACTTGCCGGTCTTCGCCATCCGAGTCGGACACTTCAAGCCGATACTCGTTGCCCACCTTGGTGACATAGGCGATCCGGGTGGCGAATGCGCCGCGCACGCCAATCAGCTTTTCGTATATGTCATCGGCGATGCGATGGGCTGCCACACGGATGCGGTCGGCTCCCGCTGCCTGTCCGAAGCCGGAAAGGGATGCCGCCTTGACCGTATCGTACAGGCGGTAGCGGACATCGAAGCGGCCGTCCGCGAGGCGCTGCACGCTGCCGACGACAAGCGCATCCGCACCTTGCGCCTTCCATTGATTGAAGTCGACCGGCGACGTCTCGGACATCGCATTGCCGGTGTCGATGATCTTGAAGAAGCCGCTGCGCGCGAGGTCGGCCTTGATGATCGCCGTCACCTGTTGCGGGGCGATGGTTTCATCCGTAAAGCCGGCGATCGCAATCGGAATCTGGTTGGCGCCGACACCTGCTGTTTCCACCCTGAGCTGGGCTCCGGCGACGCTGGTGAATGTAAGGCCGATCAGAAGCAGCCCGCGCAAGAAAAGATTTTTCATCATGATTTGCCTACTGGTCCTTCGGTTTGTGTATGCCAATAAAGCTTGATGGTACCGTACCCGACTTGTCCTTCGGGTATGGCTGGGATCGCTCGATCGCCCGGCGAACGGCTTCGTCAAAACCAGGCACGCCGGACGACTTGGTCTTACGCATGCCGGCGACCGAGCCGTCCGGCAGCAGGTCGACAACATATTCCACTGCGGGATTGCCCGGCAATTCATCCGGGACGTTGAACGTGATGTTCGACTTGATCTTGGCCGCCACGCGCTGTGCATAGGCCCCGTCAGCCCGTCCTCCCTGCGATTTTGCCGCATCGCCGCCGCCGGGTACGGCTCCGGTAATGCGGCGCATCTCATCGTCGCGGATCTTCGCAAGCATCTGCGCTTCCGCTTCTTCCTGCTTGCGCTTTTCCTCTTCCTGCTTGCGTTTCTTTTCAGCCGCCGCTTTTTCCTTCTTCGCGAGTTCGATCTTTTCCTGTTCGGCCTGAGCGCGCTTCTTCGCCTCTTCAGCCTTGGCCAGTTCAATACGCTTCTGCTCTTCCTTGCGTTCGGCTTCCTGCCTGATCTTTGCCTGGCGCTCCTTTTCTTCGGCGAGGCGCTTCTGCTCTTCCGCCAGCCGCTCCCGTTCTTCAGCCTGGCGTTTCTTCGCCTCTTCCTGCTTGCGTTTCTTTTCCTGCTCCAATGCGATATCGGGCTTGACCGCTGGCGGCTCGTCGTCGACCGGCGGCTTGGGAGCGGCTTTTGCGACCGGCGGAAGCTCAGGTTGCTTTTCCGGTTCCCGCGGAACCTCCTTCACTGCTTCCTTGACGGGTTGCGGCGGCGGGGCGGATTCCTTCGGCTGAGGGCTCCACACTTCTGCTTCGATGGTTGTCGGTGCTTCATTCTGCCAGCGCACGCCGATCCACAGCAGCGCGACCAATGCCAGATGCACCAGGGTGGCGAACACGATGGCTCGCCAGCGTCCGGGCTCCTGGGGTACGGTATAGGGCGTCTGGTCGGTCATGGATTATTGTTTGGTGGCGAGACCCACGCGGTTGATGCCCAGTTTTTTCGCTTCCGATATCACTTGGATCACATCGTCGTATTTGATGTCTTTTTCGGCTGAAATCATCACGGGCAATTCCGGGTTCGCCTCGTGCATCGCGCGAAGCTTCTGCACCAGCGCGGCGCGGCTTCCGATTTTCTCTGCTTGTGCGCCGGCGTTCCGGCTATTGCTTTGACCGTTGACCGAAATGGTGGCGGTCGTGTCCTGCTTCAACGCGATCTGGATGTACTCCGACGGCGGCAATGCTGACTTGGCTGCCGTTGGCAGATTGATCACGCCAGGGTTCGTCAGCGGAGCGGCAACCATGAAAATTATGAGCAGCACCAGCATTACGTCGATATACGGCACGACGTTGATTTCGGATTTGAATTTGCGGCTGCGTCCGCCGCGCAAGGAACTGTTCGACATCAGCGCGCCTGCCGTTGCAAGATGTTGGAGAACTCTTCGATAAAGCTTTCGAAACGAATCGAGAGGCGATCGATGTCGTGTGAGTAACGGTTATAGGCGACAACTGCCGGGATCGCGGCGAACAGGCCGATCGCTGTTGCGATCAGCGCTTCGGCAATGCCTGGCGCCACCGAAGCCAGCGTCGCCTGCTGCACGTTTGCCAAGCCCCGAAATGCATTCATGATGCCCCAAACCGTTCCGAACAATCCGACATACGGCGACACCGAACCGACCGATGCCAGGAACGCCAGATGGGATTCGAGCGCATCCATCTCCCGCTGGTAAGCGGCACGCATCGCCCGGCGCGCGCCGTCAATCATCGACGCGGGATCGGATGTGTTTCTGCTGGCCAGCGATGCCTTGATCTTTTGGAACTCGCTCATGCCGGATTCGAAGATACGTTCGAGCGCGCCGCTGTTGCCGCCGCTCTTGCGGCGGTTCGAGGTTGCGTCTTCATACAGCGTATTGAGATTGCCGCCCGACCAGAATGCGCGCTCGAATTCCTCGGTCTGGGAACGAGCGCTCTTGATCGCAAACATTTTGCGGAAGATATATGTCCAGCTCATGACCGACACCAGCAATAGCAAGGCCATCACCAGTTGCACGAGCAAGGATGCGTTGCTGATAAGAGCGATAAAGGATAGATCTTGTGTGACAGTCATCGGTTGTCTTAATGGGGTTAACAGCAAATTGTATCTGCATCAGGCAGATATGCTACCGGCGCCGGCCGTGAGGTGGCGCGGAAATTATCCTGGAGCGTCGATCCTTGCCAGTACATCATCCGGAATAGGGCGCGGGCGGAAAGTGCGGGTGTCAACACAGCCGACCTTGATCCGGCCACTGGACAACAACTGCATCTGTCCTTCTTTCATGCGCCATGCCTCCTGGAAAAATTGCACTGAGGCACGTCCAAGCCGTTCGACCACGACGGTGAGTTTCAGTTCATCATCTAATTTCGCGGGTGCATGATAATCGACGGCGGTGCTTTTGACGACGAACATCGCGTGATGCGATTCGGTCAACGCATGCTGGCTGATGCCGGCCGCGCGCAACCATTCGGTGCGCGCCCGTTCAAAAAACTTCAAGTAATTTGCATAGAACACCACGCCGCCCGTGTCAGTGTCCTCGTAATAGACGCGGATGTTCCAAGTGAAATCAGCCGGCATTGTCCCTCGCAGGCCGGCTTACGGCATTGATGCAAAGCATTATGTAGTGCGCTTGATGTTGAACGGCGCAAATCCCTGGCAGGTCGGCATCATCTCAATGTAGTTAATATTGACATGCGCGGGCAGGGTGGCGATCCAGTAGGCGGTCTCGGCGATGTCATTGGCCGTCAGGGGGACCGTGCCTTCGTACACTTTTGCCGCCGCGGCATCGTCCTTCAGGCGTACATTCGAGAATTCGGTGCCTCCACACAGGCCCGGCGCAATGTTGGTAGCACGAACGCCGGTGCCGACGAGGTCGGCGCGCAGGTTCAAGGTGAACTGATCCACAAACGCCTTGGTGGCGCCATATACGTTTCCGCCCGGGTATGGATAGGCCCCGGCAACCGATCCGAGGTTGATGATCATGCCGCTACCGCGTGCCACCATGGACGGCAGCAGTGCCCGGGTCATGGTGACCAGGCCCTTGCAGTTGGTGTCGATCATGGTGTCCCATTCTTCCAGCGATGCCTTGTGAGCCGGTTCGATTCCCAGGGCAAGACCCGCATTGTTGATGAGTACATCGACATCGCGCCAATCGGCGGGAAGCGCATCGAGAGCCTGCTGGATCGAGGTCTTGCTGCTGACATCCATTTCGATTGCCAGCAAGGAGGCGCCGAGTTCGGCGGCCAACGCGTCGAGCCGGTCCTTGCGGCGGCCGGTCGCTATGACCTTGTGGCCGTTCTGGGCAAACTTGCGCGCCATTGCAGCGCCGAAGCCCGATGTTGCGCCTGTAATAAGAACTAACATGGAAATTCCCTTTTCACAAAGTTTGCCGAGTGCCAAATTTTAGCCGAAAGAGCACATCTGCTCAGGCCTCGCTCATGATCGCCGAATTCGCCTGGGCCGGTCGGTCGTCTTGCCGAAAATTCTCCGCTCCCTTACAATTCAAGTCCATTTTCGTCTCACGTGACTGGCGAATGCCGAAACCTCGGGTTTTGGCGACAAGGTGGGCAACCACCGGGGAACGTGAGATTTCACCATAGCCGTTCGCCTGGGCAGCCACAAATGGAAGCACGTCTGAGGCTGCCTATTCCCTTTCCGTTGGCCCTCATTCGATTCAGGCAAACCCGTTTGCATTCTTAATCGATTGGAGTTTCGCATGTTCTCAAAAGATCATACCCTTGCCAAAGTCGACCCCGAGCTTTGGTCCGCCATCCAGCAGGAAAATACCCGTCAGCAGGACCATATCGAATTGATCGCCTCGGAAAACTATACGTCGCCGGCGGTCATGGAAGCGCAGGGCTCGCAACTCACCAACAAGTATGCGGAAGGCTATCCGGGCAAGCGCTATTACGGCGGCTGCGAATTTGTTGATATCGCCGAGACCTTGGCCATCAATCGCCTGAAGGAATTGTTCGGCGCCGAAGCGGCGAACGTCCAGGCGAATTCCGGTTCGCAGGCAAACCAGGGCGTGTTCTTCGCGATGCTTAAACCGGGCGACACCATCATGGGTATGTCGCTCGCCGAAGGTGGTCACCTCACGCACGGCATGCCGCTGAACATGTCAGGCAAGTGGTTTAACGTCGTTTCCTACGGCCTGAACGATAAGGAAGAAATCGATTATGACGCGATGGAGCGTCTGGCCCGGGAGCGCAAGCCCAAGCTGATCGTCGCCGGCGCTTCCGCCTACGCCCTGCGCATCGACTTCGAGCGTTTCGCGAAAGTGGCAAAGGAAGTCGGCGCGTATTTCATGGTCGATATGGCGCATTATGCCGGCCTCATCGCCGCAGGCGTCTATCCGAATCCGGTGCCGCATGCCGACTTCGTTACATCCACGACGCACAAGAGCCTGCGGGGCCCGCGCGGCGGCATCATTCTGATGAAGGCTGAACATGAGAAGGCAATCAATTCCGCTATCTTCCCCGGTATCCAGGGCGGCCCATTGATGCACGTGATCGCCGGCAAGGCAGTCGCCTTCAAGGAGGCGCTGACGCCGGAGTTCAAGGCGTATCAGCAACAGGTGGTAAAGAATGCAGATGCGCTGGCGAAGGCGTTGATCGAGCGCGGATTGCGTATCGTGTCGGGCCGTACCGAATCTCATGTGATGCTCGTCGATCTGCGCGCCAAGAAAATTACCGGCAAGGAGGCGGAAGCGATTCTCGGCTCCGCCCACATCACCTGCAACAAGAATGCGATTCCCAATGATCCGGAAAAGCCGTTCGTGACATCCGGCATCCGTCTCGGCAGCCCGGCGATGACGACCCGCGGATTCAGGGAGGCGGAATCAGCGAAGGTCGGTTATCTGATCGCCGACGTGCTCGATAACCCGCAGGACGCCGCGACCATTGAACGTGTAAAGGCTGAAGTCAAGAAGCTGACCGATGCATTCCCGGTATATGGGAAATAATGCAGCGATGACAAGCAGGAACGGTTAAACGAGCCGGGTCCGCATGAATGAAAAAGGGAAGGCGATGACTTCCCTTTTTTGTATCCTCTCGTTGTTTCCGATGGAAGCGGCCATCCAAAGCTTGACGGACGAGTCGCGCAAGCCGGAAACTACAGGACCGGGACCATCCGGCCAGCAGGGGCATTGGCGACGCTTGTCGGGTGTTACGGCATGGTCGCCGGCGAAGCATGGAACTCGTTGGTATTGACAAAATTTTAACTAACCTTTAACTTGCCGTTCCTGATTTCAAATTCGCTTATCCTTCGGCTCAGCGCTCCTTTATGAAATGCCCCTTCTGTCAACATGAGGACACACAGGTTCTCGACACCCGCGTGTCGGAAGTAGGAGACGCCATCCGCCGTCGTCGCCGTTGCACGCATTGCGACAAGCGCTTCACCACGTATGAGCGCATCGAACTGACGATGCCGGTGATCGTAAAGAAGAACGGCAGCCGAACCGAATTTGACCCGGCCAAGCTGCGCGCCAGCCTGATGCTGGCGTTGCGCAAGCGCCCTGTGTCTGCCGAAGCGGTTGACGCCGCCATCCACCAGATTGAAGAAAAGCTGCTGTCCACCGGTGCCCGTGAAGTCATCTCAGCACATGTCGGCGAGCTGGTCATGCGCGAACTGAAGCGCCTCGACAAGATCGCGTATATCCGCTTTGCATCCGTCTACAAGAGCTTTGAAGATGTCGCGGAATTCCAGGATGCGATAGCAGAAGTCGGCCGGGAACGGAAACCCCCAAGTAATTGATTAGTTGCTGTCTACCCTGCCGTTGATATGACGGCCAGGTTGCGGCGGCATTGTCGTGTGCAAAATGTTGCAAAATTGTTAATAAAGTAGTGGTGCTTCGGCGCCTTATCGGGATATTGAGCTTCATGAAACAACAACGGGTAGATGGATTTTCGCTTATCGAAGTGCTGGTCGCGGTACTGGTGCTCGCAGTTGGTGTTATCGGCACTGCAGGCATGCAGCTCGCTGCGCTGAGAACCAATCAGCAATCATCATTTCAGACCACCGCCGTGCAACTTGCCGCTGAAATGGCGGACCGGATGCGCGCAAACGAAAGCCAGATGAAGCTTGGCGCTGCACGGAATCCCTATTTGAAAGTCAACTACTGGGCAACGACGCACGGCGATCCTTTCCCACCCGGAAAACGGTGCGATGCCGATTATTGCAACGGCGTGGAACTGGCGCTTTTCGACATTTACGAATGGCAGAAACGGGTGTATTCCGACTTGCCCGGTGGCCGCGTAATGATCTGCCAGGATGCCGAACCCTGGAACAGCGCAATGCAGGCGTTCACATGGAGTTGCAAGTCAGGTCCAGTGGATGGCGGCTCGATCGTGATCAAAATGGGCTGGCAGGAGAAGGCACCCGACGGTACGCTGGTCCGAACCACAGGAAAGGAATTTGCGCCGGGCGTGGCGCTCACGGTACAGCCTTACGTACCATGATGGCCCGCCGATACAAGCGCATGCCCGATCAGACCGGGCTAATCCTGATCGAGCTGATGATTTCCATCTCACTCGGCCTTCTTGTCATGCTCGCCGCCACAGCGCTGCTGCTGTCCTCAAAATCCGCATATACCGCCCAGGATGACAGCACGCGAATCCAGGACACCGGCCGGTATGCCGCCGAAATCATCAGCCGCTCGGTCCGCCAGGCAGCCTACGAGAACTGGGACCGGAATGACGCGCCGATCGTCGCATCCGCGGGGATCAGTGCGAACATTGCCGGCCTTGATGCGCACAGTTTGAAAGCAACCACCGACGGCATCACATTACCGGTTGCAAGCGATGTGAACGGGAGCGATATTCTCGCGGTGCGCTTCTTCGGCTCCGGAACCGGAGTGCACGGTGACGGCAGCATGATCAATTGCGCCGGCTTTGGCGTCGCGGCGGCGACATCGCAGGACAGCGCCGATGAAGAACGCGGGACCAGTATCTTCTATGTCGCCAGGGACGCGACCGGCGAGCCGCAGCTCTACTGCAAGTTCTATGGCAAAAGTGGATGGACGGCACAAGCACTCGCACGCGGTGTGGACACTTTTCAGGTGATCTATGGGATCGATACGGACGCCGATAGCCTGCCTAACCGCTACATGAACGCGTCTGCCTTGCAGGCGCTCGATGATGCACTGGTGATCACCGGCGCTACCGCGCAGGAACAGGCCGCCGACCGCAACAACAAGACATGGTGGAAAAAAGTGGTCGTCGTCCGCACTGCGCTGCTGCTACGTGGCACGGAGAAAAGCCGCACCGACGCATTGACCTCCCAATATGACCTCTTCGGCAGCGAATACGCGGATTTGCATGCATCGACCGACATCGGAACGCGCATCATCGAAGCCCGGCTTCCTGAAAGCGTGCGCAACCGGATCAGGAAAATCACCGCCACGACGATCCAGTTGCGCAATCAATCATCGGGAAGCGGGCTATGACGAACGACGGAATGGAGCGATTCCATCGAAACATCGCGCCGCGGCAATTCGGTGCTGCATTGATCGTCTCGCTGCTGATGCTGGTGGTTGTCATGATGCTCGGCATGTCGGCCGCGCAGACTGCGTTGCAATCCGAGAAAGCGTCCCGAAACGATCGTGACCGGCAGGTTGCGCTGCAGGCTGCCGAAGCTGCCCTGATGGATGCGGAAACCGATATCGAAGGATCGCCCGATCCTGCCCGATCGCGCAGTCGCCTGTTCGCACATGACCGTACGGAAGGATTCAGTCCAGGGTGCGGTATCGAGAACCCGGCGCTCTATCTCGGACTATGCAGTCGCGCCGAGGGAGGCCATGTGCCTGCCTGGACGAATGCCGACCTGCTTGATCCGTCCCCTGCCGCCATGACCGTCCCCTACGGTCACTTTACCGGGCAGGTGTTCCAGACCGGCGCCGGTCCGATGCCCGCAAGGCCGCCCAGGTATGTCATCGAACTGATGGCCTATAACCGTGCGGGTGAAGACGCGACCCTCGATGGGCGGAATTACTTCTATCGGGTGACGGCAATCGGCTTCGGCATGCGTGATACCACGCAGGTGGTGCTTCAGACTTTCTATCGAAAAGACGGCAAATGAAAAACAACAACGTTGTCGCAGCATTGGCTTTCCTCGCTCTGCAAACGACGCATGTCGTTCAGGCAGCTACCAATCCGGATGTGAAGATCGCCACAGAACCGATGTTCGGGGGCAGGGGAAATGTTCATCCCAACCTGGTGCTCAACCTATCGGTCGAATTTCCGACGGCAGGCATTGCCTATCGCGGCGACGGCGGCACTTACAATCGCACGACAGAGTATGTGGGCTACTTCAATCCTGCGAAGTGCTACCTCTATAACGGCGGCAATCGGAATCTTTCCGACACCGGATATTTCGTTATTGCGAAAGACGCGGATCCCATCACCCGCGAATGTGGCGGAGATACATTCAGCGGCAACTTCATGAACTGGGCCACCTCCTCCGCGATCGATATGCTGCGCTACGCGCTTACCGGCGGCGACAGGATTATCGACACACCGGATATCACCATTCTTCAAAGGGCTGTCCTGAAAGACACGTTTTATGCCCATTCGACCTATTTTCCCCGCCGGACCGTCGTCCCGGGCGGCAACGTCAGTGCGCCGGATCGGGTGACGCCTTTCAGGACGGGAACACTGCATATCGTTTCCTGCGGCAATCGTGTTCTCTTCAGCGACGTCAGCAGCGGTCTTGCCAATGCCAGCGGTACGGACGCGAACAGATACTGCACATCGGCGTACAGCGGCGCCGGCATGCCGCCCAGAGAAGCACTCGACAAGAAACTGGGCGAATTTCTTGTCAGGGTGAAGGTGTGTGACGGCAAGGAGGGGGCATCCCGGACCGACCTGTGCCAACGATTTGGCAGTCAATACAAACCCGTCGGTGAAATTCAGCGGAAGGCCGACCGGCTGCGGCTGGCAGCGATGGGCTACGTGCTCGACGATGCGGAAACACGTTACGGCGGCGTGCTGCGGGCACCGATGAAATATGTCGGCGCCAAAAAATTGGAAGCACCGGATTTCATCGAACTACCGAACGACAAGGCGGAATGGGACAGCGTCACCGGCGTGTTGTACACCAATCCGGAAGATCCGGTGAACCGGAACAGTGGCGTGGAAAACAGCGGTGTAATCAATTACCTCAACAAGTTCGGCAGGTCGGGAAAATACAAGACCTTTGATCCGGTAGGAGAACTCTTCTACGAGGGTTTGCATTATCTGCAAGGGAAAGAGCCGACAGCCGAGAGTGCTGTCGGCATCACCAGCACCATGAAGGATGGCTTTCCGGTCATCCAGAATTCGCCCGATCCCGTGATTGCGTCATGCCAGCAGAATTACATGCTGACCGTCGCCGATGTGAATACCCATTGGGACCGCTTCATCCCCGGCAACCAGCGCACGACATACGGCAGTGGCCAGGACGCCTTTGATTCCGCGCGGCCCGCGGAACGCGAAGTTGCCGGAAAGACGCCGGCGCTGGATGTCAGGACATGGACACGGCGGGTGGGTGATCTGGAGAACCATGCATCCAATCCGGCACCGAACCCCTTGCTAACCAACCTCGACAACAGAGACACCGGCGCCTCCGGTCACGGCACCTACTACATGGCCGGACTCGCTTACTGGGCCAACACGAACGACATCCGCTTGGACAAACCCGTCCGGGTAAAGACCTTTGCGATCGATGTCGATGAGGGTGGGAACGGTCAGATCGACGGCAATACGCGCAGCCTCAAGCCCCGTGACAGCCAGCTCTATCTCGCGGCGAAATACGGCGGTTTCGACGACAGGAACGGCGATGGCAATCCGTTTGTCACCTTCGCGCCGAACGGCAAAAGCGTGATCAGCGGAAGCAATGCCGAGTGGGACAACGACGGCAACGGCGTTCCCGACACCTATTTTCTCGCCGGACAGCCGAAGGAGATGATTGCCGCCGTCAAGCGGGTATTCAACAAAATCGGCCAGGCCAGCGGCAACATTTCAGGCGTGGCAGCGACCGGCGGCCGGATGTCGACCGATGGCATCTTCGTCTACCAGCCGGGATTCGAATCCTCCACGTGGGCTGGAAGCCTTAAAAAATTGGCCTTGAAACCCGGCGCAGGCGGGAATATTGATATCGCATCTACCCCGGACTGGGATGCGGGTGAACTGTTATCCGGATTCGATCTGCCCGCCAATGACGTGCGCAAGATATTCACCGCGCAAATCAACAGCGGGGCACTCAGGACAATCGAATTCAAGTGGGACCAGTTGAGCGGCAGGCAGAAGGAATTGCTCAGTATCGATCCGGTCAGCGGCAAGCCGGATGCTCTTGGCGAGAGCCGGCTTGCCTACCTGCGCGGACAACGCAGCCTGGAAAGCGGCAAGCCAGGTGGTGTCTTCCGTACGCGCACCAGGGTGCTCGGCGATATCGTCAACAGCAACGCGGTGTATGCAGGACCGCCTTCGCCATATGGCCAGGGAACAGGGTATGCGCAATTCCAGGACGCGCTGAAAGGGCGGACAAAAGCGGTGTACATCGGCGCGAACGACGGCATGCTGCACGCATTCAATGCACAGGACGGCCGCGAGCTGTTCGCCTACGTTCCGAACGCCGTGATCCGTCATCTTGCTCAACTGACGTCGCCGGACTATCTGCACCGCCCCTACGTCGATGGCATGCTCACGGTTGGCGAGGCCCGGATCGGCGCACGCTGGAAGACGATTTTGGCTGCCGGTATGGGCGGCGGCGGACAGGGATTGTTTGCGCTGGATGTCACCGAACCCGGAAACTTTGGGGCCGGTACCGGAGCACTATGGGAGTTCACCGATGCCGATGATCCCGACATGGGAAATCTCGCAGGAGCGCCGGTCATTGTAAAGTTCGCATCGGGGACACCGGCCGGGCCTTCCGAGTACCGCTATTTCGTGGCGGCACCAAGCGGGTTGAACAACTACACGGATGACGGCAGTTTCAACAAGGATGCCGCTGGGGCGCTTTTTCTTCTCGCACTCGACAAGGCACCGTCGGTCAAGTGGGAACTCGGTGTCAATTACTACAAGTTCAGGATGCCAGCCTCTGATCCGACCCTGCAGAACGGACTTTCCGCGCCTGCAGTGGTTGCCGACCAGGGAGGCGGCGCGTTGTATGCATATGCCGGCGATTTGCAAGGCAATCTTTGGCGTTTCGATTTCAGCGCGGCTCCGCCCTTCAGTGGCGGCGGCACGCTGCTCTTCGTAGCCCAGGACGCGGCAGGAAACAGGCAGCCCATCAGCACGCAACCGAAGGTAGTGTATGCGCCCGGCGGCGGCTATTTGGTGTTGTTCGGCACCGGAAAATTTTTCGAGAACCGGGATGCCGCAGCAGGAGAGTTCAAGACGCAATCCTTCTATGCAATCCACGATGCTGTTCCTTCCCGGCCGGCCACGGTCATGCGCCACCAGCTGGTTAGGCGGGTATTGACGAAGACGGGTGACGCCATTGCCGTGAACGGGAAGGATTTTTCCTATGGCGGTAGCAAAGCGGAGACGAAGGGCTGGTTTTTCGACTTCGTGCAATCCGACAAGACCGGCGAGCGCAGCGTCACTCCTTCGCTGATATCCAACGGCAAGCTGTTTTTCAATAGTCTGATACCCGGCGGCGATCCCTGCGACCTGGGAGGCGGTCGCTCTTATGCGTTCGATGTCCTGACAGGATTCCCGCAAGGCGGTGCGACTACCGGCAACCTATCGACGGTCGGCATGATGAGTTCGCCGATGGTGGTGGAAACCGCATCGGCAGTCAGCCAGCGCAATGCGATCGGCCGACGGACAGCACGGAAAACGCAATTGGTGATCAATTTCGGAACCGGCGGCGTGAAAGGCGCAACAGTAAGTTCAGAAAAGGAGAGCATTGAATCCATCGTTCCCGCAGGACGTTTCAGCTGGCGCGAATTGGTTAACTGGCAGGAGTTACGTAATGCAATCGCAAAATAAGCCGCTTCTTTGTCGCACCGGAAGCGATGCGGGGTTTACGCTCATCGAAGTGATGGTGGTCTGCGCCATTGTCGCCATACTCGCCGGCATCGCCTATCCGTCCTACCAGAGTTCCGTCCGCAAGACGAAACGCGCGGAAGGCCGGGCGGCACTGATGCAACTGATGCAGCAGCAGGAACGATTTTATTCTCAGCACAATACCTACATCACATTCTCATCATCATCGACCGATCCGAATGAAAAGCGGTTCAAGTGGTATTCGGGCGACGGTGCTGCGGGCAGCGCCTATGAAATCGATGGCGCTGCGTGCACGGGCGAGACGATCAAGGACTGCGTCCATTTAACCGCAACCCCCGGCACGAGCAAGGTAAATGGCGGATTTCGCGATCCCGCTTGCGGCAAATTGATGCTGACCAGCACCGGGCTGAAATCCTCATCCGGCGCGGCCACAGATTGCTGGAAGTGACATGCGCATCGCATACCGGTTAAGAGCGGGAATTTTTTGCGCAGGATTCACCCTGGTGGAACTGATGGTGGTTCTGTCGATTGCGGCGATCCTGCTCGGCATCGGCGTGCCGAGTTTTCGCTCCCTTATCAATAGCCAGAGAATCACGACGGCGACGAACGACCTGCTGGCCGCCATCCACCTGACCAGGTCTGAGGCAATCAAGCGCGGCGCCAGGGTCGATCTCGTCCCCGCCGGCGGTGGCGATGATTGGGCAGAAGGGTGGGTGGTATTCATTGACGGCAACGCGAACCAGACACGGGATCAGGACGAACAGGTCATTTTTTCGCATGGCCCTGTACCCGATGGCATGACCATCGACGCTGATTTTACCGACCCGACGCCGGCCTATCTTGCCTATAATGCCGCCGGGCGCACCCGCATCAATGCCAGCGATCACACGCCGCAACTGGGCAGCTTCGCATTCACGCTCGACGGAGAAGTGCGGCATATCAAGATCAATTTGCTTGGACGTCCGCGCATATGCAATCCGGCAACCCATCGATCTACCTGCTGATTGCATGTCGCGAAAACGGACGATGGATTCTCCCGCCAGCGACGAAGCAAGGCGCGCTAAAATGTGCCGCTTCCAACCCATTGAGTAAAGCGACCGACACTGTGGATTCCTTCAGCGATCAGCACGGCATCAGCCTTGCGCTGCAACAGGCCGCCAAAGGCATGTTCATCACCACGCCCAATCCTCGGGTAGGTTGCGTCGTCGCCCGAGACGGTAAAGTCATTGCAGAAGGCCACACCCAGCCGGCCGGCCAGGCGCATGCCGAGGTCCATGCATTGCAGGACGCGGCGAGTCGAGGCGTGGATGTTCGCGGCGCAACGGCCTATGTCACTCTCGAGCCATGTAGTCACTTCGGCCGCACGCCGCCCTGTGCCGATGCGCTCGTTCGCGCCGGTGTCGGCAAGGTCGTTGCGGCGATCGCCGATCCCAATCCGCTGGTGGCAGGGCGAGGAATGGAAAAACTCAAAGCCGCCGGAATCGAGGTCGTTTGCGGGGTGCTGGAACAGCAAGCGCGTGAAATGAATATCGGCTTCTTCTCGCGCATGCAGCGCGGCAAACCGTGGGTGCGCATGAAATCCGCTGCCAGCCTGGACGGCAGGACGGCGCTGCACAACGGCGTAAGCCAATGGATTACATCGGAAGGCGCACGCAATGACGGTCACTGGTGGCGGGCCCGCGCATGCGCAATCCTGACCGGAATCGGCACGGTCATGCAGGATGATCCCCAGTTGACGGTACGGGGTGTCGATACCCCACGCCAGCCGCGCCGCATCGTCATCGACAGCCTCCTCCAGATCAGTCCCAAGGCACGTGTTCTGGCCGGAGGGGGCACCTGGGTGGTCGCCGCCCAGGCCGATCCCGAGCGGGAAGCCCGTCTGCGGGATGCCGGCGCGGAGGTCATCCTTCTGCCTAATCCGAAAGGCAAGGTGGACCTGCCGGCCCTGATGCAGGAACTTGGCAGGCGCCAGATCAACGAATTGCATGTCGAAGCCGGCGCGAAGCTTAACGGCTCGCTCATCCGCGAAGGCTGCGTCGATGAATTGCTGTTGTATCTGGCGCCCACCGTGCTTGGCGACGCGCAGGGCATGTTCGAACTGCAGGCGCTGGACGACCTGAAAGGCAGGCGCGAACTGGCTTTCCACGAGATCAAGCAGATTGGCGCGGATTTGCGTATCCTTGCTCGTTTCATTTGATAGACCTGTCACCATGTTTACCGGAATCGTCGCCGCGATCGGCAAAATCATCTCCATTTCACCGCTGGGCAATCATCCTGAAGCCGGCGTCACGCTGACCATCGACGCCGGCAAGCTGCCGATGGCGGATGTGGCGATCGGCGACTCGATCGCAATCAACGGCGCATGCATGACGGTAGTCACCAGGAAAGAGCAGATCTTTACGGTCGACGTGTCGCGCGAGAGCCTGAGCAAGACAGCCGGCCTCGACACGCCAGGCGAGGTCAATCTGGAAAAGGCATTGACGCTTTCGGATCGCCTCGGCGGTCATCTCGTTTCCGGCCACGTTGACGGCTTGGGGAGGGTGCAAAAGTTCGAGCCGGTCGGTGAATCATGGCAACTGGTGGTCGAGGCGCCGCGCGACCTGGCGAAGTATCTCGCCTACAAGGGATCAATCGTGGTCAATGGCGTATCGCTGACAGTCAATAAAGTCACCGACACTCAAAACGGATGTGAGTTTTCGATCAACCTGATTCCGCACACCATCGAGGCGACGACGCTCAAACATCTGAAAGCGGGCAGCGCGGTCAATCTCGAGATTGATTTGATTGCGCGTTATGTCGAGCGGATGTTGTCGATGCCGGCTGGCGGCAAATAGACACTTCTGCTGGTGATGCAGCGTCGAGTCATGCATCGCCACTTGCACATTTGCATGCGTAATTTCCATGCGGCAGTGTTGTCCGTCAGAGCTACAGTTGATTTGCCATTTCTCATGACAGCGTCGCTGTAGTCGGCCTAGTCTTGAAAGGCATCTGACAGAATCCTGAAGTACCCGCTTCCTCTGTTTTATCACGGCAAGTCACTGCGCATGCATCGGGCGCTTCTTGCATTTGTCAGATGGTCCCCCAGACCTTCAACGGATGACAGGATTGCGCGTGAAACTCTACCTGCTCGCCGCAACCATGGCTGCCTTAGCCGGGTGTGCGGTCAACCCATCCTACACCGATGCCACCATCTCGCCCGAGAGGAAGGCTTACATTCACTGCGCGGTGGTAAAGGCCTATTCGCGTTTCAACGCGCCGGATGCCGCGTTGGATATCGCCCGTACGGCGGTGCAGGAATGCGAGCCGCAGAAGCTGGCGGTATATGACAAACTCCTTGCGGAAAATGCCAGTCAGGCGCAGGGCAAGGTTTTCGCGGACTCTTACATCAGCGAACTATCCGCGACCATGGTCAGCCACATTGCGCTCAGACTCGATGAAGTGCGAATGCAGCGGAAGGGAGAAAGCAAGACCCTCAACAGGAAAGCCGGCATTACCAGCATCTGATCCTGTGCGGGCCGGCTGCTGCCGGCACGACGGCCTTCTTTTCGTCGAATCCGTGGATTCCGGCATTTCTTCGGGATGTACCAGCGGCAAATGCTGGTAGTCTATCGGCTGATCAACAACGCATGGCGCCAAGCCATGCCGGCCCGACCCCATTTGTTCCATGCGATTGACCACCCGCCTGTTTGTCACAGTATGCCTTCTCGTCATTCAGGGATGCGCAGTTCATCATCTTCCGCAGCAAGCACCAGCTCGAGCAACGGTCCCCGCAAGACAGTTTCTATTCAACGATGGCGGCAACGCAGTCTTCTTTACCCTGGATAAAGGAATGAATGCGTCGGCATCCGCCATCCATCCGGCCACCTTCGTCTTCGTTGTCAGCGGTTCCGACTGCATCAGCATGCAGGATATGCTGCCCCAATATTTCGACGGCTTTGAAGGCGGGCCTGGAAGCATGCGTATCTTCATTCTGCACAAGCGATTTATCGGTACATCCGATTGCGGAAGCCGGTTCATTGAAATGGATTACCCAAGCCGATGGGCTGATGATCAGACTGAATTCATCCTTGCGCAGTTATTCATCGCCAGGATGAATCGCCAAGTTCCATCGAAAGTTCTTGTTCTCGGCATTTCGGAAGGTGCGGAAGTCGTGCCGCTACTCGCTCGACGAATTGGCGATGTCACCCACGCGGCGTTGCTTGGGAACGGTGGCATGAATCCTTATGATGCTTTACGGATGCAGGCGGCAAAGTACGGTTTTGCCGATGCTCTCAGAGAGATCGACAGCATCTGCAACGATAATCCAAACTCCTTTCGTGAAGTGGTTGCCGATCGAAGCTGCCGGTACTGGTCCGAGTTGAGGTCTTTGAAGCACAGCGACCATCTTCTTCAACTCGATATTCCGTTGTTCGTTGCAATGGGGGAGTCGGATCGCATGGTTCCAATCGAATCGGCATGGTATATCCGAGACCGGTTCGCAGCGGCGGGAAAAACGAATCTTCACGTGCTTGCCGTCCGCGATGCCGATCACGGCTTCCGGAAGCAAGACGGCGCTGCGTTACCTCTTGTATGGCGGACGCTTGCAAGATGGCTTCAAGGGGAAATAAGCGGTCGGGAATAAGCGGTCAAAAATATTTCTTGTGGTTTTGCCAAGTTTCCGCGATACTGCCGCTCTTCTGGTCAGTTTCCTAAAAGAAATTGATTATGATCAATACCTTCCCTTGCTTATTCCTGCCTTATGCGCCCTTACTTGTTTCCGGCTGCGGCCCTGTTGCTACTCACTGCGTGTGCCGGCATGCCGACGCACGACAGCAAACTTTCCTCCTCGCTTGCGGCGACCACGCGTGGCGATATCGATGACGCGATCAAGACACTCGATGCTCAGCTTGCAGGCGAAAGCAAGAATGACCTGCTGCTGAACCTCGAAAAGGGCGAGTTGCTGCGCGTAGGGGCACGGTACAAGGACAGCCAAACCGCATTCGAGATCGCTGACGCAAAAGTCCGGGAGTGGGAAAACCTGGCCAAGACGGCGCCCGATAAGTTGATGGGCCAGATCGGCGCCGTATTCATGGGTGATGCATCCATTCCTTATGAAGGCCAGGATTACGAGAAAGTCATGCTGACAACGCGCATGGCCTTGAATCGCTTGAATCTGGGCGACCTCGATACCGCGCGCGTGGACATCAAGCGCACCCATGAGCGCGAGGCCGTCATCGCCGAATTCCGAGCACGTGAAACCGTCGAGGCGGAACAGCAGGCAAAGGAAAAGGGCGTGAAGACGGGCGCGAAGGAACTGAATGGCTACCCGGTCGAGACTCTGAATGACCCGGAAGTGCTGAAGCTGAAAAATGGTTATCAAAACGCCCTGAGCCATTACCTAGCCGGTTTTGTTTATGAAGCGCTCAATGAACCCGGTCTGGCAGCGCCCGGCTATCGCAAGGCGATCGAATTGCGTCCGGATTTGCCTGTGCTGGAGGAAGGCCTGCGCGGACTGGACCAGCGCACCAGCTTCCGCCGGCAAAAGGGCGTGACAGACGTACTGTTCATCATCGAAGCCGGCAATGCACCGGCACGCAAATCGAAGAAAGTCGCGTTTCCGATCCCGACAACCAATGGACTGGTCACGGTGTCACTCTCCTTTCCGGTCATTTATCCTGAAAAAAACTCGTTCGAACTCCAGCAACTCAACGTCGGCGACATTGCCCTGCCAGCGGCACTGATTACCGATTTCAACGTCATGGCCCGAAAGGCATTGCATGACGAACTTCCCGCAATGCAGACACGTGCGGCAGTACGGGCTATCGGCAAGGGTCTGATACAGGATCAGGCAAACAAGAAGCTGGGGCCGCTCGGCGGGTTGCTGACCAACGTGGTCGCCGTGGCAACCGAAGGCGAGGCGGACGACCGGATGTGGCGCGGCCTGCCGGAACGGGTGTTCGTTGCACGCGCCTTTGTACCGCCGGGTGAGTACGACGTGCGTATTCCGAATCAAGCCGATGGCAATCAGAAGCTGACGATCGACGGCCGTTACATGGTTGTTCCTGTGCGCCTGTTCAAGAACAAGACCTACTTTGGCGAACCGGTAAGGCTTGGTGCCGTGACCGCGCTTCCCACGCCGCCTGCCGCCGAGGAAAAAGCTGCCAAACCGCCTGTTCCGGCAGGGCGCCGCACGAAACCCGCTGCTCCGTCCAAGCCGAAAGGCAAATTGGAAAAAGCCGTTTGACCGGGTTTGTGTTTCATCGAAGCCGCATTTCAACCTATCGACAATCACTATGATGGCAAGTCTCAAACACCTCTTTATCGTTTGCAGTTTTTCCGCCGCATGCGCGGCCGTTCAGGCGCAGGATTCGGTGCCGCCTGCGATCTCTCCCGGCATTGCAGCCAAGTTAATGGTCCGCGGCGAATTGCGCGGGCTCCAGATGGTCGACCTGCGCTCCCAGCGGCGCAACGACGTTCTTGTCGTGCAGGCGGAAGTGCTCAACACCGATACCGCTGATACGCGTCTTTACTACCGCTTCCGCTGGTTGGATGCCGGAGGCATGCAAGTGGGCGATGGCGAGACCTGGAAACCGCTGGTTTTTCTGGGCAAGCAAAGTCAGTTCATCAAAGGTACCGCTTATGGCCCGCAGGCGACCGATTTCAAGATCGAAATGAGCGCTGAGCCACGCTGATACCGACATTCAAGAATCTTAATTGCAGGTGCCAACATGAAAAAATCCTTCCTCTCTTCCTTTTCGCTTTGCAGCGCGCTGATTGCGTCTAGCATGATGCTTGCGGGATGCCCCACAACGCTCTCGCAACCCACCGTTAAATTTTCGCGCCAAGTCAGTTATGGCGACGCCAAGGCGGTGGAAACGGTAACCAATGAATTCGGCTCCACCGACCTGCAAATGATTGCGGAGAAGATGGTCGGCTCACTGCTGGAAGATCCGGTGCTTGCAAACCGCCCGACTCTGACCCTGTCCGCCGTTCGCAACAAGACCAGCGAATACATCGATACCAAGTCGATCATGAACTCGATCCAGACCGCGCTCGTGAAAAGCCGCAAGGTCAGGTTCACCCGCAGCGCCGATGAGATGCAGGCCGGTGTCGATGAACTGCAGCGCCAGAACCAGAGCGGGTTGTACAAAAGTGCCGGCCGCGCGAAGGTCGGGAACATGACTGCCGCCAAATATTCACTGGAAGGGGAAATCGTCTCGATCGTCAAGCAGAGCGCGACGACCAAGGATGTGTTCTATAAGATGACGCTGAAGCTGTATGACGTCGAGGAAGGTTCCATCGAGTGGCAGGACGAGAAGGAAATCCGCAAGACATCCGCGCGCTGATCCGCTTTTTCACGTCTATTCAGGAATACACCATGCAGACCATCCTATCGAATGCATTCCGCGTACTCGCGGGTTTGGCGGCATCTGCTGCGATCGCATCAGCGTACGCCGCAGAGCCGAAGATCGCCGTGACCGACCTCACGTATGAGGAAAAAGTAAGCGAGTACTTCCGCGTTGTCTCGGCGCAGAGCAAGAGCAGCATCAAGGCCAGTGGCAGCGAACGCGAAACCGATCACAGTTATTCCAGCCGTGGCCGTCTGGATGCCCGGCAGGAAAGCAGCTACTACGAAGCGGAAGGCTTTTACACCTATATCGACCGGGGCGAGCTGCGTACCTACACCGCCGACCTGAAGGGGGCGTTGCTCAAGGGTGGCGGAGTACGGCTGGTGCAGGCCCGCCCGTACAGCGGTCAGCCGACGGAAAAGATCTTCGATATCATCGACCGCATCAAGAAAGGTTTCTACCCGGGCGCAGATTATGTGCTGTTCGGTACGGTCAGTAACATCGCCTTCCGTCAGGAAACGATGCAACTGCCGATGAGTTCTTCGCATACTGGCGTCTTGAGCCTTGACCTGGTTGTCGACTTCAGCCTGATCAATACCAAAACTTATGAAGTCAAAGCCGCTTTCAGTGCGAGCGGCTCAGGCCAGGACACCAAGATCCTTTCGCGGCCTGGCGACAGGGTGGTATTCAACCGGGGCAAGGTCATGTCCGAAACATCCAGGACCCTGGCGGAAGCTGCGTATGGTGAATTGATGGCGCAATTCGGGGTGGCGCGGGCCGGGAGAGTGAAGGCTGTGCCTGCGTCTTTGCAGGGCGGAGCGGCGCCGGCACCAGTGCAACAGGTTGAGCCGGTCACTGTTTATAAATAGCTGGAACGGCCGAAAAATATTTCTTTAACAAAAAAGCGGCGTAAGCCGCTTTTTTGTTGAGCCGGCGGTTTTGGCACTTTTCTGCATCCCGGTGCATCGTTGAGCCATCCGCTTTTTCAGGCAGCCACTTGTTGCAGAGCTTCGGCAAATGCAACATTTTAAAATTTGGACTCCGGGTAAATCCTTTAAAATAGCGGCCTACTTAGGATTTAAGCCATGTTTATCTCAAGCACTCAAGAAATCATCGCCGAACTTCGCGCTGGCCGCATGGTCATTCTCGTGGACGAGGAGGACCGGGAAAATGAAGGCGATCTGGTGCTGGCAGCCGAATTCGTCACGCCGGAAGCAATCAATTTTATGGCCAAGTTCGGCCGCGGACTGATTTGCCTGACCCTGACTGAAGAGCGCTGCGAACAACTGAACCTGCCGATGATGACCACGCGCAACGGCACCTCATATGGCACCAATTTCACCGTGTCGATCGAAGCCGCCGAAGGTGTTACCACCGGCATTTCCGCTGCCGACCGCGCACGGACAGTCCAGGTGGCGGTGGCCCGGCATGCAAAGCCGACGGATATCGTTCAGCCCGGCCATATTTTCCCGTTGAAAGCACAGAAAGGCGGCGTGCTGATGCGCGCAGGCCATACCGAGGCGGGATGCGACTTCGCCGAACTGGCGGGACTGACGCCGGCGGCAGTGATTTGCGAAATCATGAAGGACGACGGCACGATGGCGCGTCTTCCCGATTTGATCGAGTTTGCCCGTGAGCACGGATTGAAAATAGGCACGATTGCCGATTTGATCCATTACCGGAGCCGAAACGAAAGTATCGTCGAACGCATTGCCGAGCGCACCATGCAGACGGCACAAGGCAGTTTCAAGGCGATCGCCTATCGTGACAAGCCGAGCGGCGGCGCGCACCTGGCGCTGGTGCACGGCGATCTGACCCCCGACCTCGAGACACTGGTACGGGTGCATCAGCCGGTGTCCATACTCGATTTGCTTGAAACCGATGTGACCACCCATTCATGGAACATGGCGTCGGCGATGTCCGCGATCAAGAACGCGGAACGCGGAGCGATGATCCTGCTGAATTGCGAAGAATCCGCTGAACAGATGTTCGCCCAATTCGCTGCGCTGAACAGTCCCGAAAAAAAGGCGTTGCCGCGCGGCGCGCGCATGGATTTGCGGACCTATGGCATTGGTGCCCAGATACTGAAGGATCTCGGCGTCGGCAAAATGAAATTGCTGGCAAGTCCACGCAAGATGCCGTCGATGACCGGCTTCGACCTTGAAGTGGTCGGATATCAGGATAAACCCCAGAATTGAACAGCGGCTCGGCCGCATTGGCCGGCACCATATCGCTTACACATGACATTCGTCCAAAGGCTGCGAGCCGGCGACCAACAACAAGCAACGCGCAACAGCGCATGAAGGATTAGCTATGACGGTAGGAACCTACGAACGCAATCTGGATGGAGAAGGTCTGCGAATCGGTATCGTACAGGCTCGTTTCAATGAGGATGTATGCCACGGACTATTGTCCGCCTGCCTGGCGGAATTCAAGCATCTGGGCGTGGCGGACGAGGATGTATTGCATGTGACCGTCCCTGGAGCGCTTGAGATTCCGTTGGCATTGCAGAAAATGGCTCAGACGCGGCAATTCGATGCCCTGGTGGCGCTCGGCGCGGTGATTCGTGGCGAAACTTACCATTTCGAACTTGTCTCCAATGAATCCGGTGCAGGCATAACCCGGGTCGGCCTCGATTTCGGCATTCCGATCGCCAATGCCGTCCTGACCACCGAAAACGACGAGCAGGCGGAAGCGCGCATGGCGGAAAAAGGCGCGGATGCGGCCCGGGTGGCGATTGAAATGGCCAATCTGTCGATTGCCCTCGAAGAACTCGCGGAAGCAACTGAAGAAGAGTAGGCTCTCAACATCAATGATCGTAACGGCAATTCAAGTGCCGTTGTTTACTGCTCTCTAACCGTTTCATCGCCCGGCACATGCCGGGCAAATGTCGCCATGACCCAGAAAAGCCTTCATGCCAACCCGAGCAAGAACCGGACGCCGCGCCACCGCGCACGCGAATTCGCGCTTCAGGGCCTTTATCAATGGTTATTGAACAATGAAGATGCCGGCGTGATCGATGCCCATATCCGCCAAGCCCATGGTTTCGATAAAGCCGATGCCGAACACTTCGATACGCTCTTGCACGGTATCATCAAGCAGGCGCCTGCCTTGCGCGCCGGGCTCTCGCCATTGATCGACCGCCCGCTCGACCAGTTGTCCCCGGTCGAGCATGCCGCGCTGCTGATCGGCGCTTTCGAGCTCAGCCATCATCTTGAGATTCCCTACAAGGTGGTGATCAATGAAGCGGTCGAGCTCACCAAGTCGTTCGGCGGCATCGACGGCCACAAGTACGTCAATGGCGTGCTCGATAAGTTTGCGGCCACGGCGCGGAACGTCGAAGTCGAGCATGCCAGGAAGCGCTAATTCCTTCGAAATCCACCGGCACCGATACGCGACGCTCTCTACGCATGACCTCCGATAGTTTTTTACATCCCGACTTTCCGCTTGCTTCACGCTTGGCCAATATCGCGCCATTCCACGTCATGGAACTGGCGAAGATGGCGGCTGATTTGGAACGCCAGGGGCGCCATATCATCCACATGGGAATCGGCGAGCCGGATTTCACTGCACCGCCACCGATCATCGAAGCGGCTAGCCGAGCGATGAGCGACGGCCGGTTGCAATATACGGCGGCTACCGGCATACCCGCCTTGCGGGAAGCCATTTCGCGGCATTACCTCCAGGTGTACGGCCTCGACATCAAGCCGGGCCGAATTGTCGTCACCGCGGGAGCTTCGGCTGCATTGCTGCTTGCCTGCGCCGCATTGGTCGAGAAGGGAGCGGAAGTTCTGATGCCTGATCCGTCCTATCCGTGCAACAGGCATTTCGTCGCCGCCTTTGAAGGGCAGGCAAAGATGATTCCGAGCGGACCGGAAGAACGTTTCCAGTTGTCGGAGGCGATGGTGCGGGCGCATTGGGGTGCTGCCACGGCAGGCGTATTGCTGGCTTCTCCATCGAATCCAACCGGCACGTCGATCGCACATGACGAGTTGGCGAAGATCGTCAGCGCGGTGAGGGAGAAGGGCGGTTTCACCATCGTCGACGAGATTTATCAGGGCCTGACCTACAATTCCTCGCCGTTTTCCGCATTGTCTCTGGGTGACGATGTCATCGTCATCAACAGTTTTTCGAAGTATTTCAATATGACGGGATGGCGTTTGGGCTGGCTGGTCGTGCCCGAGTCGCTGGTGCCGCAATTCGAGAAACTGGCTCAAAATCTGTTCATATGCGCTTCCAGCATTGCACAGCATGCAGGCGTGGCCTGCTTTACGCCTGAAGCGATTGGAATCTATGAACAGCGAAAGGCGGAATTCAAGCGTCGCCGGGATTACATCGTTCCCGCGCTGGAAAGTTTGGGCTTTAAAGTGCCGGTTCTGCCGGATGGCGCCTTTTACGTCTATGCGGACTGCTCCGGCCTGTCGGATGATGCCGACCGATTAACGATAGATATGCTGCATCAAGCCGGAGTCGTCCTGGTGCCCGGGCTGGATTTCGGCGTGCACGCCGCCCGTCAATATATCCGCGTCTCCTACGCCACGTCGATGGAAAACATGCATCTGGCGATACAGCGCCTGACAGAGTTCTTCAATTCGCGGCGATAAATAAAAAGGGAGCGTTCAAGCTCCCTTTTGTTTTCGACCAGCCCGGAAATCAGAGCGCAGCGATCTGCTCGCTCTTCAACGGTTCTTGTTCCGCCGTGTCATTTGCGGCAGGTTTGCCGGTCGTTCCACCGACCGCAGCGGATTCGGCAGCATTACCCGTCTTGGATTCCGGAGCACGCGGCTTGGCGACGGCCGTGGTGCTGTAGATCGGCACCTGCTTGCCCATCGCCACATCCTTGAGGCGGCGGTACTCGGCGAGGACCTTGCTGCCATAGCCGGAGTCGGACTCCATTGCGGCGGCACCCACATACATCTTCAGGCCGGCTTCTACCGAGCCGCCACGGGTGACATAGTCCTTCAGGATCATCGAGCCGACCTTGATGTTTGCGACCGGGTTCAGCGCCGCCTTCACGCCGCCAAGGTCTTCGAATTTGTCGCGATGCACTTTTGACATGACCTGCATCAGGCCTTGCGCGCCGACCGGGCTTTCCGCGAATGGATTGAACCGGGATTCGATTGCCATCACCGACAGGATCAGCAGAGGATCAAGTTTGATTTCCTTGGCAGTCGCATAGGCTGCCGCGACAAGCATGTCGGTCGCATCCGTGGCGACCCGATAGCGTTTGGATAACCAGTTGGTCACCCATTGCTGCTGGCGTTCGCTTTCCGTCAGCTTGCGGTCGCCGGCCTTCGCGACGGAAGCCGGCTGGGCGGGATTGGCCGCCGGCTGATCGGCGGATTGCGGTTGAGCGGACACCGTTTCGGCGGTCTGGATCGGGGCAGGTGATGCGTCTGATTCGGCGGCATAGGGTGAAAGTGCCTGAATCCTGTCCGCCAGTTCCGGCTTGATGAACAGGATGCCCCATGCCACTATTGCGGCAATGCCCAAAAACATCAGGGTGTGGTGTGCGGTGGTGACGAAACCGCTGACGGTATCGCGGACGAAAACGGCGAGCGCGGCCGATTGGCTGGCTTTGCGGCGGGCGAAATGCGATGTCCCGCTAATGAAACGATTGAGCATTGAACCTCCTGAATCATCGCGGCAGGCAAACGTCCTCAGCGAGAAACCCCGCGCCGATGCTTGCATGCCGTGAATCAGAAACATCGTCTATCTTCGCGTGGAGCGTCGGACAGACGTCGGAACTGCTTGCTTCAGGCTGACGGCTGCTGGTGAAGCGCCGTATCAGTAGCAAACAGCTTTTTTCGGGGGGAAGGCAGACGCCTTTTGAAAACACTCCTTAAAATGTCATGTGGGACCCCGATCCCGTGAATGATGAAAAAACCGCACCAAACCTGTTACCTTGAAGATTGGTGCTTTCATCAAGTTGGCCGAATTCTAGGTGCCTGTTTATATCAAGTCAATACTATCAAACCGCTTTCTTATTACTTTTGTATATGATTTTCTCGCTGCGACGCAACAAATAATGAACAAAATCAACTACTTGAGTCCGTGATTTAAAAACAGAACTCAGGCTCATACTCTGCGGAAAATCATGAAATATTCGGATTTGCGAGATTTTATTAACCAATTGCAACAAATTGGCGAACTTGTACGCGTTCCGGTCCCTGTGTCTCCCCATCTGGAGATGACGGAACTGTGCGACCGCACCTTGCGGGCAGGTGGTCCGGCACTGCTTTTCGACAAACCGGTTGGACATATCGTACCGGTGCTCGGCAATCTCTTCGGCACCACCCGTCGAGTCGCGCTCGGCATGGGAGCGGAAGAACTCGCCGACCTGCGCAAGATCGGCCATGTGCTTTCACTGCTGAAGGAGCCCGAGCCTCCCAAGGGATTCAGGGACGTGCTCGGACTCGGTTCGCTGGTCAAATCCCTTTGGGACATGGCGCCGAAGGAGCATCGCTCCGCGCCTTGTCACGATATTGTCTGGGAAGGCAATGATGTCGACCTGGCCCGTCTGCCGATCCAGCATTGCTGGCCGGGCGACATTGCACCTCTCATTACGTGGGGCCTCGTCATTACGAAGGGACCGCACAAGAAGCGCCAGAACCTGGGCATCTACCGTCAGCAGGTGTTGGGTCCCAATAAGGTGATCATGCGGTGGCTTGCCCACCGGGGTGGGGCACTCGATTTCCGTGAGCATTCGATCGTCAACCGGGGGCAGCCATACCCGATCGCAGTGGCGCTTGGCGCCGATCCTGCAACCATTCTGGGTGCGGTGACGCCGGTGCCGGATAGCCTGTCGGAATACCAGTTCGCCGGCCTGTTGCGCGGCAGTCGCACCGAACTCGTCAAGGCGATCGGCAGCGAA
>NZ_DASZBA010000074.1:0-11323 GCF_035944575.1 Noviherbaspirillum sp.
AAAGCGCTCTAGGTACTGCTGTCATCGGCGCATGCATGAAGCGCATGGTAAAAGCGGAACCTGTGCAGACATCCTGTTCCTAATGTGACCTTTGGCTGATTGCTTCATGGGACAAAAAGTTCACGACTGACGCGCACTTCGCAACAGGTGTCCGTCCACCCGAACCTCAGTCAGGCGAAATCGCCGGGAACAATGCATGAGGGCAAAGCAACTCAATCCAACCGCAATCAACGAAAACCCGCGTACCGGCGCGCATCGAACTATGCCATGCAAGTTGGCTTCTCGCGCCCCTTCCTACCAGCTTTCGGCCTTCACCTCAATTCGATGCCTCGCCAAGGACGATCCCGAGGACTCAGCTGTCCCTGCAACGATCTCCACGCGTTGGTCAAGATACGTTCATCCGCCGGCAACCAGCGAATTCAACTGCCGAAATGGAACCGATTCCATGTTCCCGCCACATATATGCCGCGTGCACCTGTGAGCCGAAATTTGAGCTCATCGACGCACGTGGCTCATTCTTTTTTCTTTAACGTTCAATAACATTTTCAGAAAGCGACACACGTTATGGCCGCAGGTATTCAACAACATTCACCGACACATTCCATCCAACTACACGCACAGCCTTCCCGAAGCGAAGCGGCGAGACCGGACTCGCAGACCGGCAACAGGCCGATCGGGAATTCGTCCACAGTCGCCAAAATGCCGTCGTGCTTTCCAATGGGCCGGTTGATATCGCAGGCTCGAATCGAGCAGTCGAAGAAAGAAGACATCAGCTTCCAGAGCCTGTTCGGGCATAAGCTGGAAAACAATACCGACTTCGCTGGGAGGCAGGACGTCAACATCCTGAATCGTATCGCCACGGCATCGGCGATCGACCTGCCGAAAAATATCAAGCCGGGCGAGTTTGTCGTCGCACCGCTCGACATCATGCCGCACGAGATCCCCGGCGGAAAAAAAGGTGCCATGCTTCTCGAGTTGAACGGTACCGGATACGGCAATATCACCACACTGCATCCGGAGACGCTCAAGACCATCAATAATTCGTTCGCCATGATCGCGGATAGTTTGAAGGATGTGCCGAACGCCCTTGTCCTGGTCCCCTGCTCCGGCCGCGAAGACCCGCCGAACTTTGCCGCCAGTAAGAAGATTCATGAAAAAATCATGATCGGAAGCAGTATCTCCGAGCGTTTCAAGGCATTGGGTCATGAAAAAGTAACCGAAATCGGCATCGACTCTTTTCAGAAAAAGAGCTCGAATCCGCTGAAAAACCTGCGGCAAGGACTGAAAACGGACGTGAAAGCCGGCTTGGAAGCGGTCAGGCATTTTGACCAGGACGGCATCCGCGCCATGCGCAAGAAACTGCGCAAAACCGGATGGAACGCCAAGGACGCCGGCCCCACCGTTGTGGTGGGCTACACTGCGCAACTCGCGAAGGCAATCAAAATCGGCGAGAACGGCGAGCCCATGATGTTTGGACGCCGGGTTCACGCCATCATTAACGATCGTGCGTCGCTGAACGTCGACGCCCTTCATGCTCGCAAAGGCAAGAAGCTGGATCCGAATACCTTCATCGCATGTAACCGGTCCTATGTACCAGCCGCGGACAAAGGCACTGCCTACGCGTATATGAACGAATTCAACAGCACGGCCGCCGCGAAAGCGACGCCGGAGTATGCTCGCGAAATCGTCAACAAACAGGCAAACACCCTGGCGGAGATCGAAGAGAAAGTACTTGAGATGCTGAAGGAAGGAAGGCACGCCATTATCAAGCCGAGCGGCACAGGCCATGGCGACGGCATCGTGCCGATCTTCGCGCACGAATGGGAGGGACATCCAGACTTCAAGCCGACCGGCGCTGGTGGATACCCGCCGATCTCGGAACAGATCAAGAAATCCTATGACTCCGTCAAAGCCACGTACGGCGACCGCGGCGGCTTCCCCTACACGGTCGGCGAGTATGTCATTGCCGACCGGATCAAGTCCGATAACCCGGCGTTCAACACGATGAAGTACGAGTACAGGGTCGCGGTGTACGCCGACTATAGCAACCCCGAAAAGCCGCAGCTCAAGGCTGCACCCGCGATCATCAAGATCGACGCCGGTTCGCAACTGCAGGAAGGCCAGGACGGCAAGTTCTCAAAGCAATTGGCGAGCGTTTCCACCCAGGTGTTGCAGACTGGGCGCCCGGCATCGGATTTCATGAAGCCGTTGGCAAATGCTGAAACAATGGAAATGATCGATCTTCCCGAAGAAGAAATGACCAAGCTGTGCCAGTGGGCGACGAAAGCCGTCGGCTATATCCTGGAAAACGTCGATGCCAAGACCGAAGTGGGCGGCGGAAAACCGGGAGGCGCCAACGACAAGGCGCCCGTCAATGATGACGGTGCTTCCACTTCCCGCACCTGATCACCTGACCAGTAAGACATCTTCGTAACGCAATACCCTGCGCGCGCTTTCTGCGAAGCGCGCGCAGGTCTCTCGCAAAGAAAGCGAAGGATAAGCATGCACTCTCCCTCCTCACTTCACCGTCCCTCCTTATCTTCTCCCGGAATGGTTGGCAGCAGCCTGCCGGATACGGGCGCTGCTTCAACCAGTCAATCGGCGAACACCGGCACACGCATCCGGTCCCGGTTCAAACACGCCTTGCGAATGTTCTCTCCAGCGAATTGCGGACTGGGAGGGGCCACGTTCAGGTCCCCAAGCCGCCTTCCGGCGACATCGGGCGGGGCTCAGCGAAACATCGTCGTCAGAGCTTCGGTCGACAATATTCCGGAAGACCAGATCCCGTTGCCGCCGATCAGGAAATTCGTTCCCGTCGGCGTTATCGGCGGCATGGGGCCGGACGCAACCAACGACCTGAACGCCAAGATGCTGGAAGAGGCCCGCAAGATCGAATCGGCGCCAAACGACCAGGACAACATCGGCGTCATCGCGTACAACGTGCCGCATCTCATCAACGACCGCACCGGATATCTGAATCGAGTGGACATCAACCAAGTGTCCAAGGAAGAATGGCAGAACCACCTGACCAGCCCCACCACGGACAATCCGCTATGGGGAATGCTGCACGCGGCCAAGCAACTGAAGGCTGCCGGTGCGCATCTCCTGGTCATGCCGTGCAACACGGCGCACATGTTTCATCCCGAGCTCGAAAAACGGATCGACATTCCGGTCCTGCACATTGCGGATGCGGCGCTGATGGCCTTGAAAGAAGCAAACCCCGCGGCGAAGAAAGTGGGCTTGCTGGCAACGTCGGGAACGATCAACAACAGACTGTATGAAGGCCGTGCCGAGAAGGTGCATCCGCAGGTCGAGTGGGCATATCCCACTCCCGCTTCCCAGAGGGACGAGGTGATGAAAGGAATCTATGACGACGGCGTCAAGGCCAACAACCTGGAAAACGGCAGGCGTCTCCTGAAAAGTGCCGGGGATACGGTGGTCACGAAACACAAGCCGGACGCGCTTTTCCTGGCATGCACCGAAATACCGCTGGTGCTGTCTCAGAAGGATTATCCGGATCAGATCGTCATCGATGCGACGCAGGCCCTTGCCAAACTGGCCGCCCAGAAGTCGTTCGAGCTTGCGCAAAAATATCACGCGCAACGCGACGATGCGGCTCAATCCCGGCTTCACTAGAAAACGGAGAAGCGGGTGATCGCAATCGCCGTCATCCGTTCAAGGGCCGTCCAGCCAGGACGGTTCCCGCTCCCTTGACATTGACGAAGCAGGCTCGCTTCGTCAATGCGTCCCGAATATCACTCACTTGGCCAAGAGGTGCCGACATGAACAGAAGTGACTATGACAAGCTGATCATGGACTTTTGCAGCGTCTGCCAGATGGAAGGCGCCGACAGCATCCTGGCGGGCGGACCGGTGTCGATCAATGACGTGACGTTCTCCCTGACCTATGGCGAAGAATTGGAGGAGAACCTGATGCTGATCTTCTGCGACTTCGGACGCCCTGCCGCAGGTCGTGAGGCGGAAGTCTATCGCGCGCTGATGGAAACCAATTTACTGCTGTACATGGTGAACGGGCCGCTCTTTTCCATTTCCCCGGATACGGGACGGGTCCTCTTCGTCAACCGTTGCTGGCTGCAGCAACTCACGCCGACCAGGCTGCGCGACATGCTCGTGCAGTTCGCCGCGCAGGCGAAGGACTGGCGCAACCACCAGCTTCTCGACAAACCGCCGCTCCGAAGCGGTCAATCATCCACTGCACGCATGCTCGCGAACTCCCTGCTGACCAAGCCGGAATCCTGACGCAGCGGCATGCGGGAAAGCGGCATCATTCTCCTGGCCGCTTTCGCCCGTGCCCGAGAGCTTCAGTCCAATGAATATAGGGCCACCGGCACCAGGGCGATCACCAGTGCGGTCAATATCCGCACCGGCGCGCTGAAGCCTTGATGCCGGAACCATGAAGCAAGACCGAGAGCACCCGCGCCATAGAACAGCGCAAAAATTACCAGCGCACCGACGCCTACCACTTCCGCGGTGCGCGTGGTAAACAGTACGGCAAACAATGCGGCCGTCACCATGGCAAGCATGCCGGCAAGGTAGGCCATCAGAATCGACGTGCCGTTCGCTCGTGCGGAAGGGGACTGGGGCTGCGCGAGCATTGCCTGCCTCTTGGCGAGCACATCGCGCTGCAGGAGAAACACGAGCAGGGGATCAACTTGCCGGTAATGTAGCAGGCCGACGGATGCCGCCGCTGCCAGGTCCTCGCGTTGAATCATGATTCATCGCTCCTTCGGGTTCCGCGCTTCGGATCCGCAATGTCGGCCGGGCAAGTACCATGCGGATCGGTTCTTCATTGCCGCATCGCCTTGGGGTCGTCAGGAAACGGCTCCGCAACACCTGCGTTCCGGCGCGTATTGAATGACTCATAGGGATCAGAAGGTCATTTAACCAACTTCCGCAACGTCGGCGTAGACCTAGATCAATTGCGCAAAAATGCGGCAGGCCTGCAATCAAAAACCATTCGATTCTTTAAGCGGGAACAAACGGCGGACCTTGTTCATTGCCTTGACCACTGGGCAGCATTTTCGACATGGCGTTTCAGCAAGAATTGCAGCAGGCAACAAACCGCCACAAACATCATCCGCGGCGGGCTTCCAGCAATTCGCGCAGGTCTGCCGGCAGCATCGCACGCAGCCGCGCCGACACCGCCGCTTCATGCCGGCTCCACCATAGGCCGATGCCGATCAGCGCAAATCCAAGCAGGGTAAGTATCAGCACGAAGAGGAAGCTGTCCTTGAACAGATTCCACGACAGATCGCCCAGCACCAGTGCGATGCCGATGCCCCCGAACACCGCGAACATCCGCCGCCCGAGAATCGCGCCGATGAACACCAGCCCGAAGTTGAGCGCGAGGTACACCAGCTTGCCGGCCAGTTTGCCGGAACCCATCAGCGACAGCGCGCCCCAGAAGGTCAGCAAGCCGAACAGGTACAGCCAGTAGGCGTAATCATGGCTGCGGCGGGAGCGGAGATCGATGAAGAATGCCAGCAGGAGCATCAGCAGGCCGAATACCAGAGTGATCGACTTGCGCAGTTCCCATGCCGCGCCGCCGAACCAATCGCCTGTGTTGCCTTCCCCCGCTTGAAGAATGAGCGCGGGCACGATGTCCATGCCCATGTACCACAAGGTCACGGCGATCGGCATCATCAGAAACGGATAGCGGAAACGCCACAGCAGCACCGCCCCGCCTGCCAACGTCGCCAGTTCCATCAACAGCCAGCGCCAGTCGATGAAACGGTGATAGTCGCGGTAATGTTCCAGGTGCCCGTCATCGGGCCAGAAACCGAGAACATGCTGCAAGGCGAACACCGCCAACGGGACCAGCGCAATCGCCAGCGTGGCAAAGATGCCTGCCGGAATACCGTAGCCGTGCTTCTCCAGCCTGGCCGCGAGCGCCACCGCCGCCAGTGCGTACAGCAGCGACAACACCAGCAGCGCGCCCATCCCCAGCGCTTCCACGGCGATGGTCGTGAACAGTGACGCCGCGCCGATTGCCAGCATGCCGCCGAGGTAGTAC
Source organism: Noviherbaspirillum sp. (assembly GCF_035944575.1). Lineage (GTDB taxonomy): Bacteria > Pseudomonadota > Gammaproteobacteria > Burkholderiales > Burkholderiaceae_D > Noviherbaspirillum. The sequence goes on from NZ_DASZBA010000074.1 coordinate 6,034, forward strand.
AGCACATGGGTGCCGGAAAACCGTGCCGTGGCCCGGAATGGCGTTCCGGCGCCGGGGTCCCTCGCGCTGAGGAAGGCGAACAGCCCTTCCAGTTCCAGCGGATTCAGCACACCCGCCTTGACGGCGGCTTCGAGGTCTTCACGCTTGATGGTCATGGCCGTACCCTGTTGATTATCAGGATTGCAAATTGGAAATGCGAGCGATTGTATACCGGCCGGCGCACCGTTTCCCCGGCGCCCTGCTCCCCCTGCTACGGTAAAATGCCCGCTAATCAATTATCCACACCGCATTCTGAAAAGCCCATCCATGAGCACCAACCCGAAAAATCCGGCCGCCCCGGCAGACAATGCGCCGGCAGCGAATTTTCTGCGCAACCTCATCGACGCCGACGTCGCCTCGGGCAAATACGCCGACCGCAAGGACAACCTCGGCCGGCCGCTTCCGCCGATCATTACCCGCTTCCCGCCGGAACCCAACGGCTACCTGCATATCGGTCACGCCAAATCCATCTGCCTCAATTTCGGGATGGCGCGCGACTTCGGCGGCCGCTGCAACATGCGTTTCGATGACACCAACCCGACCAAGGAAGAACAGGAATACGTCGACACCATCCTCGACAGCGTGAAATGGCTCGGTTTCGATTGGAAGGACGACACAGGCGAACACCTGTACTTCGCCAGCGACTACTTCGACAAACTTTATGAGATGGCCGAATACCTGATCACCGCCGGTCACGCCTATGTCGACAGCCAGAGCGCGGAAGACATGGCGAAGAACCGCGGCAGCTTTGGCGAGCCCGGCAAGAATTCGCCCTTCCGCGATCGTCCCGCCGAGGAATCGCTCGACCTCTTCCGCCGCATGAAAGCCGGCGAATTCAGGGACGGCGAACACATCCTGCGCGCAAAGATCGACATGGCCTCGCCCAACATGAACATGCGCGACCCGGCCATCTACCGCATCCGCCATGCGCACCATCACCGCACCGGCGACAAATGGTGCATCTATCCGATGTACGACTACGCGCATCCGATCGAGGACGCCATCGAGCAGGTCAGCCACTCCTTCTGCACGCTGGAATTCATGGATCACCGGCCGTTCTATGACTGGGTACTGGAGCGCCTCGCGGAAGGCGGCTTTTTCCAGCGCCCGCTGCCGGAGCAAACCGAATTCGCCCGACTCAACCTCACTTACGCCGTGACCAGCAAGCGCAAGTTGCGCCAGCTCATCGATGAAAACATCATCGACGGCTGGGACGATCCACGCAACTCCACCATCGTCGGCCTGCGCCGCCGAGGCTATACGCCGGAATCGATCCGCCTCTTCTGCGAACGCGCAGGGGTCGCCAAGTCCGACAGCTGGATCGACATGGGCACGCTCGAAGGCGCGCTGCGCGACGACCTCGATGACAAGGCCGCCCGCGCCATCGCCGTCCTGCGCCCGCTCAAGCTCATCATCGACAACTTCCCGGAGAACCTCTCCGACGATTGCAGCGCCCCGGTCCACCCGCACCATCCGGAACGCGGTCAGCGCAGCTTCCCTATCACGCGGGAACTGTGGATCGAGGAAGAAGACTTCATGGAGACGCCGAGCAAGGGCTACTTCCGCCTCTTCCCCGGCAACAAGGTGCGTCTCAAGTATGGCTACGTCGTGGAATGCACCGGTTGCGACAAGGACGACAACGGCAAGGTTATCGCCGTGCACTGCAGTTACTTCGCCGACTCCAAGAGCGGCACTGACGGCGCCAACAATTACAAGGTCAAGGGAACGATCCACTGGGTCAGCGCGCAGCATTCGCTCGAAGCGGAAGTGCGTTTGTATGACCGTCTGTTCACCGACCCGAACCCGGATGCGGGCGGGAAGGATTTCAAACAGGTGCTGAATCCGAATTCGAAGGAAGTGATCACCGCCTACCTCGAACACGGCATGCGCGCCGCGCTGCCGGACGACAAGTTTCAGTTCGAGCGGCATGGCTACTTTGTAGCGGACAGGGTGGATTCGACACCGGGGAACCCGGTGTTCAATCGGGCAGTGACCTTGAAAGATAGCTGGCAAGCAAAATAGAACCGGGACATTGCGAACGCAACAGGCGACTTCTCGGTCATTCTGCAACGCTGCAGGTTCGGGTCGCCTGTGAGTACATTCCGGTGGTCCGGGACTTGACCGATCCAGATCATCGTTTCAGAAGGCCGGGACCGTGAAAAGCAGGTTATTTGACGGCTATTCAGCTTGTTTCCATGCAGCTGATCCGGAATGGGTGCCGTCACGTACGGAAACTGTCGTCAAAAACGGGTGGTTTCCAAGGCGCCGGCACATTAATCGCGTCACGCCGAGGGCCGCGAGGATTGGACCGCAGAACCATGGGAGATGCCGATGGTCTACTCAAAAACTCACCTGATTTCGAGCAGATGATGATCGAGACTGCGTCATGAATCACGCCATTTCCTTACAAGCATTCGTCATTGTGCTGGCAATAAACGGATGCGCCACCCGCACACCGGTTGAGCTCTACGGCGAACCCGCTCCGGCATCAGCCGCGCAGCGCACGATCGTGATTTCTCCCGACACCAGGCATGTGAATGTTGAAGGCGGAGAAATTATTCGATTCGTTGCTGGCGGCAAGGAGTTCGGCTGGAGCTTCAACAATGCGCTGTCGATCAACTCGTTCAGCCTGAATGCCGTTGCGCCTCCGGGCTTGCTGAACCAGCCTGTGCATGCCTATGTGTCGCGAGATCCGAGATATATCGGTGGTGGCGACGGACCGGAGAGATAGAAGCGTCTTGAAAACGCGGACATTGGTCAACTATCAATTCCTCAATCGAGCTTGTGTCGATGAATCAGGACTTGGCTTTGTCCTGTGTCGTTTCCATCTGCTTTCAGCGTGCAAGTCCAGCCCATCCTGCCAGCCTACTTCGCCTGACATCGCCCTGCAGCAAGTTCGATCACAGGCGGCATCACCAATGAACACGTACTGATCGCATGGCTCATCACGTTTCTTTCGTTTTCAAGCGCCGTATAGCTTTCCGCTAGATTACGCACGCGTTCTTCATTGGACACCTGCGTGGAATACACGACATAACGCGATGGTCCTCCACATGCTTTTGCACCCGCCGGGATCGCCCGGCATTGCGAGACATCGCTCGCGAGCGGTGTGCCGACTTCGGCGATCAGCGATGCCCATACTTTCTGCATTTCCTCACTGATCTGAGCCTCGGTCTTCGCAGGCACAGCGGACGCTGTCGTCTGCGCTACGGAACCTGACGATCCGCCGCCGCAGGCGATCAAAAATGGGGCGCATAAAATACAGGCAGTAGGCGTGAATGCGGTCAATTTCCCTGTGAGCATGATCTTCTTTCATAAGTGTTGTCTGTCGAACCCATGTTGCCATCATGCCTGAACGAATTTGGCAAACCTACATCTATTTGCTATAACGGCCGTCGGCGGCAAGCTGTCCGCTGGAAATACTTCGTCGCTGGCCCGGCTGAATCGTGCCATGCATTCCGCGCCGCCGGGATGCCGGATCAAGGAAATCCCATGAGAGAAGACAGTGCCCTATCCCACTTGAAGGATGGCGAATCCTGTGTCGTGCTGTTGAAGAACGGAGAAAAGCATAAAGTAAAGTGGAGCGTACCGGAATGGTCGTTCATTGCCACCGGCGATAACGACCGACGATGCCGTTTTGAAGAGATCAAGGAATGGATGCCGGCGTCGATCAAGCATCATCTCTAGCAGCGGGCTTCGTTCACCCCGATTTTTGACATAGGTATGATGGCAGGGCCCATCTCCCGGCACGGGCCTGATGTGCCGGCAAGAACCTGTCGCATTCACTCCTGGAGAAAAAGAGATGAGTGTGCGTAGTGCTCTTTGCATTGCTGCCGGATTGGCATTGCCTGCCCCTGGTATATCCGTCGCTTCCGATGCCGGTGGTTCGGCCATTGGCAAGCGCATAGACATCGGCGCCTTCGCGGTCGATGCCACCGAGATCACTGTTGGCCAGTTCGCGCGATTCGCGGCGAAACGCCAATTGACGAGCGCCGCCGAACGCGAGGGCGGCGGTTTCGAATATGGTGCCGGGTGGGAGCGACGTCAGGGCTGGAACTATAAAGCACCTTACGGCAAACCCGCAAATGACGACGAGCCGGCAGTGCATCTCAGCTGGCATGAAGCAAAAGCATATTGCGAGGATGCCGGCGGAAGCTTGCCGACACAGGCACAATGGAGTGCGGCGGCGTACACCGAGATGCGTGCTTCGCCTCCGAGTCCATTCATGCGCAAGAGCACGTATTCCTATCCAACCGGCGATACACCGGACGGCGCGAATATTGCCGGCGCGGCTGACGGCTGGGAGCGCCATGCGCCGGCTGGACGCACCCGACCCGGCGTGAATGGCTTGTACGATATGGGAGCGAATGTATGGGAATGGCTGGCCGATGCGCGCGACGGCGAGAGACTCACTGCAGGCGGATCATGGTGGTATGACGCTTCGAAGATGAAAGCCGATGGCATGCAGTTCAAGCCGGCGGATTTCTACGCCGTGTATGTTGGCTTTTGGTGCGCCTATCGCAAGTAGCAGCAAGTGGGCAACATCTGTACGCAAGAGGATGTAACCATGCCATCGAGGACAGGTTCCGCGTATCACGAAACCTGCCCTCGACGGCGCTTTGCATGAATGCTTTATGCCTTAGCGCATGCAGGTGATTAATACGACTCCTGGATGAGCTTGCACTCCTGTACACCGGCTTTACCAGTCGTCTCGTCGACGAGCTGCAATGCAGAACGCGCAGCGAACATGCCCATCTTTACTTCTTGCCAGACGAAGTAATTTTTGCCGGCGACTGTTTTGAGCGGCAGGACCGAATCATTCTCGGTCTTGGATAGGAGTGTGTGCTCGCCGGGCGGCACTTCCAACTTGATATACGTGTTTGCGGCGGTGTCGCCGATGAGTTTGCCGTTCAGTGCCACCGGCATCTTCACCGCGGCACCCATCGTCTCATTGCGATAGACATAGATATTGGCCTTGTCTGCCTTAACGGCGAAGCTCTTGGCCGCGGCGTCTTTCTCCGGGCTGGCCATTTGCACGGATGCGCATCCGACGGATAAGACGACAGCAGCTGCGATAGTAACGCTGCAAAGCGCGCGTTTAAACATGATGATCCCTTTATTGGTTTGAGTTATCGAGGTGACCGGGCCTGCTTTTTACCAAAGACCTTTTGTAAGTTCCAAAACCCGGCCGGTGTTTAGTTGGGCTTACGAGGTCAGTTAGTTTTGTCCGGCAGGTGCGGCAACTGTCAAT
>NZ_DASZBA010000075.1:0-3833 GCF_035944575.1 Noviherbaspirillum sp.
ACACATGGGTGAACAACGCCGGCGTCGGCATGTTCGGCACCAATGAGGAAACCACCCTTGAGGACAAGCAGCGGTTGTTCGATACCAATTACTGGGGCGTGGTGCATGGATCGCTGTTTGCCGTACGGCATCTGAAGCGGCATGGCGGCGCGCTGATCAACATCGGCAGCGGTTTCTCCGACCGCGCCACGCCGCTGCAGGGAATCTATGCTGCATCCAAGCACGCGGTCGAAGGGTATACCGATTCCCTGCGCATGGAACTGGAAGAAGAAGGCGCGCCGGTGTCGGTGACGCTGATCAAGCCGGCTTCGGTGAATTCCATGTTCGTTTCCCATGCAAAGAACATGATGGATGTCGAACCGCGACTTCCGCCGCCGGTCTATGCGCCGGACATCGTGGCCGACGCCATCCTCTACGCGGCGGCGCATCCGAAACGCGACATCGAAATCGGCGCCGCCGCGAAACTGCTGGCCGTGGCCGAATATGCGATGCCGGGCATGCTCGACATCGTCATGCAGCGCGTCATGCCGGCGCTGCAGCGGACGACCCGCCCGCCGCATCCGCGCGGGCGGGACAATCTTCACACGGCCAGTCAGGACGGCATCGAGCGGGACGAGTTGGCGGAACCGGTGCTTCCGGTGCTTGAGAACAGTCTTTATACCAATGCGGTCATGCATCCGAAAACGGCCGGCGCCGTGCTGCTCGGGGCGGGCATCGCACTGGCGGCGATCTGGCAGGCGAACAGGCCGGCGCCCCGCCGGGACGCCTGACCGGTTCCAGCCGGGCGGCGCGGAGTTGCATGCAATGCCGCATGCAACTTCGCACCATCGCGCCGCCTGTCCTTACCCCTTACCAAGGAGATACGATGCAACGCATAGTCATCACGGGCAACGAACGCGATCAATTGATCAGCAACGCCGTCAAGGGCGCCATCGCCGGCGCGGTCGGCGTGTGGCTGATGGACCGGCTCGACTGGTTCATGTTCAAGCGGGTGGACGCACGGGCGCGGCAACGCACCGAGGCAGTCCGGCCGGGCGGGCTCGATCCCACGCATGTCGCCGCCAACAGGGCGGCGCACGCAGCCGGCACGACGCTGGCGCCGGCGCAGCCGCATCCGGCCGGGGTGGCGTTGCACTATGCGCTGGGCATCGGCCCGGCGGCGGTCTACGCCGCCACGCGCGAGCGGTTTCCGGTTCGCCGGGCCGGCCAAGATCATTTGTACGGCCTCGGCTTCGGTCTGGGCCTGTTCCTGGTGATGGACGAGACGCTGGGGACGCTCACAGGACTGTCCGCCGATCCGCGTGCGTATCCATGGCAGGCACATGCGCGCGGCCTTGCAACCCATCTTGCCCTCGGCCTTGCGACCAACATGGTGCTCAACCTGCTGCACGCACCGCGCCCGATGCCGCAATCGGCGCTCGACCGCACCCGGCTGCAGCGCGAGGAAACCGCGCCGATCTTTTCGCCTGCCAAGCCGGACACTGCCGGCGTCACGCTTCATTAATGCACACCGGCACGCGCGCATCCGGTAAACCTTCCTTATACTGACCGCAATCGGTACCCGCACGCCGATCGATAAGGAGACAGACATGGATGAAAACGATTTCGGCACCCAGGACTGGCGCAGGCTTTTGCGCCATCTCGGAGAAGACCCGGACCGCCAGGGATTGCGCGATACGCCGCAGCGGGTGGACAAGGCATGGCAGCACTGGACATCGGGCTATGCGCAGGACCCGGCCGACATCCTGAAGGTGTTCGAGGATGGCGCGGAACAGTACAACGAACTGATCGTGGTGCGCGGCATTCCCGTCTACAGCCACTGCGAACATCACCTGGCGCCGTTTTTCGGCACCGCCACCGTCGGCTACACGCCCAACGGCAGGATCGTCGGCCTGTCGAAACTGACCCGCCTGGTGGATTGCTTCTCCAAGCGCCTGCAGGTACAGGAACGGCTCACGATACAGGTTGCCGAATCGCTGATGAAACATGTGCAGCCGCTGTCGGTCGGCGTCGTCATCCGCTGCCGCCACATGTGCATGGAAAGCCGCGGCATCCGCACGCCGGGAGAAGAGACCGTCACCTCCGCCCTGCTCGGCGAGATGCGCACCAACCTCGGCCTGCGCACCGAGTTCCTGGCGCTGGCGCGGGAGAAGGACTGACCGACAATTTCACCGGCAGCCAAGCCGCCTTCATTTGGCGTTGAAAACAACCATTCTCGTTCAACGCCAATCCCGCACCGCTCCCTGTCGTTCAACCTCCTTTTCGTGCCTTGCGCGTCCGCTGCTTCATGCAGCGGCAATCTTGCAATAAAGACAATGCTTCGATAGAATCGCGATCTTGCAAAAACGATAAGTTTTTGCAACTTCATGATTTAACGGAGCTTCCATGTCTGATGCCGCGCTTGCCTTCACCCACGCCAACCGCCTCCTCAAGCTTTCCTTCGCGCCCGGCTCCGGCATCGACGTCGACACCCTGCTCCCGTTCGAATTAAGCGGCACCGAATTCCTCTCCACCGGCTTCACCTACACCCTCTCCTGCCTGTCCGACAACGCCTTCCTCGAACTGAAGGACTTCATCGGCCTGCCGGCCCAGCTCGCCATCCTTACCGACGACGGCGCAGAGCGCGCCCTGTGCGGCATTGTCACCGCCGCCAGCGCCGCCGGCAGCGACGGCGGCTTTTCCCGCTACTTGCTCACCCTGCAAGACCCTTTGGCCATCCTTGCCCGGCGCATCAACAGCCGCGTCTTCCAGGACATGACGGTGCGCGACACCGCCGCCGTCATCATCAACGAACACCGGCAGCACAACGGCGTGCTGGCCCAGTGCGTGGACCTGCGCGACCAATGCCGCAGGACGCATCCAACGCAATCCTGGGTTACCCAGTACAACGAGTCCGACGCCGCTTTCCTCAACCGCTGGTTCGCCCAGGAAGGCATCTCCTGGTATGTCGAGCATGGCGACGACGGCACACCCGGCGAGCATCCGAAACTGACGCTGGTGCTGTTCGACGACGTATCGACCCTGTCGCCGGCCAGCGCCGCGAAGGTGCGCTTTCACCGTCACGACGGCACCGAGAATGAAGACGTCATCACGCAATGGCATGGCCGGCGCACGCTGCAACCCGGCAGCATCGGCCGTGCCAGCTATGAGTACAAGATCGTCACCGTCAACACCGAGCAGCAGCGCAATGCGGTCGACCAGGGCGACCATGGCACGCGTATCGCCGATACGCTGGAAGACAACCGCTTCGACACCCACCACAGCGCCAATGACAGCGACGACTATGTCCGTTACGGCAAGCTGCGCATGCAGGCGCATGAATACGCCGCCAAGCAGTTTTCCGGCGAAGGCACGCACCGCGAGCTGGCGGTGGGCCGGCATTTCGAACTGACGCAGCACCCGGTGCATGATCAGGACGGCCCGGAGGGGCGGCAGTTTGTCGTCACAGGCCACACGCTGTATGCCAGAAACAACCTGCCGCAGGAAGCGCAGGCGGCGGCACAGACTTTCCATAAACAGGACAAGGCTGCCAATGATGCGACGGCATGGACCGGCGCATCAGACAGGGCGCTCAATGAGCCGGTCTACCGCACCCGCTTCGACGCCGTGCGCAAAGGCATCCCTATCATCCCCGCCTACAGCCATACCGAGCACGCCAAACCGGTCGCGCCTTCCCTGATGACCGCCATCGTCGTCGGTCCGCCCGGCGAAGAAATCCACACCGACGCCCTCGGCCGCATCAGGGTGCGCATGGGCTTCACCCGCCTGCAGGACCACCAGCACGCCGAAGGCGCCGGCGCCACCGACTCCGACCGTGATTCCCCATGGATACG
>NZ_DASZBA010000076.1:0-6066 GCF_035944575.1 Noviherbaspirillum sp.
CCCCGGGTCTGACGAGCGTCGCGCATGCTTGTACCACTGCTGCCGGATCGGGAACGTGCTCAAGCATTTCCATGCACGTCACCACGTCATACCGGGCAGGTTCTCTTTCTGCAAGTTTTTCTGCGGAAATCAATTCGTAATTCACTTCAATTCCCGATTCCAAGCTATGAAGATCCGCGACCTTCAGTGCTTTCTCGGACAGGTCGATGCCGGTCACTTTGGCGCCTTTCCGCGCCATGGATTCCGCCAGTATGCCGCCGCCGCAGCCCACATCCACTACGGTCTTGCCGGCGAGCGGAGCCTTCGCATTGATCCACTCCAGCCGCAGCGGATTGATCTCATGCAGCGGACGAAACTCTGATGTCGGATCCCACCAACGGTGTGCAAGATCACTAAATTTTTTCAGTTCTAACGGGTCGGCATTCATACTGTGGATCATAACGGGAATACGAAAATTAAGCTGGTTTGAAACGATTGCGGCAGGCATAAAAAAACCCCGCCGAAGCGGGGTTGGAATTCAAACAGTTGAATTACCGTGTACGAGTGCCGACAACTTCGATTTCAACGCGACGGTTCTTCGCGCGGCCATCGGAAGTGCGGTTGGAAGCAACTGGTTGCTTCTCGCCTTTGCCTTCGGTGTAGACGCGGTTAGCTTCAATGCCCTTCGAAACCATGTAGGCTTTGACAGCTTCAGCGCGACGAACAGACAACTTCTGATTGTATGTGTCACTGCCGATCGAATCGGTGTGACCGACAGCGATGATGACTTCCAGATTCATGCCTTTGAGCTTGCCTGCGAGATCGTCAAGCTTCGCTTTGCCGTCTGCCTTCAGAACAGCCTTGTCGAAGTCAAAGAATGTGTCGGCTGCAAATGTGACTTTTTCGGAAATCGGTGCAACCGGAGCAGGTGCCGGAGCAGGTGCCGGAGCGGGTGCCGGAGCGGGTGCTGGTGTCGGCGCAGCCACTGGCTTGACGAGTTCGCCATCGCATCCTGGAACTGCGTCAGCAGGTGTCCAGTAACCTGTACGCCAGCAGAGACCGAACGGATCACGAACGACGATGCCGCGGCTGTCTTGCACATATGCGCTGACAGGGGATGCGGCTTTGATGTCTTGCTGTGCTGATGCAGAGAACGATACGACTGCGGACGCAGCAAAGACGAGTTTTGCTAAATTATTCATATTTTTCCTCTTGGTTGGAGATATCCGCAGATGAACTGCGCAACAAATAGACAACATTTATAAAACGAACCGATACTACCATATGCTATTAGATCATCAGTTTATAACGTTGTTCGCATGCAATGATCTTTAGTTAACTCCATTTTGCCATATGCTTGATATAGAGCGAATGCGGCCATTTGGAGTTACCCCGCTTTTTGCATATCCGTTGTATGAATCCAACGAATGGGTGAAAACATATGGATTTTGCAAAAAAAATCCTGCAAATCTGCAGGATTTTCATGGGCAAGTAGTTATTTCTTTGGAAAGTCACCAGCCTCAAAACAGACCTGCCGAGTTTATGCAAAGCAATAACAAGTTTACCATGCGCAAGTTTTTGAATGTGCTATTTAATGAGTTTTAGTTGATTAATGCCAATTTTAGGTCTCATTAATTTCAGGAATGAATTTACATTTTTGCAATTCATCGAAAAATTCAATAAGAAGAATTATGTTGTATAGAAGAATATGGCAACTTTAATAGTTGCATTTTTGTAATTAAAATATTCTTCTGCCATCATCAGGCCTATGCGAATTTCACCGCAAAATTGAGGGGATCATGTTCGAGTTGGGCTGGCCTTTCAAGCCTCAAAAGCAGTGGGTCATAGGCGGTCGCATGCTAAAATCCAATGTTTGATGTGCCTCAGTCGCTGATTGTTTGCACATCAACCTCCAGCCCACATCCGCTCTAGAAGACCGACTCGTAATGGATCAATTCGCCAAAGAAACAATCCCCATTTCTCTTGAAGAGGAGATGCGCAAGAGTTATCTCGATTACGCAATGAGCGTAATCGTCGGACGCGCATTGCCGGATGTTCGAGACGGCCTTAAGCCGGTGCATCGCCGCGTGTTATTCGCGATGCATGAAATGAACAATGTCTGGAATCGCCCCTATGTGAAGTGCGCGCGCGTGGTAGGTGAGGTGATGGGTAAATATCACCCTCATGGCGACCAGTCAATCTATGACACCCTTGTGCGGATGGCGCAGGATTTTTCGCTGCGTTACACACTGGTGGACGGGCAAGGGAATTTCGGCTCGGTAGATGGCGACAACGCTGCAGCGATGCGCTACACCGAGTGCCGGCTGGACAAGATTGCCAGTGAAATTCTTGCCGATATCGAGAAAGACACCGTCGATTTCGTTCCCAATTATGATGGCAAGGAAAAGGAACCTTCAGTACTCCCGACCCGCATCCCGAACCTGTTGATCAACGGTTCATCCGGTATCGCGGTCGGCATGGCGACGAATATTCCGCCGCATAACATTACCGAGGTGATCAACGGCGCTTTGCATGTGCTGCGCAGCCCTGAATGTTCGGTGGATGAACTCATCGAACTCATTCCTGCACCCGATTTCCCGACGGCCGGAATTATTTATGGCGTGTCGGGTGTGCGCGACGGGTACCGCACCGGGCGCGGCCGTGTCGTTATGCGGGCGAAAACCCACTTCGAGGAATTCGGCAAGGAAAATCGTCCGGCCATCATCATCGATGAATTGCCTTACCAGGTAAACAAGAAGTCGTTGCTGGAGCGGATCGCGGAACTGGTGCGCGACAAGAAGCTGGAAGGTATTTCGGATATCCGCGACGAGTCCGACAAATCCGGTATGCGCGTTGTCATCGAGTTGAAGCGCGGCGAAGTGCCTGAGGTGGTGCTGAACAATCTGTACAAGCAGACCCAGTTGCAGGATACCTTCGGCATGAACATGGTCGCTCTGGTCGACGGTCAGCCGAAGCTGCTCAATCTGAAGCAGATGCTGGAATGCTTCCTGTCGCATCGCCGGGAAGTCGTTACGCGACGCACGGTTTTCGAACTGCGCAAGGCGCGCGAGCGAGGCCACGTCCTGGAAGGTCTGGCGGTTGCGCTTGCCAATATCGACGATTTCATCGCCATCATCAAAGCAGCGCCGACGCCGCCGATTGCGAAGGCCGAGTTGATGACCCGCGCGTGGGATTCATCGCTTGTCAGGGAAATGCTTGCACGGACAGGCGCCGAGAATGCCGGAGGCATTGACGCTTTCCGGCCCGAGAGCCTGCCGAAGCACTATGGCATTCAAAGCGACGGTTTGTATAAGTTGTCCGATGACCAGGCCCAGGAAATTCTGCAGATGCGCTTGCAGCGTCTGACCGGACTGGAGCAGGACAAGATCGTCAATGAGTACAAGGATGTGATGGCGGAAATCGCCGATCTGCTCGATATCCTCGCGCGTCCCGAGCGTGTGACGACCATCATTACCGACGAATTGACGGCTGCCAAGAATGAGTATGGCGACGGCGGCAAGGATGTCCGCCGTTCCCAGATCGAATTGAATGCCACGGACCTGGGTACGGAAGATCTGATCACGCCGCAGGACATGGTGGTCACCTTGTCGCACACCGGCTACATGAAATCCCAGCCCGTTTCGGAATATCGCGCACAGAAGCGCGGAGGCCGTGGCAAGCAGGCGATGGCGACGAAGGATGACGACTGGATCGACCAGCTCTTCATCGCCAATACTCACGATTACATTCTCTGCTTCTCAAACCGGGGGCGGATGTACTGGCTCAAGGTCTGGGAAGTTCCGCAAGGGTCCCGCGCCTCGCGAGGCAAGCCGATCGTCAACATGTTCCCGCTGCAGGACGGCGAAAAGATTACTGTCGTGTTGCCGCTGTCAGGCGAGAACCGCACATTCCCGGAAGATCACTACATCTTCATGTGCACCAGCCTCGGCACAGTGAAAAAGACGCCGTTGACGGAATTCAGCAATCCCCGCAAGGCCGGAATCATCGCCGTGGACCTCGACGAGGGCGATTTCCTGATCGGTGCCGCACTGACCGACGGCAAGCACGATGTCATGCTGTTCTCGGATTCCGGCAAGGCTGTGCGCTTCGATGAAAACGATGTGCGTCCCATGGGGCGGACTGCGCGCGGCGTACGGGGAATGAATCTTGAAGAAGGCCAGCAAGTGATCGCTTTGCTGGTGGCGGAGAACGAGCAGCAGTCGGTCCTCACGGCCACCGAGAACGGCTTCGGAAAACGCACGCCGATTACCGAATATACCCGTCATGGCCGTGGCACCAAGGGCATGATTGCAATCCAGACCAGCGAGCGCAACGGCAAGGTGGTTGCCGCGACCCTGGTTGAGCCCAGCGACGAAATCATGCTGATCACGACCGGCGGTGTGCTCATCCGCACCCGGGTTGCAGAGATCCGCGAGATGGGCCGCGCAACCCAGGGCGTTACGCTGATCGCGGTCGAAGACGGTACCAAGCTCTCCGGCTTGCAGCGTATTGTCGAGTCGGATGTGGAAGAAGACGCCGGTGGCGCGGAGGAAGAATGACCCGCGTGTATAACTTTTCCGCCGGTCCGGCAGTGCTGCCGCAGGAAGTGCTGCGTCAGGCTGCCGAGGAGATGCTCGACTGGCACGGCAGCGGCATGTCAGTAATGGAAATGAGCCATCGGGGAAAAGAGTTCATTTCGATTTACGAAGCAGCGGTAAGCGATGTGCGCGAGCTGCTGGCGATCCCCGATAATTACCATGTGCTATTCCTGCAGGGCGGCGGCATTGGTGAAAACGCCATCGTGCCGCTGAATCTGGTGGGCCGGAAGACACAGCCTGCTGTAGTGGATTTCATCCACACCGGATCATGGTCGGGCAAGTCCATCAAGGAAGCGAAGAAGTACTGCAACGTCAACGTCGCTGCCTCATCAGAAGACCAAAAATTTACTGCCATTCCGCCGCGCGAAACCTGGAAGTTATCAAAGGATGCGGCGTATGTGCACATTTGCACCAACGAGACGATAGACGGGGTCGAATTCCAGTTCACTCCGGATGTGGCTGACGACACGGGCAATGCTCCGCTCGTTGCCGATATGTCCTCGCATATCCTGTCACGGGCCATCGATGTATCGAAGTACGGCGTTATCTTTGGCGGTGCGCAGAAAAACATCGGGCCTGCAGGCGTGACACTCGTCATCGTGCGCGATGATCTGATCGGTCATGCACTGCCGATATGTCCGTCCGCTTTTGACTGGAAACTGGTGGCGGACAATAACTCCATGTACAACACGCCTCCCACTTACGCGATCTATGTTGCCGGCCTGGTTTTCCAATGGCTGAAGAAACAGGGTGGTGTGGCGGCAATGGAGCAACGGAACATCGCCAAAGCGGCATTGCTCTATGATTATTTCGACTCGACCGACTTTTACCGCAACAACGTGGCGCGAGATTCTCGTTCGCGGATGAACGTGCCGTTCTTTCTGTCGGATGAATCACTCAACGATACCTTCCTCGCCGGCGCGAAAGAGCGGCAGTTATTGCAGTTGAAGGGCCACAAATCGGTCGGCGGCATGCGCGCGTCCATCTACAATGCGATGCCGGTGGAAGGCGTGCAGGCGCTGATCGGCTATCTCAAGGACTTCGAGAAAAAATACGGCTGAAAGCCTCCCGTTCCATTGCCTGTTAAGTGTATGAGCGACGATAAACTCAAACCCTTGCGCGAGCAGATCGATGCAATCGATGCGCAAATTCTGGATCTGCTAAACCAGCGCGCCCGTGTCGCCCAGCAAGTCGGCCATGTCAAGGCCGAAACCAATGCCCCGGTATTCCGCCCCGAACGCGAAGCACAGGTGCTCGGCAGCGTGGCAGCACGGAATCCCGGTCCTCTGCAAAGCGGTGATGTGCAGACCATCTTCCGTGAAATCATGTCCGCATGCCGCGCATTGGAACGGCGTGTGACGGTCGCCTATCTCGGACCGGTCGGGACGTTCAGCGAGCAGGCCGTCTATCAGCAGTTCGGTCATGCCGTCGAGGGGATGCCATGCGCGTCCATCGACGAAGTGTTTCGTGCTGCGGAAGCGGGCACCGC
>NZ_DASZBA010000077.1:0-16255 GCF_035944575.1 Noviherbaspirillum sp.
GGTTGCATAGTCACAGACCTTGTCGGCGCCGGGCAGCGGATCGCCGAACACATCATTGGAGCAGCGGATCGAGCCGGTCGCGGTACGCGTGGCGTAGACGCCATTCAAGCCGTAACGGACCTGACGCGTGCCGGTGAACGAGCACAGGCGCTCTTCGGTGGCGCAGCGTGTCCAGGTGGTTGATGTCACTGGCGCTGGAGCCGGTGCTGGAGCCGGTGCGGGTGCAGGAGCCGGAGCGGGTGCAGGCGCCGGTGCCGGCGCTGGTGCGGTGACCGTGGTTGCATAGTCACAGACCTTGTCGGCGCCGGGCAGCGGATCGCCGAACACATCATTGGAGCAGCGGATCGAGCCGGTCGCGGTACGCGTGGCGTAGACGCCATTCAAGCCGTAACGAACCTGACGCGTGCCGGTGAACGAGCAGGTACGCTCTTCGGTGGCGCAACGCGTCCATGTGGTTGTGGTTACCGGTGCAGCTACTTGCGTGACGGTCGCAAGATATTTGTTTTGCTCCGTTTGCATCGGTACTTCGGCGGATGCTGACACTGCGCTGCTGGATGTCATCGTCGAACCGGTTGCGAAGTCGGAACCATCGTTGTTTCCGCCACCACATGACGCCAGAAACAGCGTCGCAAGACTCGCACATGAAAGCGACCGCATATAGCTACGGCCCGAATACTCCCTGGACATGAAAATTTCCCCTCTTATAAACGTCAATTGATAATTCTCAAGAAACTCGAGAATTTCCAATCAGAGTTTTGCCGCAGCGAAATAGTTCCAAGCGGCAAGAAGGATTTAACATTTTGTTTCAATTGGGAATTTTGCGTTTACGCCACAGTGGGTAGTCGATTTGTCATGTCGGCTGTTATAGACAAATGCAGGAACAACAACTTCAAAATGTTGTCTTTCTGTCGTCCTTTGCCGTTCTCCTCATTGCGCATCTGTTATCGGACCCGGCGCCACTTCGCCGTTTCCGATGGAGACCTGTCATGAAAAGTCATACCCTGCGTGTCGCCCTTGCGGGCACATTCGTGCTGGGCGTCGCCTCCTGCGGCGACACGTCAAAGCTGCCGGCGAATGCCGATGTCGGTCCGAATCCCAAACTCGTTGACCCTGTCAAAAGCGCCATCCCGACTGTCAAGATCGCTCCGGCCAAGGGCTGGCCGGAAGGAAGCAAGCCCGTCCCGGCGGCAGGCATGGCGGTGAATGCCTTCGCCGGTGGTCTCGACCATCCGCGCTGGCTGCATGTGCTGCCCAATGGCGATGTGCTCGTTGCGGAATCGAACAAGCCGAAGAAAAAGGATGAACAGGGAGGTATCAAGAGCTGGATCACGAAACTGGTGATGAAGCGCGCCGGGGCCGGTGTGCCGAGCGCCGACCGCATCACCCTGCTGCGCGATGCCGACGGCGACGGCGTGGCCGAAACGCGGTCGGTATTCCTGCGGGATCTGTATTCGCCTTTCGGTATGGCGCTGGTGGGCAACGATCTGTATGTGGCCAATACCGATGCACTGGTGCGCTTTCCCTACAAGACCGGCGAAACAGTGATCGCCGCCGCCGGCGTGAAGGTTGCCGACCTGCCCGCCGGCGATATCAACCATCACTGGACCAAGAACGTCATTGCCAGCCGCGACGGCACACGCCTGTACGTGACCGTTGGCTCCAACAGCAATGTCGCCGAGAACGGCATGGAAAATGAGGTCAATCGCGCGGCCATTCTCGAAATCGACCCGAAGACCGGCGCCACGCGTCTGTTCGCGTCGGGTCTGCGCAATCCGAACGGACTGGCCTGGCAACCGCAAAGCGGCGCCCTGTGGACGACGGTCAATGAGCGCGATGAACTCGGCAGCGATCTGGTCCCCGACTACATGACCTCGGTGAAGGATGGCGGCTTCTACGGCTGGCCGTACAGCTATTTCGGCCAGAACGTCGATGCGCGGCCGCAGCCACCGCGCCCCGACCTCGTCGCCAGGGCCATCGTGCCCGACTATGCGCTCGGCGCGCATACCGCCAATCTCGGCCTGGCATTTTACGAGGCCGACCTGCTGCCGAAGAAATACCGCAATGGCGCGTTCATCGGCCAGCATGGCTCATGGAACCGCAAGCCGCTGTCGGGCTACAAGGTGATTTTCGTGCCGTTCGCCGACGGCAAGCCGGCAGGCATGCCGGAAGATGTGCTGACCGGCTTCGTCGATGCCGACGGCAACGCCCTCGGACGTCCGGCCGGCGTGGCGGTGGACCGCAAGGGCGCGGTGCTGGTGGCCGACGATGTGGGCAATATCGTGTGGCGGATTACGCCGGCCCAGCAATAAGCGACGGATTCATCATGAAAACACCAGGACGGGAATCGGGGTTTTCGCGATCACATTGTGTGTCTGGCTCGCGCCGAACATTTTTTCAAGCACACCGAAGTTGCCGCGCGTGGCCATGAAAATGACATCGCAACCGTACCGCTCCGCAACATCGATGATCTCCTGATACGGCGTTCGTGATTGCACCATGACCGGCTCGCAGGAGACGGCAGCCTGTCTTGCGGCGTTTATCAGGAATTCGAGATCCGCCCTGGCCTTCTCCCTGTTCCTGGCCTCATGCTCGGTGCCATCGGCGACGACATCCGGATTGAGGGAATGCATCAGTCTCGGCTCCGCCACGGCCAGCGCCACGATCGTGCTGCCGTGCAGTTGCGCCAACTTAATCGCCGCTTCGATCGGCTTCGCCGATAGTTCGGATCCTTCGGTCGGCACCAGTATTTTCTTGAACATGCCGTTCTCCCGGGGGATGGCATTGTGGAATGCGATATATTCGGGCAAGCGCCTTGCCCGCCCTTCTCGCCTGCCTCCGTGCCTCCGTGCGTCCGTGCCGGCGCCCGGAGGCAATGGGATGTGTCGCAGGACGTCAAGTTCCTTTTAGCCGCAATGGATGATGGACCATTGAGGGTGCGCTAGGATTACTTGATCAGGGTCACCGGCACGTCGACCTGGGTGACCACTTTTGTTGCCACGGACCCGATCATTGCACTGGCGACCGGCCCCATTCCCCGCGTTCCCATCACGATTCCGTCGCAACCGGACTCTTCCGCGTACTTTGTGATTTCGCTCGCAGCCGATCCAAGCCGGGTGTGAACCTGATAGGCAATCCCTGCATCGTCGAGAATCCGGCGCGCCGCTTGCACGGTTGTTTCCGTTTCAGCGGCTGCACGCTCGTTGACCTGATCCTGTGACAGCGTGCCATGCGTTCCGATCGGCATCGAATTTGCCACATAGAGCAACTCCAGCCGGCGCGTGGTGTTACTGCCGACAAGTGTTGCTGCATATCGGACGGCGCGGATCGCGCTATCCGATCCATCAAAGGGTACTAGGATTTTATTCATACCTGTTTCCTCCTGGGTGAATGCAATCTACGATATTCCCTGCAGTTCAATAAGCAAGGGGCGAACTACCTGGAAGGCATGTTTTCCCGTTCGGAGATCAGCTTTGCCCACGACAGCGGGCTCCATGCATGATCTGCCAGTACGGCGACCCCGACAATCGAGATGCCGCTGATCAACGGCGGAATCAGCAACAGGGAAGCGGTCTCCTGCCATCGCCGCCGAGGCATTTTTTCATCCGGCCAGTCGGCCGGCTCTTTTTTGAGCCATGCCCGGTACAGGATAGGTAGAAAATAGGCGACGTTCAGGATGCTTGATCCAATCAGGACCCAGCCGGCCCACGGCGCACCCGCCAGGTCGGCACCTTCGGACAAATAATGCTTGCTGACGTAGCCGGCTGTCAGCGGCGCGCCCATCATCCCGAGGGCGCCGAGACTGAATGCCGCCGTCGTCAGCGGCATACGCCGTCCGACACCGTCCATTTCACTGATCTTGTGGATGCCGAGCGTTTCGGCATAGTTACCCGCACAGAAAAACAAGGTGATCTTCATGATGCCCTGGTGCACAAGGTGTACCAGCCCGCCGATGGTTCCGACCGGACCGTACAGCGCCACGCCAAGGACGATATAGGACACCTGGCTGATCGTCGAAAACGCGAGCCGCCGTTTGAGGTCGTCCTGCCAAAGCGCGCGCAGCGACCCCCACAGGATGGTGATGCATGCCACGATCGCAAGCGGCGTCAGCAATTGCAGTGATTGCGCATAGTCGACGCCAAACACTTCGTACACCACGCGCATGACGCCGAACGCGCCCGCCTTCACCACTGCAACGGCGTGCAACAGGGCAGACACTGGCGCCGGCGCCACCATCGCGCGCGGCAGCCAGCCATGCAGTGGCACCAGCGCAGCCTTGACGCCCACACCAGCGATAAGCAGCAGAAAAATCAGGCGAAGCTCGTTTTCATGCCCCGCCCCCAATACCGACACCGAACCGCCATGCACGAAGTCCACCTGGCCGAGCAGCCCGTACAGCCATACCACCCCTGTCAGCAACACCGTGCCGCCGGTGAGCGTATAGGCGAGATAGATGCTGCCCGCCTTTAAGGATTCTTTCGTGCCGTTATGCACCACCAGCGGATAGGTGGACAAGGTCAGCAATTCATAGAAAAAGAAGAAAGTGAACAGGTTGCCGGCCATGGCAACACCGACCGTTGAGGTGACGCACAGGCTGAAAAAGCCGAAGAAGCGGCGTTGATCCCGAGCGCCCTTCAAATAGCCGATCGCATACAGCGTGGTCAGCAACCAGAGCGATGCGGACAGTGTCACGAACAGCATGGCAAGCGCATCCGCATGCAGGACCAGCTCCAGGCCAGGCAGTACGGCGTGGCGGAATACATACTCTTCCCCTTCCGCCACGCCCAACAGCATTCCGGCGATCAGCACCAGCTTGACAAGGGCGGCAGCAAGATTGAGCGCGGTGCGCGGACCGTTCCATGCCTCCGGCATGCCAAAAATGATCAAGCCGGCCACCAGGGAACTGGCCAGCATCAGCAGCGGCTGTGCCTCGTTCCAGGTCATGGCGCGCCCACCAGTCTCAACATGCCGGTAGCGTGGACACCCAACATCAGGCTTGCCATCGCCAGAAGGAACGGCGGCCATTCGACCATGAGCGGCAGCGGCAGGAAATTGGCGCTCTGCTCGGTTTTAAGGAACGCATGGCGCAATACCTTGAAAACGTATGTGGCTGTCAGCAGCCCGCCAGCGATGACCACCAATACCCATCCCCACTGGCCGCCGGCGATCGCGCCGTCGATCAACAGCCACTTGGCGAGAAAGCCGGCAGACGGCGGCAGCCCCATCAGCGACACGCCGGCCAGTGCGAAGGTAAATAGCGTCAACGGCAACCGGCTGGATATGCCGCCCAGTCTTGCAATATCGTCGTGGCCGGTGGACAGAATCACCGCGCCGGCGGCGGCGAACATCGCCGCCTTCGCCAGTCCGTGGGCGAACACCTGCAGGGCCACGCCCTGAAATGCGCTCTGTGCCGCCTCCGGCGGTGTCTGCGTCACCAGCGGAAACAGCAGGAAGAGGTAACCGATCTGGGCAACGGTGGAGTACGCCACCAGCAGTTTGAGCCGTGTCTGCCGCAGTGCCATCACCGAACCCCACAGGATGGCGCCTGCACCAAGCAGCCCAGGCAGCAACGCCATCGAGGGCGTCGCCAGCGGCATGAAAAGCGTCAGCCACAGGCGCGCGATCAGATAGAAGGAAGCCTTGATTACCAACGCCGAGAGCAATGCGGATACCGGCGCCGGCGCTCCGCCATGGGCTGGAGGAAGCCAGAAGTGGAAGGGAAAGAGCGCCGTCTTGAGCATCAGCCCGACCAGCATCAGGGCGCCTGCCAGCAGGATCGCATCGGGCGCGGTGTCCGTGATGAGCGGTTCCAGCACGGAGATCGATACGCTGCCGTAGACGCCGTAGATCAGCGCCACGCCCATCAGATAGGCGCCCGAACCGATGAGGGTCGCAAACAGGTAGCGCAGCGCAGCCACCAGCGATGCCCGACCGCCGGAGGAGGCGACAAGCCCGATCGCGGCCAAGCCCAGCAGCTCCAGAGTGACATAGAGATTGAATACATCGGCGGACAGAAACAACGCGTTCATTGCCGCCATCAGAAAACCAGTCAGCGGCCAGAAGTAGCGCACGCCTTCCGGATGTGCGGAAAAATAGGCACGGGCATAGAGCGCCAGCGGCAGCGCGATCAATTGCGCGAGCAGCAGCATCATTGCCGACAGCCCGTCGGCCAGCAAGCCGATGCCGAGCGGCACATCCCAGCCGCCGATCGCATGGGTCAGCACGCTGCCGCCGGCGACCTGACCGACGATGACCAACGCCAACGCCAACTGGGCCGACAGGCCGGCCAGCGCAATCCATCCTCCGCGTCCGGGTCCCATGAGGAAGGCCAGCGTTGCCCATGCCAGCGGCAGCAGGATCAGCCAGCTGGCGGGCTCAGTCATTCTTCTCCTTCTCGTCCATATCGGCAGTCAAGCGCATTTGACCGCCGAGATTCAGCAGCCGTCGCGCCAGTGCAAGTGCAAGCGCGGTCGCCGCGACCGACACGACGATACCGGTCAGCACCATCGCGTGCGGCACCGGATCGGTGGCACCGTCGCGCTGCCCAAGCCCGATCAGCACCAGGAACGTGCCGCTGCTCATGACGTTGAAGGCGATAATTTTCCGGATCAGGTGCGACTGCAGGATGACGCCGGCCACCCCGGTCGAGAACAAGGCAATGCCGGCAAGCGCGAATAGCAGTCCCTGGCTCATTCCTCCGTCTCCTCGTGCTCGTCCGGCAGCCACAGGAACAGGCCGGCCAATATCAGGCCGATGGAAAGCGTCAGCGCGGCTTCGATCAGCAGGATCAGCATGCCGGCATACTGCCGCGGATATTCAAGCAAGTTGCCATCCGTTGCGGCAGTCGTAAGAAGCGGATACGCGGCAACGGCGAGAAATACCAGAAAGCCGACCCCCAGACCGGCGCGGAGCAGCAGGTCGGGCGCCGTCCACGCCGGTATCACCCCGGCCAGGTAGAGGAGCACGCCGCAGGAAGCCAGCACCGCCCCGGCCTGAAAGGCGCCCCCGGCCTGATGCGATCCGGCCCATAACAGATAGCCTGCAACGACCACCATCAGCGGTGTCAGCGCGCGTGCAATCGATTGCAGCACGGCTTGCGGCGACCCGGATACGCGGACACCGCCGGTCTCCTGCTCGCCGGTCGCAGTCAGCACGCCGATCAATGCCAGCAGAAGCACGGCAATTTCGAGCAAGGTGTCGTAGCCGCGAAAGTTGAGCAGAACGGCAGTGACCGGATGCTCGACGCCGCTGTTGCCGATTTCCGCACCGACCTGCGGAGCCAGCCGCACAGGCGCCTCCGGGAGCTGCAGCACGGACAAGCCGATCATGACGCTCAGCGCGGCACTCAGCGCGATCACAATGAAGCGACGCATCCGGTTCATCGCCGCACCCGTTGCCCATAGGCGCGCAAATGTCCCACCGTGTCCAGAAGCAGCGCGCCGCTCAGGCCGGCGCCGATCGCCGCCTCCGCGAGAGCCACATCGAGAGCGCCGAGACGAGCCCATGCCAGCGCCATCAGCAAGCCAAACACGATGAACAGGAGCACCCCGCGAAAGAGGTCCTGCACGGTCACCGCGCGGACGGCGCTCCAAAGAAGTGCCGCTACGAGCAGCAGATCGAATACGATTCCGGTCATTGTTGCGGCCGTTCCCAGTGCGCGATGCCGCGCCGGCGAATACGGCGCGCAACCAGAAAGCTCGTTGCCGCGCTTGCGGCGAGCACCAGCATCCATACCAGGATCAGTTTCAAACCCGAGGCCGGATCATCGACCCTTGGCAGCAAGCCCAGCGTGGTGAAGCCGAGTCCGATGTTGTCCACCTTGGCCAGTGCATGCAAACGGGTATAGACATCGGGAAAGCGCAGCAGCGCGATCGTTCCCGCCAGGAAGAAGGCCGCGCCGATCAGCAAACAGGCGTTCCCGATTATCTCAATGGCGCTCATTTTCCGCCTCTCCCTGTTCATACCGCCATGCGCGTTGCGCGAAGGCCGCGCCGGAAATTGCGGCGAGCAATGCAAATACCAGGGCCGCGTCCACCAGGGAGCTGCCGCCGCCGGAATACGCCAGCAGAAGAAGGATTGCCACGCCGGTCGTCCCGAACAGCAATGCAGCCAGCAGCCGATCCGCGGATGTCGGACCACGCACTGCTCGCACCAATGCCACCATCAGGTTGGCGAACATGAATAAAGCAAGCATCAATGGCAGGCCGCTCATCGCAATTCCACCCCGAACATGCGAGCCACCTGCCATTCGGCGTTCATTACTTCCTCTTCGACCGGCAGCCGCGAATCGAGCACATGCAGCAACAACCGATGCTTATCCAGGCCCGCGCTGAGGGTTCCGGGCAAAAGACTCAATATGCTGACCAAAAATATTCGTTCGGTCTCATGTGGAAGACGCAGCTCCACCTCGACGATGGCCGGATGCAGGCTCATTCTCGGCATCAGTGCAATGGCGGCGACCTGTGCGCCTCCCTTGAGGGAGCGGCCCAGGAAAAAAATTAAAAACAACAGGAAACCGGTGATTGAGAATGCGATGGCGCGTCGCGGCTGCAGGCGCAAGCTGACCACGACAGCAAGCGCGACGACCACGAGTCCGAACAACCATGCGTCGGATCTGCCGCCGCTCATGATCCACCACACCAAGTACAGAAGTCCGGCGCGCACCACAACTGATTTCAGCATTGCATGTACTTTCCTGTCAGCGCGGAATGAAATGACGGCGCCAAGAAAATTCCGTCATCAGCAGGAATGCACCCCGGCCGGAAGCGGCACGATGTCTGATCATCGATCCGCGGCTCGTGTTTTTTCCACCTGATGAAGGCCTGCAATTTTCAACGGCCGTCAAACGATAACTAAATGACAGCATCCCGGAAATTTGGTTTAACGGACCGCCAAAAAACTCTGGGGGCAGTTTGTTTCTCCAGCAGGAGGCGCGCCTGGACGGGGCATCCGGGGAACGGCAAAAGCGTGGAAGTGGGGAAATCACTGAATCAATCACCGGAGCGCGGGTCGAAACGGGCTGATTGCAATATTGATATAGGGACCGCAAAGCACGGAGCTTCAAGCAGGAATCTGCAAGGAAGCATGCCCGGCAACCAATTTCAGACCGGAAATACCCGTCCCTATCGGTTTCCGAATGCACACAATTTTCGTCCACTTCATATGCACAGGAGCTTCAAATGACAATAACAGTCGGTGACTTTTTATTGCAGCGCTTGGCAGAGTGGAATATCCACCGCGTGTTCGGCTATCCGGGAGACGGCATCAACGGCATCATGGCCGCCTTCAACCGCCAGAACGATATCCAGTTCATCCAGACGCGACATGAAGAGCTCGCCGCCCTCATGGCGTGTGCGCACGCCAAGTTCACCGGCGAAGTCGGCGTTTGCCTTGCGACCTCGGGGCCGGGAGCGATTCATTTGCTGAACGGCTTGTACGACGCCAAGATGGATCATCAGCCGGTGGTCGCCATCGTCGGCCAGCAAAAGCGCGCATCGCTCGGCGGCGACTATCAGCAGGAAGTCGATCTGGTGTCGCTGTTCAAGGATGTGGCGAAGGACTATGTGCATATGGCCACCAGCCCCGAGCAGGTACGGCACCTGATCGACCGCGCGGTGCGCATCGCGCGCGACGAGCGAACCGTCACCTGCGTCATTCTTCCAAGCGATGTACAGGATCTCGATGCAGTGGAAGTGCCGTCGCGCGAGCATGGCAGCGTGCATTCCGGCATCGGCACGGTCGGTCGCAGCCTTGCCCCAGCACCCGACGCCTTGCAGGAAGCGGCCGATATCCTGAATAGCGGCAACAAGGTGGCCATTCTTGCGGGCGCGGGCGCGCTGCATGCCGGCGAGGAACTGATCGAGGTTGCCGAACTGCTCGGCGCCGGCATCGCCAAGGCACTGCTGGGCAAGGCCGCAGTGCCGGATGAACTACCTTTCGTCACCGGCACGATCGGCATCATCGGCACCAAGGCCAGTTTCGACATGATGAATGAATGCGATACCTTGCTGATGGTCGGCTCGAGCTTTCCGTACGCCGAATTCCTGCCAAAAGAGGGGCAAGCGCGCGGGGTGCAGATCGACATCTCGCCCAGGATGGTGAGTCTGCGCTATCCGATGGAGTGCAATCTGGTGGGCGATGCGAAGGAAACCCTGCGTGCCTTGATGCCCCTTGTAAAGCGCAAGGCCGATCGCCGCTGGCGCAGCAAGATCGAAGAAGGCGTAGAGGCGTGGTGGCGGGTGCTGGAAGCCAGAGCCATGGACCCGGCCGATCCGGTCAATCCGCAACGCGTCTTCTGGGAGCTCTCCCCGCGCCTGCCTGACGATTGCATCCTCACCTGCGACTCCGGTTCGGCCGCCGCCTGGTATGCGCTGGACCTGAAGATTCGCAGCGGCATGATGGCTTCCCTGTCGGGCGGCCTGGCAACCATGGGCTGCGGCGTGCCCTATGCGCTCGCCGCCAAGCTTGCCCATCCGGACCGGCCGGTGATCGCGCTGGTCGGTGATGGCGCGATGCAGATGAACGGCATCAATGAGCTGATCACCATCGGGGAATCCTGGCGGCAATGGCAGAATCCGCAACTCATCGTCCTGGTACTGAACAACCGCGATCTGAATTTCGTGACGTGGGAGCAGCGCGGGATGAAAGGCCAGCCGAAGTACGACACATCGCAGGTGCTGCCCGGATTTTCCTATGCCGACTATGCACGCATGCTCGGCCTCGAGGCGATTCGGGTCGAACAACCGGATCAGATCGTGCCGGCGTGGGAAGCCGCGCTGCAGGCAAACCGGCCTTGCGTGATCGACGCGATCGTGGATGCCAACGTGCCGCCCTTCCCGCCGCACATCAGCCGCTCGCAGGCGCAGGAATATTATTCCGCGATTGAAAAGGGCGATCCGAATGCGGAAGCGGTCAAGCGCGGAGCGGCCCGGCAGGGTTCGGAGTCGCCCGGTGGGAAATAAAACGGTATGGCGGGTCCATACAGGCGCGGTAATTATTGAATTGTCAGCAGACCGGCGCATATCCGCGTCCCGCGGTGCCGGTATGACCATGCCTGCGCGAATCGGCTATCCAAAATATACTTGTGCCTCTTTTTGCCGGGCAGGTCCGCACAGTGCTTTGACTTCGATAAAGGTACGGCGCGCAAAGACGAACATACTATGAAGTCCCGTGTGCGCGAAGCACTGCGTTTCCCGGCATGCCGACACCAGATGTAGGCAGGCCGGAGCCTGCCGCCATATCAGCCAGGAGTGGAATTGATGCGTAGCCCCCGTCTTTTCAAGCATTTGCCGACATCGGCGGCGCTACGGAACAATCGTTTTCTGAAACCCTTCAACCGCTACCTCGATCACCATTTCCTTTGGCAATTCAATCGGCGCGCGGTCGCCGGCGGCGTCGCCATCGGCCTGTTCTTTGGCTTCATGATTCCCTTTGCGCAGATCCTGTTCGCAGCAATCGGTGCAATCATCTTCCGCGTCAATCTGCCGGTCGCCGCCTTCAGCACCCTTGTTACCAATCCGCTTACATTTCCGCCGATCTATTATTTCGCTTACAAACTGGGCGGCTTTATTACCGGCAGCACCGATACCGACACCGCGCCCCTGCCAGGCGAAGCGGAAGAACTCGTGGCGCAGCAGACGGAAGTCATAGGCCTGTTCGCCAATCTCGTTGAATGGGCGCAAGGTGTCGGTCTTCCCCTGATCACTGGCCTGACGGTCCTCGCCGTGGTGTCCGCCGTGACCGAATATTTTCTGGTGAGCGGCCTGTGGCGCCTGCAGGCGATACGCCGCTGGCGCAAAAGAGGCCGGCGCCGCCCCCTGCTGCTGAATGTTTCCGGAGATGGGCCGGTGATCAAGATCACGCGCGATCGTGCGCTCGTCATCGGTTTGCTGAGCTTCATTGGCGTCGCGGCGGTGGACGTGGGAATCGAACCGCAGATCAGCCTGTTGTTGCTGCAACTGATTCCCGTGCTGTTCGTTACCTGGTTCGCCGGACCGCGATGGGGCATGCTCTTTGCCATCGCCCTGACAACCAACCAGGTGATCATGCGCGTGCTGGTGGACGAACAGCCGCCAATGGATGTGTACGGCATGATCGACATCGGCAGCGATCTCATTGCCATCGTGCTGCTTGTATGGCTGCAGTCGAAGTTGAGAGATGCGTTCGAGCAGGTGGAGAAATTGGCCAGGCATGATCCGTTGACCGGCATCCTGAACCGCAAGGGTTTCTATGAGGCGCTCCATGCGGAAACCGAACGGAGAAAGCGCTATGGGCATCCCATATCGCTGATTTATTTCGACTGCGACCATTTCAAGCAAGTCAACGACACGCTCGGTCACGACACCGGTGATTCCCTGCTGGTCCGGATCGCGCACACGCTGCACACCAACCTGCGCAGCGTCGATGCATCCGCCCGCCTGGGCGGCGACGAGTTCGCCGTCATGCTGCCCGAGACCTCCGCCGATGCAGTTAAAAACACCGTCACGCACCTGAAGACCAAGCTGGATGCCGAGATGCGTGCAAACAAGTGGCCGGTCAGCTTCAGCATGGGCGCGGCTACCTTCATCAATGCGCCCGGGAGTGTCGAAGAAGCGCTGGCCTGCGCCGACTCGCTGATGTACGAAGCAAAGCACGGCGGAAGAGACGCCATCATCTTCAAAACCTTTTAAGAGATCCCACTTCATCCCTTTACGGCGTTGGTACTTCCTCGATGAAACCGTCCGCGGTCAGCAGCGCGGGATTGTTGTCGGCGGAATGAGTGCCCGGTCCATTGTCAAAGCCGGCGATCAGCAGGTTGCCTTTCCAGCCCGCCAGCGATCGGATCTGGTTGTGGCGCGGCCCGGCGGAGAACGGCACCCGGCGAATCAGGCGGCCCTGCGCGTCGAGTATCGCCAACAGCGGCGCGGCGTCTTCCGAGATGCTTCCGCCCGATGGATTCTGGACATAGCCGGCGCTGCCGCCGACCAGAAAGCGCCCGCCGGCAAGCGGCGCGATATCGAAGATCACTTCGCCGCGATCGGCGTGCACGGTACGGTACGCCGCCACGCGCCGGGTAGCCGGCTGCACAAGGGCCACATAACCATCCCAGCCGCTGCCATCAGGAACGATTTCGCTGCGCACGCGTCCGGCCAGCGCAACCGAATCGCCCACCCACCGGATGGCGTGGATTTCAGATTTCTTCGCCGTATCGACGACCGTGGTCGTCAGCCGCACGCCATTGGGCGCAATCTGGGTCAGCAGCACGCCGTTGGCGAGTGCCGGGTCGAGCGGTTCGTTGAAATGCTGCGAATGGCCGTCGACGATCTCGGTCAGGCCGATGGCGACGGCAACCGCGATCTGCCCCTCGGCATTGACATCCATATGGACGTGCCATTGGTTGTCCAGCCCACCGAAAGGATCGAAGGTACCCGAGGTCAGGCCGACACCACCGATCGGCACACCGGGCTCGACGATCCTGCGCCATTGCGTATTGAAGCCACCCGCCGCGGAGTATCCGAGCCGATAGGCGACGACGGCATTGCGCCCTGTGCGCAGCACGAGAGCGGCGTCCTCGCCGATGGCGGCGACGCGCGCCGCATCCCGGGTGGCGAAGGGCACCAGCGATTGGGAATTGCGGATCACCAGCGTGTCGCCGACGAACGGATCGGTCGCGGCGTGCGGATCGGCGAAGTCGGCTTGCCTGAGCATCCTGCCCTCTTTGTCGAGCCGCACGAGGCGAATGCCGGTGCTGCTGGCGAGCACCACTGTCATGTCCTGCGACGGATGGTGCGTGGCGAAATCGATCAGCGACCATCCTTCCGGCGCGGCATAGGCGCCGGAAGCCGTGCTGCCTTCCCGCCTGATGACGAGGCGCCGGTCGGGCACGGCGACATTCGCCAGCGGACGCAGCTTCTCCGTCATCACGGTCCAGCCGCCGGCCGATGTGCGCAACTTGACGGCAGCGACGCCGGGCGTGGCGACGCTGACCGGAGGCGGCGGTTCGAAGCCGCTGCCAATGCTGACGCTGCCGCCGCAGGCGGTCAGCGTGGCGGTGAGAAAACCTGACCAGAGCAGGCGTGAGCGGAGTAGGCGAGAAGTCGGCATGGCATTGAAATATGAATCAAAGCCGACATGATAGGCAGCAGCCGCCGCCGTGACTGTGTGGAAATTGTCAGCAGTTTGAACGGCGAAATTACAATTTCACGACATATGGCGGATACCCTCAGCGCTCGCTGCGCGGCATCTTCGCCTGCAGTTCCGCCATGCCCGTCAGCAGCTCGATCGGCAAGGGGAACACGATGGTCGATGCCCGGTCGCCCGCGATCGTGCTCAGCGTCTGCATGTAGCGCAGTTGCATCGCGCCCGACTGCCGGGACAGCACCTGCGCCGCCTGCATCAGCTTTTCGGATGCCTGCAGTTCGCCCTCCGCATGGATTACCTTGGCGCGGCGCTCCCGCTCCGCCTCCGCCTGCCGCGCGATGGCACGTATCATCGATTCGTCGAGGTCGACATGCTTGATCTCGACATTTGCCACCTTGATGCCCCAGGCATCGGTCTGCGCATCGAGCACCTGCTGGATATCCAGGTTCAGCCGCTCGCGCTCGGCCAGCATGTCGTCGAGTTCGTGCTTGCCCAGCACCGCGCGCAACGTCGTCTGCGCCAGCTGACTGGTGGCTTCGAAGAAATTGGCGACCTGGATGATGGCCTTTTCCGGATCGACGACGCGGAAGTAGAGGACTGCATTCACCTTTACCGACACGTTGTCGCGGGAAATCACATCCTGGGTTGGTACGTCGAGCACGATGGTACGGAGGTCCACGCGCACCATCTGCTGCAGCACCGGAATGATGATGATCAGCCCCGGCCCCTTCACGCCCCAGAAGCGGCCGAGCTGGAAGACGACGCCGCGTTCGTATTCCCGCAGCACGCGGATGGACATGGCCAGCAGGATGATGAGCGCGATCAGGGGGATGATCAGTCCGGCGATGCTGAAGTCGAAGTACATGGTTATTCTCCTTGTTCGTTAGGGCCGACGGGAACGACCCGCAGTACCAGTCCATTGCGCGCAACGACACGCACTCTTTGCATGCGATGCAGCGGCGCATCGCTGACTACCCGCCACGTTTCGCCGTGAATATGCGCCCACGCTTCGTGCGGCGTCACGTCCACGACATCCGCCAGGCTGCCGATCATGTCTCCCGGTCCCGCCCTGACGGCAAGGCGGCGGGTTTTCAATGCCACGCCGGCGATGGCGGCGACGAACAACGCGCTTACGACCGCGATACCGGCGATCAACCCGAGCGGAATGCCATAACCCGGCACATCGGTGTCGATAAGAATCAATGCACCGGCCACGAACGCCGCGATGCCGCCAAGGCCGAGCGCGCCGAAACTGGGCAGGAAGGCTTCCGCCAGCAGGAAAGCCATCCCGAGGATGATCAGCGCCAGCCCCGCATAGTTCACCGGGAGCAGTTGCAAGGCATAGAGGCCGAGCAGCAGGCAGATGCCGCCCACCACACCCGGCACCACCATGCCGGGGCTCATGAACTCGAACATAAGTCCATAGATGCCGATGGTCATCAGAATCAACGCAATGCTCGGGTTGGTGATCGCGGCGAGCAACCTGGCGCGCCAGTCCGGTTGCGCATCGATGACCGAAGCCCCTGCGGTATGCAATTGCCTCGTCTGTCCGAGAACAGTCAACGATGTGCCGTCGAGCTGCTTCAGCAGCGCCGGCACATCGGCGGCAACGTGATCGACGACCTTGAGCTTCAATGCCTCATCGGACGGCAGGCTCACCGCCTCGCGCACCGCGCGTTCGGCCCAATCCGCATTGCGGCCCCGCATTTGGGCCAGTCCGCGGATGTAGGCGGCGGCATCGTTCACCTGTTTGCGGGTGGAAGGCGAGGTTGTCGCCTGGTCCGCGCCACGATTTTCATCGGCGCTTTTCCCCGCATCCTTGTCCACGCCATCCTTATCCCGCTCGGCGGGCGGCTTCACCCGCTCCGGCTCCATGCCGCCGAGCGCGACCGGTGTCGCTGCGCCGAGATTGGTGCCGGGCGCCATGGCCGCGATGTGACTCGCATACAGGATATAAGTGCCGGCGCTGGCGGCGCGTGCCCCGCCCGGAGCGACATAGCCCGCAACCGGAACAGGCGATGCAAGGATCGCTCTGATAATCGACCGCATCGAGGTATCCAGGCCGCCCGGCGTATCCATCCGGAGAATGACGAGTTGACTGCCCTCCTTCGCTGCGCGCGCGATGCCGCGGACTGCATAG
>NZ_DASZBA010000078.1:0-4175 GCF_035944575.1 Noviherbaspirillum sp.
TGGCTCCGCACCGGCGATCTCGGTTATGTCGATGGTGACGGCTTTCTCTACCTGGTCGACCGGAAAAAGGAAATGATCGATAGCGGCGGCGTGAAGATCTATCCACGCGATATCGAAGAGGTCGTGGTCCGGCATCCGGACGTGCTGGAAGCGGCGGTGTTCGGCATCCCGCACGACAAATGGGGTGAAACTCCGCTCGCCGCGGTGGTGCTGAAACGTGCCGACGCCCTTTCGGAAAAAGAACTCAGGGAGTGGATCAACGGGCGGGTCAGTGCGCGTTACCAGCGGGTGCAGGAGGTTGCCATCCTGAAGGAATTTCCGCGCAACGCCGCCGGAAAGATACTCAAGCGGGAACTGCGGGACAAATATTGGCAGGATAGGGAAGCAAAGATCTAAGCATTTGCCTGACCGCTCCGGAAATGAAAAAGGGTTGCATCAAGCAACCCTTTTTTACGGCAGTCCGTATTGTATTGACCGCGGATCCCGGATCGCCTTATTTGCTCTCGATCTTGAATACCGCTTTTACTTCGCGCTTGACGTCCTCGATTGCTTTCATGTGCGCATCCTTGTTGTAGCCAACGGTGGCGCCCACGCCGGTGCAGGCATCGGTACGGCCGAACGGCTTGCCGGTATCCATGTTCATGATGCTGCCGCCCGCGCCTTCCTCCAGCCGGCATTTCACGGCCTGCTGCGCCTGCGGCAGGCTCACCTTCGGCGGCAAGGTCTGCGAGTCGAAGCCGTGATAGGAATCCGCATAGCCGATGATGGAAACATCCGCGCCGCGAGCCTGCAGGCGGCTGACATAGTCACGGCATGGTGCAATCGGCACATAGTCGTCGGCCTCGCCATGGAAGATGCGGATCGGCTTGGCATCGACTTTCTCGTCATCGATATATTTGTAGCAGGGCGGGTAGAAGGCCATGTATGTCGCAAATCGCGCCTTCTTGCTGCCATAGGCTTCGTTGAACCGGTCCATCGCCGCGTACACGCTTGCTACGCCGCCTTTTGAAAATCCGAGAACGCCGATGCGCTGCGGGTCGACCATCGGATGAGTGGCCAGGAGATCCAGCGCGCGGTAAGTGTCGTATAGCATGGCCAGATGGTCCAGCAGGCCCTGATCGGCGACGGTGCTGGTGATGCCCCGGCCGCTGAAGGAGTCGAGCAGGAAAACCGCAACGCCGATTGAATTGAGTTCATGCGCCCAGCGATCGATGTTGATACCGATTCCGGACGAGCCGTGGACTGCGATCAGGGTAGGGAATTTCGTTCCCGGCTTACCGACCGGCAGACGGAGTTCGCCTGCGAGGGTGACCGGTTTGCCGTCTGTTTTACCGCTCAGGAACTGGGCGGTGGACAAGGTCATGCTTTGTATCGGATGAACTTCCGTGCGTCCAGCGTATTGTTGTGCGCATACGGAACTGGCCAGCACCATCGCGATGCCGGCAACCAGGCTTTTTACTACCTTCATTGTTTATCTCCTTGGCGTGTATGAATCGGCCGCTCTTCGGCGGCCTCTTCTTCCCGCATCTAGGTGATGATGCGGTAGCAAGGATTATATTTCTTTCCGGGAAGTTTCATACGGTGTTGTGCAACGAAAGACGACAGAAGCGCATCCATCGGCCCCATGATTTTCGCGTCGCCACGGATTTCGAACTTGCCGTGTTTTTCGATAGCGCGGATGCCCTGATCCTTCACATTGCCAGCCACGACGCCGGAGAACGCGCGGCGCAGGTTCGCCGCCAGCAAGTGACTGGGCTGGTCCTTCTGCAACCGCAGGTTGCGCATGTTTTCATGCGTCGGGAAAAATGGTTTCTGGAATTCGTGATCGATCTTGAGCAGCCAATTGAAGTAGTAGGCATCGCTGCGCTCCTTGCGGAATTCACGGACTCGCTTCATGCCATCCTGCATTTCCTGCGCCACGCGGACCGGATCGTCGACGATGATCTTGTAGCGCCGCTGTGCTTCCGGTCCTATCGTTTCGCCGATGAATTGATCGATCTGCGTGAAATAGTCGGCTGCGCTCTTCGGACCGGTAAAGACGAGTGGGAAGGGAAGCTCCGCGTTGTCGGGATGTAGCAGGATGCCGAGTATGTACAGTATCTCCTCGGCCGTGCCCGCGCCGCCGGGGAACACCACGATGCCATGTCCCGCGCGCACGAACGCTTCCAGACGCTTCTCGATATCGGGGAGGATCACCAGGTCGTTCACAATCGGATTCGGCGATTCGGCGGCAATGATGCCAGGCTCTGAAAAGCCGAGATAACGGCCGCCGGTGATGCGCTGCTTGGAGTGTGCGATCGCGGCACCCTTCATCGGTCCCTTCATCGCACCCGGGCCGCATCCGGTGCAGATATCCATCGCCCTCAATCCGATTTCATAGCCGACATCCTTGGTGTAGTCGTATTCTTCGCGCGAAATCGAGTGGCCGCCCCAGCAGACGACGATGTTCGGCGTGGTCATCGGCCGCAGGACATTGGCGTTGCGCAGGATGTGGAATACCGAATCGGTGAGGCCTTCGGTGGTTTCGAGATTGAACTTCGGATTGCCGATAATCTCGTCGTTGATGTAGATCACGTCGCGCAAAACGGCAAACAGGTGTTCATGTATGCCCTTGATCATCTTGCCGTCGACGAAGGCGCGCGCAGGGGCGCTCTTCATGTCGAGCTTGATGCCTCGCTCGCGCTGGATGATGCTGATATCGAAGTTCTTGTAGCGCTCGAGCAGTTCCTTGCCATCGTCCAAGCCGTTGCCGCAGTTGAGGACCGCCAGCGAGCAGCTGCGGAATACATCATATAAGCCGCCCTGGCTGGTATCGAGCAGCTTTGCTACTTCAGCCTTGGAGAGGATTTCAAGGCGGCCTTCCGGCGAAATTTGTGTATCGACAACGTTGTATTCCATAGATTCGCAGTTATTTCACATGGTAGTTATGGTGATTGCCTGGGTTGCTAAAGCACCGCGACAGCATGCGTCCAATTCTATTACGGTCTCGAATGCAGCGATACGGGTTCCTTACCTTTGTATGTCAAACCGTAAAGACAGCGCGAACAGATCAATGCTTGCATGATGGACATCAAACGCTGCGCTCATTACACTCGGATTTCCACGGGCGCGGCGGCCCGCGGCAGCGTTTAATGATGGCCGCCGCCCTGCAAAAGCATTATTCGTATGAAGGAGACAATATGAAGGGCAGCTGCCTATGCAAGACAGTGACTTATGAAGTCGACAAGCTGGCGTCCTCCATCCAGCATTGTGCTTGCCGTACCTGCCGGAAGGCACATGCAGCGGCGTTCAACAGTGCAGCAGCGGTCAAGCCGGCGGATTTCAGATGGACCGCCGGACAGGATGCCTTGAAGTCTTTCGAGTCGTCGCCCGGAAAGCGGCGTTATTTTTGTTCCGTCTGCGGGTCGCATCTGCTGGCAAGCAGGGAAGGCAAGCCGTACCTGATCCTGCGCGTGGCGACGCTCGACGATGATCCCGGAGTGCGGCCCGAGTTCATGATCTGGAAGTCGCACGCGGCACCCTGGCTTACGTTCGATGATGCGGTGCCTGCGCATGCGGAGTGGCAGCCAGGACATCAATAATCCATTCAGATATCGACGAAACCGCGGCCGAGTTCAATCACACGGCCACCGACATGAATCCGCCTTTCCGCGCTGACGTGAAGATGCAGTGTGCATTTGCGGCCGACGGCTTCGCCCTGGCGAATCTGTACACTGCGAGGAAGCGGTCTGCCGGCCGCGATCAGCCATCCTCCGAGGTTGGCGCAAGCCGATCCAGTACCCGGATCTTCGGCTACGCCGCCGCCTTGCATGGTAAAAAAGTAGCGTGCGACGACCTCGGCGCTGCTCGCGGCATCTCCATCGAATGCGAAGACGTAAGCGGTCTTCCTGCCCAGACTGCTCACCAGCCATTGGTTCAGCAAGTCGCCGGCCGGCTGAGCACGAGCTACCGCATCAACCGACCTTACAGGCATGAGCAACTGGTCGGTGCCCGTATTCACCCACATCGGCGACTCAAGCAAGTCCGCTGCAGTCAATCCGACCATTCGTGCAATGAAGTCGTCGGGGAGTCCGGTGGAGCGGGTTTCCGGCATGCCGGATGCAGGGGCGACGAAGGTCCATGTGTCTTCCTGCGCGCTGACATCCACCAGGCCGACCTTGAATTCGAGCTTCAAC
>NZ_DASZBA010000079.1:0-29301 GCF_035944575.1 Noviherbaspirillum sp.
ACAGGATGACGAACAGGTCGCGCTTCGCATGCATCTCCAGCAGCTTGAATGTCAGCAGCAGCACCAGCATTGACACGCCGGCTTCGCGGCCGAAGATCGTCTTGTATGTCCAATAAACGCCCACCATTGACAGCACCGCCAGCGGCAGCAGCAGCCATCGCGGCGGCATGCGGTTGCCGCGGAAAGTTACCCAGCCGCGCCAGAACAACAGTGTCGTGCAGGCGATATTGATCCATGCCGGCAGATGGCTTGCATGGGGAATCAGCACCAGCGCGCAGGTGACGAGCAATAGCAGCGCATCGGCCTTGTCGCGGGCCATCGGTCGGGACAGCTTTCCTGGTAGCGAACCCAGTACGGATCGTGTTTGCAATGTGTTCATCATGCAGTTTGATAGAGCGCCAGCGCCTGCAGGCAGGCTTCACGATGTGTCGGGCCGAGCGCCGGCTCCAGGTGCGTGTCGCCGAGATGAAACGCATAGGGCACGCCGCGCGCCTCGGCTTCGATCACCCAGCGGGTCATGCGCGATAGCCGCGCTTCGACATCCATGCCGGGCGGAAGGAGGGAAAAATCGAGCGCGATCTCACTCGCGGCCCCGCCTTCGAAGTACTTGGTCACCAGGCTGCCATCCATTTCCGCATCCAGCTTGGCGATCTGGCGCCATGCCAGCCGCTTCAGCGAATCGCCGGCCTGGTAACCCCGTATGCCGGCGAAGTCATCCTGCCCGGCCTCGCCCTGTCCATCCTTCTTTTCTGCTTCCGCAAGCGGCAGCGGCGGGGCATCCTGTTCAGGGCGGGGATACACCAATGCCCTGGCATCCGGTTGCCAGTAACTCCATGCACGCAACAGGCCGAGCGGGAAGCGGGTTTGCAGGCGAACCCGTGGTGCGGTAAGCCAACCGCGCCGTCGTGCCGGTGTGGACAGCGTCACGCTTCGTGTCGAGTTGCCCGGTACATCCGCAGCCTGGTCGACTTCCGGCAAACCCTCGCCCACGAAGTCGAGCCAGATCGCATAGCGGTCGTGCTTGCGCCGATTGATCAGGTGCAGTTCGAATTGCACCTCTTCGCCGGCAAATACCGAGGTGGCGCGTCCGGCTGCGAGATGGAGGTGCGCCAGATTGCGAAAGGTAAGATGCATGTCGATCAGCGCGCATGCGGCGATCAGGAAGGTGAACCCGAATCCAAGACTGAGGTTGTAATTGACTGCCCCGATGAACAGCGCGACCAGCATGACGCAGAAGAACAGGCCGGGGTGGGTCGGCATGATGAATACACGCCGCTGATGAAGGAATACTTCACCCGGCTCCGTGCCGCGATTACGGAACAGCCATTTGCTGGCGCGTTTGCGCAGCGCGTGTTCGATCTTGCTGAAAACGTTCATGCAATCGTCAGACTGGAACGGACTTCATCAGTTGCACGACGAGATCGCGGCTGCCGAGCGCTGATCCGCTGGCGGATTTCAGCGGACGCAGTCGATGGGCTGCAACCGGTATCAGGACCGCCTGCACATCTTCGGGAATGACGTGATCGCGGCCTTCGAGCGCGGCCCATGCGCGTGCCGCCTGCAGCAGCGCAATCGCCGCACGCGGGCTCAAGCCTTCTGCGAACAGGCCGCCCTGGCGCGATGCCTGCGCCAGTGCCTGGACATAATCGACCAGCGCTGTCGATACATGCACCTCTTTCAGCATGCGTTGCGCTTCCAATAACTCTTCCGGCCGCATCGCGGTCGGCAGCGAACGCAGCATCGAACGCCGATCCTCGCCCATCAACAGCGCCCGCTCGGCCGTCGCGTCCGGGTAGCCCAGCGACAGGCACATGAGGAAACGGTCCAATTGCGATTCCGGCAACTGGAAAGTGCCGATCTGATGCGTCGGGTTTTGGGTGGCGATGACAAAATAGGGCTGCGGAAGATCACGGGTCACGCCATCGGCGGTCACTTGCCGTTCTTCCATTGCCTCCAGCAAAGCGGACTGCGTTTTAGGCGTCGCACGGTTGATCTCGTCCGCCAGCAATACCTGTGTGAACACCGGGCCGGGATGGAAAACGAAACCGCTCGTTTCGCGGTTGAATACCGAGATTCCGAGTACGTCGGCCGGCAGCAGGTCGCTGGTAAATTGCAAGCGGTTGAATTTCAGGCCAAGTGAAATGGCCAGCGCATGCGCCAACGTGGTCTTGCCGACACCGGGCACATCTTCGATCAGCAAGTGGCCGCCGGCAAGCAGGCATACCAGCGACTGGCGGATTTGCAGGTCTTTGCCTACAACGATCTGGCTGACTTGTTTTGCAACGGCGTGGACTTTGTTGAACATGAATATATCAATACAGGGTGGAAAACGCATGCCGCTTCGATCGAACGCGGGGTAGTGTAATCGAGCGGAACGCGTCGTGACGGTGAGAGATCGCTTTCTTCGCTAAACTATGATGATTCTATTCGAGAATCGTAGCGCATATCTTTCCCTAACGAAATGACAACAGCCATTTACAGTCATCCTGATTGCAAGCGCCACGAAATGGGTTCATGGCATCCCGAATCGCCGGACCGCCTGCAAGCCATCGAGGATCAGCTCATTGCCAGCCGTATCGATAGCCTGATCGAATGCCGGGAGGCGCCCGTTGCCGAGCTTGCCGCCATCGCTCGCGTTCACAGTACCGAGGCCATTGCCCGCATACACGATAACGTGCCGCCGCTGACGGGCGGTGGCCCGGAATACTATCCGCTTGACGGAGATACCCTGCTGAACGCGCATAGCTGGAATGCGGCCTTGCGAGCGGCGGGCGCGGCGATTGCCGCCACCGACGCGGTGATTGCAGGCGAGATCGACAATGCGTTTTGCGCAATCCGGCCGCCGGGTCACCATGCGCGACCGTCGGAAGCAATGGGGTTTTGCCTTTTCGGCAATGTGGCGATCGCCGCCCGCCATGCAATCGAAGCACATGGATTGCAACGCGTGGCCATCGTCGACTTCGACGTGCATCATGGCAACGGCACCGAGGAAAGCTTCATCGACGAACCTCGGGTGCTGATGGTCAGTTTTTTCCAGCATCCGTTTTATCCCTACAGCGGCGCGCGGAGAACCGGCGCGAACATGGTCAATGTGCCGGTCCCCGCTTATACAAAAGGCGACGAGGTTCGCCAGCTGGTTCTCGAAAAATGGTTGCCGGCATTGCATGCCCACAAGCCGGAAATCATTTTCATCTCCGCCGGCTTTGATGCTCACCGTGAAGATGACCTTGGGCAGATGAGTCTTGTCGAGGCGGACTATGCATGGATCACGCAACAGATCAAGCAGGTCGCGCTGGAGCATGCGAAGGGACGCATCGTAAGCTGCCTCGAAGGCGGCTATAACCTGTCGGCGCTTGGACGGAGCGTCGTCGCGCATCTCAAAGTGCTGGCCGACATCGACTGAGGCGGCATGCCGGCATGGTCCAGCGAGTAGAATAGCGGCTCGATTTCGCTACGTAAGCCAAGCATGTCCATACAATGGTTCCCCGGTCACATGAACGCCGCCCGCAAAAAGGCGGCGGAATCCATGGAAAAGACCGATCTGGTCATCGAAGTCGTCGATGCCCGTTTGCCGCAGGCCAGCAGCAACCCGATGATCGAACAGCTGCGCAAGTTCCGGCAACGCCCCTGCCTGAGAATTCTGAACAAGGCCGACCTGGCCGATCCGGTCGCAACCAAAGCCTGGCTGGATGAATACAATCGCCAGAAGGACGTCCATGCGGTTGCCCTGAGCTGCAAGAAGCCTGCGGATGTGGCCAAGGTTCCCGGTATGGCGATGAAGCTGGCGCCGCATCGCGGTACGCCTCTCAAGCCATTGCGCATGATGATCATGGGCATTCCAAACGTCGGCAAATCGACCCTGATGAATGCCTTGCTCAAAAAGCGCGTGGCCGCGGTCGGGGATGAACCGGCTGTTACCAAGACCCAACAGCGCCTCTATCTTGGCAACAACATGGTGCTGATCGATACGCCGGGCATGCTGTGGCCAAAAATCGAACATCCAACCGACGGCCTGATGCTGGCCGCGA
Organism: Noviherbaspirillum sp.; assembly: GCF_035944575.1. GTDB lineage: Bacteria > Pseudomonadota > Gammaproteobacteria > Burkholderiales > Burkholderiaceae_D > Noviherbaspirillum. The sequence continues at coordinate 4,029 of NZ_DASZBA010000079.1, forward strand.
GCCATGCGGTGGGCGTCAACGCGGTCATTGAGGAGGAAGTGGCGACTTTTCTAGCGGACCAGCTATTGGCACGGTATCCGCAATTGCTGAGCGCGCGCTATGGTTTTCCAACCGAGGGCATTGATGGCGTGAGCGTCATCGAGGGCGTGGCCAAGCGGCGCGCCTACCGGCTTAAGGGAGGTGACCTGGATTTCGAGAAGGCCGCGCATACGCTGTTGCAGGATTACCGTAGTGGCGCGCTTGGACGCATCAGCCTGGAGACGCCGCAGAGCAGGAAGGTGCTTCTTGCATCATACGAACCTCCGACGTTATTGGGTGAGCCGCAGGACGGTGGTGAGAGTGACGATTGGAAGGACGAGGAAGAGTAAAGTTGCCCAGCTTGGCTGGACGGTTTTTATGGCTTTACTATGTGACTGATGTTACAGGCACCAGCGGGTGCTTGGCCGAGGCGCAAACGTGGTGAGAGATAGCACTGAGGTAAAGGACGAATCGTCGTGGAAACCGTCAACCATGACGATGGCTGCAAGAAGCGTTCGCATGCCGGCCTTCCGTCTGGTATCGGGATGGGACCTGTTCCTGTCATTGAGCCACTCAAGTGAAGAAATCACGTCAAGCTTTGTCGGCTACCATGGTTCCACGCGCAATAACTTCAATGCAATATCCGCACAAGGCGTTAATTTCAATCTTACTGGCAAGAATTTTGACCGCGATGCTTCGCTTGGAGCCGGGTCGGGACTCTACGTCACCGAAGACCGCGAGAATGCTTATGCCTATGCAAACCTAGCGGCGCGCCGGGCAGAGGTGAATGATAAGTGGGAAATTGCATCCGTTTACCTTGCGAAACCCGCTAAGGGTTTGGTCGAAAGGCAGGTTCCGTTCGACTTGGACGCTGCCGATGTGGAACGCTATCGCAATACGGTAAGGGATGCGCATCAGTTGAACGTCAGTTATATGGAAAAGGTCATTACACCGCTTGCCCCAGAAAGCCAGAACATTAACTACTACGTCGTAAGGGACGCTCGATCGGATTAGGGCGTGCATGTACCCAACCAAGCAAAACAAAAGCCCGCCGAAGCGGGCTTTTTTGCGATCAGGTGGCGGAACGCTACCACGTTCCACCAGTCGGCAAATTACATCATGCCGTCCATGCCACCCATACCACCCATGCCACCCATACCGCTCATGCCGCCTGCGGCTGGCTTGTCTTCCACCAGCTCGGCAACCATGCAATCGGTCGTCAGCATCAGCGAAGCGATCGATGCGGCATTTTGCAGCGCCGAACGGGTCACTTTTGCCGGATCCAGCACGCCCATTTCAACCATGTCGCCATAGGTGCCGTTTGCAGCGTTGTAACCATAGTTACCCTTGCCTTCCAGGACCTTGTTGACAACGACGGATGCTTCTTCGCCGGCGTTCTGGACGATCATGCGCAGCGGCTCTTCCATGGCGCGCAGAACGATCTTGATGCCTGCGTCCTGGTCCGGATTGTCGCCCTGCAGTTTCAGGTTCGCACGTGCGCGCAGCAATGCCACGCCGCCGCCCGGAACGATACCTTCTTCAACGGCTGCGCGGGTCGCGTGCAGCGCGTCTTCAACACGGGCCTTCTTCTCTTTCATTTCGACTTCGGTCGCTGCGCCAACCTTGATCACTGCAACACCGCCAGCCAGCTTGGCAACGCGCTCCTGCAGCTTTTCACGGTCGTAGTCGGAAGTCGCTTCTTCGATCTGAACGCGGATCTGCTTGACGCGCGCTTCGATGCCTGCAGCCTGGCCTGCACCGTCGATCAGAGTGGTGTTTTCCTTGCCCACTTCGACGCGTTTCGCCTGACCGAGGTCGTTCAGGGTGATCTTTTCGAGTGTCAGGCCGACTTCTTCCGCAATTACCTGGCCGCCGGTCAGGATAGCGATGTCTTCCAGCATTGCCTTGCGACGGTCGCCGAAACCAGGAGCCTTGACGGCGCAGGTCTTCAGGATGCCGCGGATGTTGTTCACAACCAGAGTTGCCAGCGCTTCGCCTTCGATGTCTTCAGCGATGATCAGCAGCGGACGGCCGGCCTTGGCGACTTGCTCGAGTACCGGCAGCAGGTCACGGATGTTGGAGATTTTCTTGTCGTACAGCAGGACGAACGGGTTCTCGAGGATGGCGACTTGCTTGTCCGGATTGTTGATGAAGTACGGGGACAGGTAGCCACGGTCGAACTGCATGCCTTCCACGATATCAAGTTCGTCGTTCAGCGACTTGCCGTCTTCAACGGTGATGACGCCTTCCTTGCCGACTTTTTCCATTGCTTCAGCGATGCGCTCGCCGATGGAGCTATCGGAGTTGGCGGAGATCGAACCGACTTGGGCGATTTCCTTGGAAGTGGTGCAGGGCTTGGCGATCTGCTTCAGTTCTTCGACGGTTGCCGCGACTGCCTTGTCGATACCGCGCTTCAGATCCATCGGGTTCATGCCTGCGGCGACGAATTTCATGCCTTCGCGAACGATTGCCTGTGCCAGCACGGTCGCAGTCGTGGTGCCGTCACCGGCATTGTCGGAAGTCTTGGATGCAACTTCCTTGACCATCTGCGCGCCCATGTTCATGAGCTTGTCTTTCAGTTCGATCTCTTTGGCGACCGAAACACCGTCCTTGGTGACGGTCGGGGAACCGAAGGAGCGCTCCAGAACGACGTTGCGGCCTTTCGGGCCAAGGGTGACTTTAACGGCGTTGGCGAGAATGTTGACGCCTTCAACCATTTTGGCACGAGCGGCATCGCCGAATACGACTTCTTTAGCTGCCATGTTTGTTACTCCTTAAAATTTAAACGGGTATGTATTTTTGAAGTCCAGAGAAGCCGATTAAATGATGTCCTGCGGTCGGGCATCTCTGAATTCCCGCGTTCGCGGGGATGACGGCATGTTTCCAATCGCGGCGGCTATGCCGGCGCTCTTGGACATCGCTGTCACTTCTGGACGATTGCCATGATGTCTTCTTCGCGCATCACCAGTAGTTCTTCGCCGCTGACTTTGACGCTTTGGCCGGAGTACTTGCCGAACAGAACGCGATCGCCAACCTTGACGTCGAGCGCACGTACTTTGCCGTCTTCAAGGATCTTGCCGTTGCCGACTGCCAGTACTTCGCCCTGGTCAGGCTTTTCCGCTGCTGCCTCGGGAAGAACGATGCCGGACGCAGTCTTGGTTTCCTGGTCCAGACGCTTGACGATAACGCGATCGTGCAAAGGACGAAGGTTCATACAAACTCCTTTAAATTCAATAAGTTATAGTTGTTTTGCGGCAAGCTTGCTGCAAAAGGCATTCCGTTATGCAACCAGGCCGCATTGGAAATGTTAGGGCCAGGGAAGTTGTTTGTTAGCACTCTACCCTGGCGAGTGCTAAGTATAGGGGCGGCCTTTGCTTTTTTCAAGCGATGGGCATGTAAAAATGTCCATCAGTGATCCATTCTTACCTGCCGACTTGCCGGTAAGCGGCCGCATTGTCTCCGCAAGCAGGTCGGAAGGAATTCAGTGCCGCCCAATAAAAAACCTCCGTCGGGGCGGAGGTCGATGTGCGCCAGTCGTCCTGCTGACTGGCGTTATTTCAGGTACTCGGCTTAAGCGAGGCCGACTTTCACGTCGACATTGTTTCGGGTTGCGTTCGAGTAAGGGCAAACCTCGTGTGCCTTGGCGACGAGCGCTTGTGCCGCTGCCGGATCGAGGCCTGGCAAGGAAACCTTCAACTCCGCGGCCAGGGCGAATCCGCCTTTGTCATTGGGGCCGATCCCCACTTCTGCCGTCACCGCAGCGTCCGCCGGGAGATTAACCTTGGTATGCAAGGCAACGAATTTCAACGCGGACATGAAGCACGCCGAATAGCCGGCAGCAAAAAGCTGCTCGGGATTGGTTCCATCGCCACCGGCACCACCAAGCTCCTTCGGAGTATTGAGCTTGACGTCCAGATGCTTGTCGTTGGTAACGGCCCGGCCATCGCGGCCTCCGGTTGCAGTTGCTTGTGCGGTGTACAGAATTTGCATGAAGTTCTCCTTGTTAGTGAAAAATCGAAATGAGCAGCAGACGAGATGCAAATATAGTACACAATTAAATTGTGTGCAATATAAAATCGCCCGCCGATGCGCGCTTGCTCGCGATACGCATCAGATTCTTAGACGTGGGTTCGGGCCAAGTCGTTTCGAATTGCCGTCAATTGTTCGCGCAATTCCTGTATGGCATCCGGCGTCTGCCCGCTGGCGCAAAGAATTTGCTGCGGAATGCATTGCGCCTTTTTCTTCAACGCACGCCCTTCTTTCGTCAGCGTAATACGCACTTGCCTTTCGTCCGCCTCATCGCGGGTGCGAGCTATCAGCGACGAGGCTTCCAGCCGCTTGAGCAGCGGGGTGAGCGTGCCTGAGTCGAGGTACAGCCGTTCTCCGATTGCCTTGACGAGCACATCGTCCTGTTGCCAGAGCACCAGCATCACGAGGTACTGCGGATAAGTGAGTCCGAGCTTGTCCAGGTAAGGCTTGTAGGTCTTGGTCATTGCCAGAGAAGCGGAATACAAGGCGAAGCAGAGCTGGTTGTCGAGCGCCAGGGCATCGTCAGGCGCGAACGTCGGCAAGGGGTTGGATTTGGACATGTAAACGGACTCTACCGTGGGATAATCGGAAACGTTCCTGAATTGGACGGAGATATCATTCTCATCCTATGCGAATTCCCCACAGACTCCAAGCAGCTTGTTTCTTAGTTACATTGTTAACGGCGAGTACTCTTTTAACTGCGTGTACTGTTTCCCCCAGAGCGTTGCCGTCCGTCGTCGAGGACGCATTAAAGCAAAGTGAGATCCCGATTCAGGCAACGGGCGTGTACGTGCAGGAGGTCGGTGGCGGACCGGTAATGGCCGTTTTCAATCCGAGCACACCATTCAATCCGGCATCGACCATGAAACTGGTGACCAGCAGTGCCGCGCTGGAGCTGCTGGGGCCGACATATACCTGGAAGACACAGGTATATGCGGATGGGAAGCAGGCAGGCGATGCCTTGTTGGGAGATTTGATCTTCAAGGGTAACGGCGATCCGAAACTGGTCGTGGAAAATTTCTGGCTTTTTCTGCGTCGCATCCGGGCTCAGGGTATTCGCGAAATTCGCGGGAACTTGGTGCTTGACCGCAGCGCCTTCCAGGACACCCCTTTCGACCCTGCTGCCTTCGACGGCGATCCGACAAGAACCTACAACGTCGGCCCGGACGCATTGCTCCTGAATTACAAGGCACTCGGTTTCCGTTTTCTACCCGATCCGATGACCGGCAAGGTACACATGATCGTCGATCCGCCATTGGCGGGATATCCGGTCGTGGCGCCGAAGCTGTCAAAGGATGAATGCGGCAACTGGCGGGCAAAGCTGTCGCCGGTGATTGAAAGCGGCCGGGCCCGTTTCGCAGGAACCTATTCCGCCGCCTGCGGCGACCGCACCTGGTACTTTCATCCTTACGAGATGACGAGCACGCAGTATTTTGCGGCCGTGTTCCGACATATATGGAGCGAGCTTGGCGGCACGTTTCACGGCGAGGTGCGCGATGGGCTCGTGCCTGCAAGTGGGCGTCTTATCACCGAATGGGAATCCGTCTCATTGTCGGAAGTCATCCGGGACATCAACAAGTACAGCAACAATGTCATGGCCCGGCAGTTGCTCCTGACGATTGCCGGCAACGTGACGAAACTGTCCGCCACACCGGACCATGGCGCGGCAGTAGTGCGGACATGGTTGACAAATAAGGGCATCGATGCGCCGGAACTCAGTATCGAGAACGGTTCCGGCTTGTCGCGTATCGAACGCATCTCTCCAGCGACGATGGCGCGCGTCCTCAGTGTCGTCTTCCAGTCGCCAACCATGCCGGAATTCATGTCGTCGCTGCCGGTCGTCGGCTACGACGGCACGATGAGGCAGCGCCTGCGGACACAGAACGTTGCTGGTTATGCTCATATCAAGACCGGCATGCTGAACGAGGTGCGCGCCATCGCGGGCTATGTCCTGGCCGCTTCCGGCAAACGGTACGTCGTGGTGTTCATGATCAATCACCCGAACGCGGCCAAAGGGCAGATGGCGCAGGATGCGTTGTTACAGTGGATCCACGAGCAGGGATAGGCCATCCCGGGGTTTTCGATTTCGTTTACGGGCGACCGCCGGCGACAACTGCCGTGCACTGCTCCTGTTCCCCGTCATGCTTGCCATAACAGGATTGTTCGTCTGGAGCCGGGCAACATCGTTTTCGAGAAGCTCCGGGACCGGGGTGATCTTATTGGCGCATGAACTCCGACACGCTCCGACACGTACAGCGGCGCCATTCGTTACGTCCGCTGATGCAGGCTTTGGGCGCCGATGCCGCTGTGAATCCGATGATCGGCGATGTATCGAGCGCGCTTGCGGTCGTGCCGAGTTTTCTTCCGGATCAAAAATATTCTTGTGACTTCGAGCGCGGGGCCGACCAGTATGCGATTGCCATGATGTAGACCAAAGGGTTGCCCCTGTCCCCGATGGCGGAACTGATCGAGAGAATGGGCGATGCCCATCAACATGCCATGACAACGGTGGCCGGAACGATGACAGTCAACAGGGGGGCCGAAACAGCAGACGAACCGGATTGCGCCGCAACACACCGCTCAACTATCTCAGGTCACACCCGAGCGACGAGGAACGCATCGCACACCTGCGAGCAGCTGACATCTTTCCCAGGAAATGAGTCGGCCGTGAGGGGCGTCTTCAGGCTGGATACGTGAGAAGGTGCTGTGCTTGGGCGTGGATCAAAGCATCAGCGGTTGATCGGAAAGCTGATTCTGACGGGATCCGTCATCCGGATAGTGCTGCTGCAGAAGCAAGTTCAACTGTCGGAGCGCGGCAAGGACGCCATCATGGAAATCGCCGTGTGCGAAGCCGCGCGTCATGCTGTTGCAGATCGCTGTCCAGTCCCTGGCTTCGATGACTCGGCCGACACCCCGGTCGGCAACGATCTCGACCTGATGGTCCGCCAGGTTGATATAGATAAGGACGCCGCAGTTTTCCTCGGTATCCCATATCCGGTAATCCGAAAAGAGTTCGCAGGCGCGTTCTCTTGATGACATTCCGCTTAGAACCGCCTGAGCCGACAGTCCCGGCTCGATGATCATGCGGACCTCGGCACGGTGCTGTGTTTCGCCTTCCGCAATCACGGCCTGAATGTCTTTCAGCGTAGCATCGGGGAAGGCGCGCCGGGTGGCGAAGCCGGTGGTAAAAAGATGCTTGAATAGCCGAGACAGGGTGCGCATCACCAGTTCCCCGAAGCGCCGCCGCCATCGGCACTGCCACCACCGCCGGAGAAGCCGCCCCCGCCGAAGCCGCCACCACCGCCGAATCCGCCGCCACCAAAGCCACCATACCCACCGTAGCCGCCCAGTCCTCCGCCAAGGATGACGCCCGGCGCCCGGCCCCAGCCGCCACGCGCGTGCCTCTTGTGGCGTGACGAACCGATCCGCGACATGAGCATGAAAAGGAACATGAAACCGAAGAAGAGGAGGATGGAGAAATCGAAACCTTCTTCAGGCTGGTTCGCCGTCGGCGCGGGAAGTTGTTCCTTGTCGAGCAGGCTGGCGATTGCCGAGATGCCGGCCGCCAATCCTCCGTAGAAATCGTTCTGGCGGAAATGCGGCGCAATGACGTCCTGGAGTATCCGTTTGGATTGCGCATCCGTCAGCGAGCCCTGGACGCCGCGGCCCGCCTCGATACGCAAGCGGCGCAGTGCCGGCGGATTGTCCTTGGCAACCAGCAGCAGCACGCCGTCATCCACGCCCTTGCGGCCAAGCTTCCATTCATCCGCAACCCGGATGCTGTATTGCTCGATGGCTTCCGGCGCGGTCGTGCTGACCAGCAGCACCGCGATCTGGCTGCCGGTACGGGTCTCATATTCCTTCAGCACGTTTTCGAGCGATGCCCGTTGGGCAGGCGTGAGCATGCCGACCAGGTCGGTCACCCGGGTTTGCAATGGCGGCACCGGCACGAAGTCCTGCGCGCCGGCGCTCCCCATGAGCGCGGCCAGCAACAAGCCCAGAAACATGCGCACGATGTTCATCGGATTGCGTCCGCTTATTTTCCGAAGTTGACGGCAGGCGCGGTGGAAATGGCTCTTTCATTCTCCACCGTGAACGACGGCCTGGTCTCATAGCCGAATGCCATGGCAGTCAAATTGGTCGGAAAGCTGCGCGCCAGTACGTTGTACTCCTGCACCGACTTTATATAACGCTGGCGGGCGACTGTGATGCGGTTCTCGGTCCCCTCCAGTTGCGATTGAAGGTCGCGGAACAGACCGTCCGCCTTGAGCTGCGGATAATTTTCCGAGACTGCCATCAGGCGGGACAAGGCCGATGACAGCTCGCCTTGCACTTCCTGGAATTTGCGGAAGGCTTCCGGATTGTTCAGGACTTCCGGCGTGATCTGGAAGCTGGTCGCAGCGGCGCGTGCCCTCGTCACCGATTCCAGGGTTTCCTTTTCATGGCCGGCATAGCCCTTGACGGTATTGACAAGGTTGGGGATCAGATCGGCACGGCGCTGATATTGGTTGACCACTTCTCCCCAGGCAGCCTTGACGCTTTCATCCTTGGCCTGGAATTCGTTGTAACCGCAGCCGCTCAGGACCGATGCCAGAAAAAAGGCAGCGAGCCAGTTCATCCATGTCTTCATTCTCATGTCCCTCATTGTTCGTATCGATGTTCCAAAATTGCAAAGGATTTGCAATTTTGTCACTTATTTATGGGCACGCCGCGCGGTTTCAACAGCACGGTACTCATTGCCACGAGGATAAGTCCCATCGCCGCGTAGTCCTGCCAGTGTGGCGTCTCGTTTAACAGCCATGCACCGGAAAAAACACCCAGCACCGGGATCATCATCACGGACAGGCTCGATGCGATTGGTGGCAAGGTACGTGCCAGCTTGAACCAGACCGTATGGGCGAAGCCGAAAATGATCAGCGCGTTATAGATGATGGCCTGCCATTCAATGCTCGAAGGCATGCGCCAGGCATGACGTTCAAAGGCGAAGGCAACGACAATCATGACAATCGTGGTCAGCAGCAACATCCAGAAAGTCAGGGATATGGTCGGCATGTCGAGCTGGGTGCGTTTCATCAGGACCGTGCCGTATCCCCAGCCGGCCGCTGCAAGAAGGACGACGACACTACCCATCGGCTGGCCGGTCAGGGTGACGATTTCGCTCGACAGCAACAGCAGGGCGCCGCCCAATGCCAGGCCGATTCCGAGCCATGCCGCCGGGGCCGGCCTTTCCCGGAAGAAGATCAGCGCGCAGAGCACGGCCCATACCGGCATCGTATAACCGAGAATCGCGGCGCGGCCGGAACTAAGCATCTTGACCCCGAGAATAATCAGGACGTGCCAGATCAGCATATTCGGGATGGCCAGCTTGATGACCTGTCCGAGTTTTCCGGCGGGTATGGCGAGCGAGGCGCTTTGCATTCTCGCCGCGATGAAGATGACGGGCAGACCCCCGAGCATGCTGATGGTGCGGAAGGTGAGGGGAGGGAAGTCGCGCACAGCCATTTTCATGATTGGCCAGTTGACGCCCCAACAGAGGGTAAGGAGGACGAGAAGAATCCAGTCTTTGCGGGAAAGTGAGGTCATGCCGAAACGATAGCATGGCAAGTTACAATGCGCATTTCCCGAACCACCGATCATTCGCCGTGACCTTCATCGACAAACTTTCCGCCGCCTGGCAATCCAATCAATCCCTCCTGTGCGTTGGCCTGGATCCCGATATCACGAGGTTTCCTGCGGATCTGCAGGGAAAGCCGGATTCGATCGTTGCGTTCTGCAAGGCCATTATCGATGCAACAGCGGAACTGGCCTGCGCTTTCAAGCCGCAAATCGCATACTTCGCTGCATTGCGGGCAGAGGACCAGCTTGAAGAAATATGCACCTACCTGCGCGATAGCTATCCACACCTGCCCATCGTGCTTGACGCGAAGCGCGGCGACATCGGCGCTACCGCGGAGCAATACGCACGCGAAGCGTTCGAGCGTTACGGCGCCGACGCGGTGACCGTCAATCCCTACATGGGCTTCGATTCGGTTGCGCCATATCTCGAATGGAAGGACCGCGGCGCCATCGTGCTATGCAGGACGTCGAACCCGGGCGGCTCCGATCTGCAGTTCCTGACCGTGGAAGGCAAGCCCTTGTACCAGCATGTGGCGCAATTGGTGGCCGATAAATGGAATACCAACGGACAATGCGCGCTGGTCGTGGGCGCTACTTTCCCGGAAGAGCTTGCGCAGGTCCGCCGCCTGACCGGCGACATGCCGTTGCTAGTGCCGGGCATCGGCGCGCAGGGCGGAGACATCGAGGCAACGGTAAAAGCCGGCAAGACGGCTGCCGGTACGGGCATGATGATCAATTCCTCGCGCGCCATCCTGTATGCGAAGCCGGATGCCGGTGAAGATTTCACGCGGGCCGCACGGCGGGTTGCGCTGGAAACCCGGGACGCAATCAACCGTTTCCGGTGAAGTAAAACAGCAGGTTTCCGCCAGTCGCAATATTCGGATCAGATTTGTTCCAGGAAGCGCAGCAGGCCTTTCAAGCCGTGCGCGACCGACTGCTGCCGCACTGCCTGCCTGTCTCCGGCAAATACCATGCGCTCGACATTGCTGTGTCCGTTTCTGGCCCAGCCAAAATACACCGTGCCGACCGGCTTGCCCGGCACCGCGCCGCCGGGCCCGGCGATTCCGGTCGTGGCGACGGCTATCTGCGCGTTGCTGTTGGCGAGTGCGCCTTTTGCCATCGCATCCGCAACTTCCTCGCTGACAGCGCCGTGCCGTTCGATCAGCTCCGGTGCAACGCCCAACAGCCTGGCCTTTGCGGTGTTGGAGTAAGTAATAAAGCCGCAGTCAAACCATGCAGACGAACCAGGGACATCCGTAATTGCCTGTCCCACGCCGCCGCCCGTACAGGATTCGGCAGTCGCCAGCATCATGCCTTTTGCCTGCAAGGCGGCGCCTACGCGTTGTGCAAGTGCGGTGATGTCATCCATTTTTTCCTCAAACAGTGTGCGCTGCATCGACAGCGATGGCGCTGATCGCCAACCAGGACTCACTCTACCATCCGCAATACCGTTCCTGCCCGGTCGACGCGCAGTCAGGCGGGCTGCTTACCGCGCGTCGGAATACCAATGAACATTACTTCCCGGTTGCAGCTTCCTGCGCGGTACGCATGCCAGGCATTTCTTCCGCTCCGTATCCGCCTCCCCCCGGCGTCTCGATCACGAAGACGTCGCCCGGTTCGACATTGGTGCTGGCGACGAAGCCGAGTTCCTCGCATGTGCCGTCTGCGCGGACGACATAGTTGCGTCCGCATCTGCCCGGCCCGCCGCCCGCCACGCCGAAAGGCGGCACGATGCGATTGTTGGACAGGATGGATGCGGTCATTTTTTCCAGGAACCGCACCCGGCGGATTCCGCCGTTACCGCCACGCCATTTGCCGCGCCCGCCAGAGCCCGGGTTGATCTCGTAGCTGTCCAGTCGCACCGGATAGCGCCACTCCAGTACTTCCGGATCGGTAAGGCGGGAATTGGTCATATGCGTCTGCACCACGTCGGTACCGTTGAAACCATCTCCGGCGCCGGAGCCGCCGGAGATGGTTTCGTAGTACTGGTGTTTGTCATTGCCAAAAGTGAAGTTATTCATCGTTCCCGGGGCCGATGCGAGAATGCCGAGCGCGCCGTACAGCGCATTGGTGACGCAGCTGGATGTTTCGACGTTGCCGGATACCACCGCCGCCGGATAGCGCGGATTCAGCATGGAGCCTTCCGGGATGATGACATTCAGCGGTTTCAGACAGCCGGCATTGAGCGGAATCTCATCATCGACCAGGGTGCGGAACACATACAGCACGGCCGCCATGCAGATCGCGCTCGGCGCGTTGAAGTTGTTCGGCAACTGAGGCGAGGTGCCGGTGAAATCGATGTCCGCGGTACGCGCCGCATGATTGACGCGGATCGCTACCTTGATGACAGCGCCGTTATCCAGCCGGTATTCGTAGCTGCCGTCCTTCAACTCGGAAATCACGCGTCGAACAGCTTCTTCGGCATTGTCCTGCACGTGTTTCATATACGCCTGCACCACGTCGAGGCCGAAATGACCGACCATCTTCAGCAACTCGTCCACGCCTTTCTGATTCGCCGCGATCTGCGCCTGCAGGTCGGCAAGGTTCTGCCTGACATTGCGCGCGGGGTAGGCGCCGGAAGAGAGCAGGGCGATGGTTTCCTCCTCGAGAAAGCGGCCGCCCTTGACGAGCTGGAAGTTATTGATCAGCACGCCTTCCTCTTCCACCACCTTGCTGTCGGCAGGCATGGAACCGGGCGTAATGCCGCCGATATCCGCATGATGGCCGCGCGAACCGACATAGAACAATACCTGCCTGCCCGCCTGGTCGAATGCCGGCGTAATCACGGTGATGTCCGGAAGGTGGGTGCCGCCGTGATAGGGATCGTTCAGCATGAAGACGTCACCCTGCCGCATCGTGGCGCTGTTCTCGCGAATAATGGTCTTGATGCTTTCGCCCATCGAGCCGAGGTGTACCGGGATATGCGGTGCATTGGCAATCAGGTTGCCGTCGGCATCGAACAGTGCGCACGAGAAGTCGAGGCGTTCCTTGATGTTGACGGAGAAGGCGGTGTTCTGCAGCCGCAGCCCCATCTGTTCGGCGATGCTCATGAACAGATTGTTGAATACTTCCAGCATCACCGGGTCGGCGCTGGTGCCGATCGCCTTGCGTGGCCTGCGTGCTTCAATCCGCGTCAGAACCAGGTGATCATCCTTGGTCACTTCAGCGATCCAGCCGGGTTCGACGATATTGGTCGCATTTCTCTCGGCGATGATTGCCGGGCCGCGGATCAGATCGCCAGGCCGTGTGTCTTCGCGGCGGTACAGCGCCGTGTCGTGCCATTTGCCGCCGGAGAAAAGCTTCACGATCTCGGCCGGCTTCAGCGGCCCGTCGCGAGGTGCCGATTCGACTGCATGGATTGCCGTTTCATCCGACAAACCTATTGCTTCCACCGATATGGCTTCGGCCACCAGTTCCTTGCCGGGCATCAGAAAGGAATAGCGCTTCTTGTACACGGCTTCGAATTGCGCAATCATCCGGTCGACCGCTTCGTACGGCACGACGATTGCAGAGTCGGTGCCTGCATAGCGCAGATGAACGCGCTTCGCCACCCGGATGCGTGTCTGTTCAACGCCTTGGGAAAGGAGGTCCCGGCACGCTTCATCCGCCAAGACATGCAGTCTTGTTTCGAGTGTGGCCAGGATGGAACCCGACAGGGTGATTTCAAGGGATTGTTCGCGCATCGCGGTCTGGTCCGCCAGTCCCATGCCATAGGCCGACAGCACGCCGGCGAAAGGGTGGGCAAATACCCTAGTCATGCCGAGCGCATCCGCAACCAGGCAGGCATGCTGGCCGCCGGCGCCGCCGAAGGTGTTCAGCGCGTATTCGGTGACGTCATGACCTCGCTGAACGGAAATGAACTTGATGGCGTTGGCCATGTTCCCGACTGCAATCTCGATGAAGCCTTCCGCCACTTCCTCCGGCGTGCGGCGGCTGCCTGTAGCTCGAAAGATCTCGTCCGCCATCTCGGTGAACTTGCTCACCACCACGTCGCGATCCAGCGGTTGGTCGGCATTCGGGCCGAACACCGATGGAAAATAGTTCGGCTGGATCTTGCCCAGCATGACATTGCAATCGGTGACGGCAAGCCGGCCGCCGCGCCGATAGCTAGCCGGACCCGGATTGGCCCCGGCGCTGTCCGGGCCGACACGGTAGCGGGAGCCGTCAAAATGCAGGACGGAGCCACCGCCGGCCGCTACCGTATGAATACTCATCATCGGCGCACGCATCCTGACACCTGCAATCCGCGTTTCGAACTCGCGCTCGAACTCGCCCGCATAGTGCGACACGTCAGTCGACGTGCCGCCCATGTCGAAGCCGATGATCTTGTCGAAGCCAGCGGTCGTCGCGGTGCGTACCATGCCGACGATGCCGCCGGCCGGGCCGGACAGGATGGAATCCTTGCCTTGGAAACGATGTGCATCGGTCAGGCCGCCATTGCTCTGCATGAATAGCAGGCGCACGCCATCCATCTGGCTCGCCACCTGGTTCACATAACGGCGCAGAACCGGCGAGAGATAAGCGTCAACCACGGTAGTGTCGCCACGCGACACCAGTTTCATCATCGGGCTGACCTTGCTGGAGAGGGAGATCTGCGTGAATCCGATCTCGCCGGCAATGCGGCCGATGGCATCCTCATGCGCTGTGAAGCGGTAGCCATGCATCAGCACGACCGCGACCGAACGATATCCCTGCGCATATAGAGCATCCAGCTCCTGCCTTACTTCGGCTTCATCCAGCGGCTTGAGAATTTCGCCGCGCGCATCGATGCGTTCATCGACTTCCACGACCCGGGAGTACAACAATTCCGGCAGCACGATATGGCGTTCGAAGAGCCGGGGGCGATTCTGGTAAGCAATTCGCAATGCATCGCGAAAGCCGCGTGTGATCAGCAGGGCGGTCGGGTCTCCCTTGCGTTCCAGCAGCGCATTGGTGGCCACCGTGGTGCCCATTTTTACGGCCTTCACCATGGCCGGCAGGATCGTCTCGTCATCACCTGCGCCCAGCAGACGCTTGATGCCGGCGACCGCCGCGTCCTTGTACTGTTCCGGGTTCTCGGACAGCAGCTTATAGGTCATCAGCCTGCCGTCCGGGCGACGCGCGACGATATCGGTGAAGGTACCTCCCCGGTCGACCCAGAACTGCCAGCGTTTATCCTGTTCACCGTGTAACGATTGTTCCGACGCCATGATGCATTCACTATTTCCTATTGAGACAAGGTTGCCAGCGCGGCTTGGCGAGGTTCCTGCCGGCCGTGCCTCGTTATGGCCAGATCGTCCGCCACAAGGCAAACACCAGCAGTGTGTAAAAGGATGCGCCGATATCGTCCCACATCACGCCGAAGCCGCCTTTGAAGCGTCGGTCGAAGTAACGAATGGGGGGCGGCTTGACCATATCGAAAAAGCGGAAGCACAGAAATGCCCATAACTGGGTCGAAACATCCGCCGGCATCAGGAAGACAAGCACGATCCAGAATGCAATCATCTCGTCCCATACCATGCTGCCGTGGTCCGATATGCCGAGATCCTTGCCGGTACGCTGGCAAGCCCAGATGCCGATCACGAAACCGACAACGATGATGATGCCCCATGTGAGCGGCGTGAATATCGACGGCCAGCGCAGCGTCAGCACATAGAAAACCAGCCATCCGAACAAGGTGCCGGTGGTGCCCGGCACGACCGGCGACAACCCGCTGCCGAAACCTTGCGCCAGAATGTGCGCAGGATGAGAGAGCATGAAGCGGGCGCTCGGCTTGGTGACATAGACTTCCTGGCCGGATTCGAGTGTGTTCATGGTGAAGTGAAGTGGTCGAAAGAGTCGGTTTCCAAATCCAGTATTGCTCCGTCCCGATCGACGAGACGCAGGCCGGGTTTATCCTCAATCACGCCTACCCGGGTGACTGCCGTGCCGCTGGCGGCGGCGGCGTGCAGAACCGCATCGCGCATCGATGCCGGAGCGGTAAAGCACAATTCGTAGTCGTCGCCGCCGGCCAGCATGAAGCGCCTGCGTATCGACTGGTCCTGCGCGGCCAGCATCGGACCCGCGGGCAATGCGTCTATCTGAAGGCGTGCGCCGACGGCTGATTTCTTCAAGATATGAGCAATGTCGCCCGAAAGGCCATCTGAAACATCGATGGCAGCACGGGCAATTCCCCGTAACGCCATTCCGAGTTCAACCCTTGGGGTCGGCCTATGCATCCGACCGGCCGCGTTTGCAAGTGTGGATTCATCGAGATCGAGTTCGCTGCGATAACCGGCCAGGGCCAGACGTGCATCACCCAGGTTGCCCGATATCCAGATGTCATCGCCGGCGCGGGCGGCGTCGCGCTTTAACGCCTGGCCAGGCGGCACCTTGCCGAATATGGTGATGCATATATTGAGCGGACCTTTCGTCGTGTCGCCTCCAATCAGCTCGCATCCATGCCGGTCAGCCAATTCCAGCAGGCCGGAAGAGAATCGCGCCAGCCATTCCTGGTTAGCCTCCGGCAGCGCGAGCGCAAGGGTAAAAGCCACTGGCTCCGCTCCCATGGCGGCAAGGTCCGACAGATTTACTGCAAGGCATTTGTGCCCCAAGGCATGGGGCTCCGCACCGGGGAAAAAATGCCGCCCTTCGACGAGCATGTCGGATGAAATGGCAAGCTGCGCTTCATGATCGGGGATCAGCAAGGCGCAATCGTCACCAATGCCGACGCTCACATCCTGGCGACGCGGTGGGCGAGTGAAATATCGGGCAATCAGGTCGAATTCGGACAACATGTCAGGATTGTACCGAAGGCCGCTATGAGCAGACTGAATAGGCTTTGTACTCACCGGTCGATTGAATCGGGGGCGACAAGATGGTTAGTGTCCATTAACCTAACTTCGTTTCAATAAAATCATGTTTCATTTATTCAATTTTGCGATCCCGTTTTTCTTCAAGTGAAGAAAACTAGGATAAATACGTATCAAAATGGCAGAACTGCTCTGATAAAATCGTAAGCTTTCCGTAAGCTTAAAAAAGGAAGGCTGCAGAGCATGGATTCCCCCATTAATCAAAAAGAAGAACTCCGCCAGCAGTTGCGCCAAGCCGCACTCGAGTACCACGAGTTTCCTACCCCCGGCAAAATCAGCGTAACGCCGACCAAGCAATTGACCAACCAGCGCGACCTGGCGCTGGCCTATTCGCCCGGGGTTGCTTCCGCATGTGAAGAGATCGTAGTCGATCCGGCAAACGCCTTCAAATACACCGCGCGCGGCAATCTCGTCGCCGTCATCACCAATGGCACCGCGGTGCTTGGTCTTGGCGCCATCGGACCGCTGGCAGCCAAACCGGTCATGGAAGGTAAGGGCGTCCTGTTCAAGAAGTTTGCCGGCATTGACGTGTTCGACATCGAAATCAACGAAACCGATCCCGACAAGTTGTGCGACATCATCGCGGCACTGGAGCCGACATTCGGTGGTGTCAATCTCGAGGACATCAAGGCGCCCGAGTGCTTCTATATCGAGCGGAAATTGCGCGACCGGATGAAAATCCCGGTGTTCCATGATGACCAGCACGGAACCGCGATCATCGTCGGCGCAGCGATCCTCAACGGCCTGAAAGTGGTCAACAAGAAGATCAGCCAGTGCAAGCTGGTTGTGTCTGGCGCGGGCGCAGCGGCACTCGCCTGCCTGGACCTGATCGTCGACCTCGGTTTCCCGATCGAAAACATCTTTGTTACCGACCTTGCAGGTGTCGTCTACAAGGGCCGCAAGGAATTGATGGACCCAGACAAGGAGCGCTTTGCGCAGGAGACCGACGCACGTACGCTGGCAGAGGTGATTCCTGATGCGGATATATTCCTTGGCCTGTCTGCCGGCGGTGTCCTGAAAGCGGATATGGTCAAGGCCATGGCGGCCAGACCGCTGATACTTGCATTGGCCAACCCGACGCCTGAAATCCTGCCGGAAGAAGTCAAGGCGGTGCGCAATGATGCAGTGATCGCCACGGGCCGGTCCGACTACCCCAACCAGGTCAACAACGTTCTGTGCTTTCCCTATATCTTCCGGGGCGCCCTTGATTCGGGTGCGACCACCATCACGCGGGAGATGGAGATCGCCGCCGTTCACGCTATTGCCGACCTTGCGCAAGCGGAACAATCGGACATCGTGGCTTCGGCATACGGCATCAGCAATCTTTCGTTCGGTCCCGAGTACGTCATTCCCAAGCCTTTCGACCCGCGCCTGATGATGAAAATCGCACCGGCGGTAGCGAAGGCCGCCGAGGAATCGGGTGTTGCGCTGCGTCCTATCGAGGACATGCAAGTCTACGCCGGTCGGCTGGAACAATTCGTCTACCGCAGCGGCACCTTCATGAAACCGATCTTCCAGGTGGCGAAGAAAGCGCCCGCTTCCAAAAAGCGGATCGTCTTTGCCGAAGGCGAGGAAGAGCGCGTACTGCGCGCCGTGCAGGTAGTGGTTGATGAGAAGCTTGCAAAGCCTATCCTGGTCGGACGCCCGGCGGTGCTGGCGCAACGGATCGAAAAATTCGGTTTGCGCCTCAAGCCGGACGTCGACTTCCAGGTCATCAATACCGAATATGACGAGAGCTATCGCGACTACTGGCAAACCTACCTGGCGATGACCCGTCGCAAGGGCGTCACCGAACAGTATGCAAAACTGGAGATGCGCCGGCGCCATACACTGATCGGCGCAATGATGATCCACAAGGGCAATGCCGACGGGATGATCTGCGGTACCTTCGGCACCACGTCCCTCCATCTGCATTACATCGACCAGGTGCTGGGCAAACGCGAAGGCGTCAATGTTTATGCCGCGATGAATGCATTGATCCTGCCCGACCGTCAGATCGTCATCGTCGACACGCATGTCAACGAAAACCCGACCGCCGAGCAGATCGCGGAAATCACGATCATGGCGGCGGAAGAAATGCGTAGGTTCGGCCTTGTGCCGCGGGCAGCCTTGCTGTCGCACTCCAATTTCGGCAGCAGCAACAGCGATTCGGCCAAAAAGATGCGCGCAGCCCTGGCAATCATTCGAGAAATCGCGCCCGATCTGGAAATTGATGGCGAAATGCACGGCGATGCGGCGCTGGATCCGGCACTGTTGCGAACCATGATGCCGGACTCGACATTGACGCGCGACGCCAATCTGCTGGTGTTGCCGAATATCGACGCGGCCAACATCTCGTACAACCTTCTCAAGACTGCCGCGGGGAACGGGATCGCCATCGGTCCGATCCTGCTCGGATGCAGCCGGCCGGTGCATGTGCTGACGCCTTCGGCCACAGTGCGCCGGATCGTCAACATGACGGCACTATGTGTGATGGATTCCGTCTCCCAGCGTTAATGCCGGAGTTGAAGTAAAAAAGCCGCTCCATCCGGAGCGGCTTTTTTATGCGTATCTGTCGCTAGGACTTCGGTGTCTTCTTCGCTGTCTTCTGTGCCGCAGCTTTCTCACTGCGATATACATTTGCCCAGGATGGATGCCCGGCTTCGGATGGCAATAACTCGAAGCCCGGATGCAAGGTGAACAGCTTGCGGAATTCGCTGCGGCAAAGCGTGGTTTTGCGAGTAAGGCAGTAGGTGAATGCGGAATACTTGCGCGCCCTTATTTCATCAGCCTGCTCGGGCAATCCCATCTTGATTGCTGACTGCAATGCATCAACAGCATTCTTGTAGTTGCCGGCATCGTATTCCTTGATTCCTTCCGCAAGCTTGTTTTGCGCCGGTGTGGCCGTGGTGCTGCCGGCGCGGCTAACGGCACGCTGTTCCTCGGAGGCACCCTTGACGGAACGCCAGACGGGGCCCCATAGCGGGTGGCTCGCTTCATTGGCGGCAAGCTCAAATTTCGGATCCGCCTTCAAGATCGCCTGGAACTGTTCGCGGCATGGCAATTCGCGGCTGCTCGCGCAATTGATGAATGCCACATGCTTGCGTGCATCCAGAATGTCTGCCGAACCGAGGCGCCCGCTGTCGATTGCCGCTGTCAGGTCGGTCAATGCAGCGTCGTAGCGGCTTTCCTTGTAACTGGTGATGCCGCGCTTGTAAAGTGATTGTGCCTCGGCTTGGGAGATGGTTGACTGATCGGCTGTTTGTTGCCCAAGTTGGGCGCAGGCCGAAAGCAGGAGGGCCAGCAGGGAAGGGACAAGTTTGCTCATACCAGGTAGTTAATCTGCGAGTGATTCAAAATACGTAATGTACGGTCGTCTCGGCGCCGCTTTTGACTTCGACGGTTTCCTTGTGCGGCGCAAACTCGCCGTTGCGGATTTCGATGCGATGGCGGCCTGGAGCAAGATCCACGGCTTTCAACGGCGGGCTGATTCCGCGTTTGCTGCCATTAACGTAGATCTCTCCCCAGGGCTGCACGGCGAGCCTGACTTTACCGGGCTTGGCTGGGGGCGCCGGAGTGGCGCTTGTTTCATTCTTTTCCGCAGGCTTTTCGAGCGCAGGAAGTTCGGCTGTCGGGCCTGCCACAGGAGCATCGGACCGTCCCTTCTGTAACACGGGCGCTTCAGGAACGTTCGCTTCCGTTTTTTGATCCTGCACCGCTGCCGGAGCGTTCACTTGCACCGGCACGGCGGGAAGCGCTACGGCGATGACTGACGGCTTCACGCTTCCGTGCATTTCTGGCGTGGTGGTCCAGGACCATACCGCGCCCACAATCGACACTGCACCGATGGCCACAGCAACCATGCCGACGCGCGAAGCGGAAAATCTCTGGCGGGGCCCGTCCCCGGCGGTGGCCGTAAGACGCGTCCAAGTCGAGGCAGGCGGTGTGGGAGCCGCTTCAATCATGTGTCTCGCGCGAGAACGATCGCGCAGTTTTTCGGCGAGGTTTTGATTTCCTTCAACCGGACCAAATCGGTATATCTCATGCTCGCGAACGTGCTTGTCGTGGCGCGTACCCTCATAGACGAACAACTGCGCGTAATCGCGGGAAAAGCGGGAAATGATGTCGTAATAGGAATGCGACACCATGACCTGACCGGCCTCGGCAAAACTCATCACGCGTTCGGCGTCGTTGACGCCATCACCGATCATATTGGTATGGCCGTTGATGTCCCTGACCACTTTCAGCGGTCCAAGATTGATGCCCATGCGGACGAAGCCGGGTTCGCCGGCGGTCGCCCGGCCTTCGGCGATGGCATCGCGAAGGGAAAGCGCAGCGAATAGCGCATCTTCAGGGTCGCCAAGGAAAGCGATGCCGGCGCCATCGCCGGTATCGACCATGATCCGTTCGCTGGGAGCAATATTGTGTACCGCTTCCGCCAGCAAGTTATTGAACAACTCCTTCATCTCAAGCTGATCCGGCACGGTGCGTAGCGAATAGCCGACGATGTCAATGAACAGCACGCTACCGATAAAGGTGCGATTCAATTGTTTCAGAGAGGGCGTTACTTCATTCATACGGAGGGGTCTCGTCATCCGAACGCGTTTGCGAACGAACGTTGATTTTACCCCGTGGAATGATTTTATTGACTGCAGGACATATTTTTCACTGAAATCCGTTGTGCCGATAGATGCAGACAACCGAAATCACCGGTATTCATTAACGAACTTGTATGATATTTAATCAAGAGTCAGCGCCACGCCGTAGCGGGACCCGTCCTGTCTGAACCAGGGGCGCGGCGCGATCACAATGGGCCGGCTGATCATCGAAAAAGATGTGCGGCTTGAACGCCGCCAACACGTCCGATTTGGCGACGCCGCCCATGAAAAATGTTTCATCAATTGCCACATCCCATGCCCGCAGTGTGCGGATCACCCGTTCATGTGCTGGTGACGACCTTGCGGTCACCAACGCGGTGCGAATCGGTGCGGATCTGCCATCAGCGCTTTTGTAGTTGTTTTGTATGAAAGACAGTGCCTTCAGAAGGCGTGCAAAAGGTCCCTCGGGCAAAGGTTTTTTTGCATTTTCACGTTCATGGTTTTCGAATGCCTCGATGCCCTGCGTTTGAAATATATGTTCCGATTCATCGGAAAAGATCACCGCGTCTCCGTCGAATGCGATCCGAATCTGGTCGAGTTCGTCAAACGCATTGTCGGGTTTCTGATAGAGAAGGGCGGAGGCAACGCCGGAATTGATTGCTGCCTGGACGTCGTCTTCATGTAACGACAGGAACAGGCTGACGTTGAACGCCTGCAGATAAGGAGCCAGCGAAGCGCCTCCCGACAAGACTGCACGGGTAATATCGAGTCCATAATGATCAATGGAGTTGAAGATACGCAGCGATGTCTCGGAAGAGTTGCGGGACATGATCACGACTTCGACAAAACGCTGGTTGTCGGTCAATACATTCAACTTCAGCAGAGCCCGAACGAGTGCAAAACCGGCACCCAGCTTCAGGATCTCATTCTCGTTTTCCAATTGATGGCGCCGGTACGCCTCAAGTCCCTGTGTGCGAAATATCGTTTCTTCCACCTCAAGGTCGAAAAGTGCGCGGGAAGAGATGCCAACTACCAAAAGGTTGTCAAGGGAAAAGGGCATATGTCGGCTATTTGAAATGGCAATTTGCACATGCGACTGCAATCCCGGCAATGGTATCGCATTGCGCAGGTCTGTCTGCAAACAGGGAATTGAACCGCTGCAGGTGAATACCTGCAAAAGGGAAGCACTCGATATACATGTTCCAAATGAAAAACGCACCTCATTGGGTGCGTTCACATTGGTGCCGAGAGCCGGAATCGAACCGGCACGGTGTCACCACCGCGGGATTTTGAGTCCCGTGCGTCTACCTATTCCGCCATCTCGGCGACACAGCCGCTATTATGGCCGATTTGCGACGTTCGGGCAACACATCCGGCAGCTTCTGCATTGTCATATCGTAATTTGGCAGCGTATGATCGCCTACTTCCGTTCTTCCATGTGTTCGAAGGCATCTCCTACTAATGAAGTCCCGCAAACTTCGCGAAATCGTGCTCGGCAAGGCACTCGATCCCCTCAAGGCCGAAACGCGACATTCGCTTGCGCTGGTGGCGTTCCTGGCATGGGTCGGGCTCGGTGCGGATGGCCTGTCGTCTTCCGCATACGGTCCGGAGGAAACGTTTCGTGCCCTCGGCGAGCATACGCACCTCGGCTTGTATATGGCGATTGCAACCGCGGTCACCGTATTTATTATTGCGCTTGCCTATAACCAGGTCATCGAACTGTTTCCAACAGGGGGCGGAGGTTACCGAGTGGCGTCAAAACTGGTCGGTCCCTATATGGGATTGATTGCCGGCTGCGCCTTGGTTCTGGATTACGTACTGACGATCGCAATTTCAGTTGCGGCCGGCGTGGAGGCCCTGGCCTCGCTGCTTCCGCTCGGTTTTCATCCCTACAAGTTATGGGCCGAGGCGTTTTTCATCGGTTTGCTGATCATCCTGAACTTGCGGGGGATGAAAGAGGCGATCCGCATCCTTCTGCCGATTTTTCTTGGTTTCGTCCTCACCCATTTTGCATTGATCGTCTACGGCATCATTGCACATGCTTCCTATCTTCCGGACCTCGTCCCGGTCACCCTTAGCGAAACGACTGAGCTGGCAAGCAATATCGGGTGGATAAGCGTCGCCGGCATGCTGTTGCTTGCATATTCCCAAGGCGGGGGAACCTACACTGGTCTGGAAGCTGTTTCCAACAACGTCAATATCCTGGCCGAGCCACGCGTCCACACCGGAAAGATGACCATGATTTACATGGCCTTGTCGCTCGCATTTACTGCCAGCGGCATCATCCTTCTCTATCTGTTATGGGATGCAAAGCCGGTGGAAGGACAAACACTCAATGCCTCGACCTTCAAGGCGATTATCGAAAGCATCGGCTTTGGCGGCGAGTGGGGCAATCGTATCGCATTGACCGTGGTTCTGGTATTTGAGGCCGGCCTGCTTTTCGTCGCAGCCAATACAGGTTTTCTGGGTGGTCCTGCGGTGCTGGCAAATATGGCGGCAGATTCCTGGGTGCCGCATAAATTTCGCTACCTGTCCACGCGATTAGTAACGCAAAACGGCATCCTGATGATGGGCATCGCCGCGCTGGCAATCCTTTTCTGGACAGGGGGCAGCGTGACGCTGCTTGTGGTTCTCTATTCGATCTCGGTCTTTCTTACTTTCGCAATCTCGTTATTCGGACTGTGTCTTTACTGGTGGCGGCACCGCAAGGAGCTCGAAGTCTGGAAGAAGCGGTTCTGCCTTTCACTAACCGGGTTCGTGATCTGCGCAAGCATTCTCGCCGTCCTGTTGGTTGAACGCTTTGCCGAGGGAGGCTGGGCGGCAGTCGTCATCATCGGCGCAATCGCTTCGTTATGCCTGTATATCCGCAATCACTATCGCGATACGAAGGATGCCATTCATTCGGTCGACCAGGTCTTTGCCAATCAACCCTTTGGTCCGCATACAGGGACTGTCATACCGGACCCAGATGCGCAAACGGCAGTCTTCATAGTGGGCAGTTCTCGTGGCGGTGGTCTCCATGCACTGCTTTGGGTCCAGCGCATGTTTCCGGGACACTTCAAGAATTTTATTTTTGTGAATGCCCGCACTGTGGATTCACATGCCTATGGCGGTGAGGGCGCTGTCGAGCAGATGCGTGCCGAAGCAAATGCCACCCTGAAGTATTTCATTGATTTCTGCCATAGTCATAACATGGCGTCCGCAGCTTACCTGGGTTTCGGTACTGATGTGGTAGATAAAGTGACCAAACTTTGCGAAGACATCAGCTCGAAATACCCTAACTCTATTTTTTTTACCAGTAAGCTCATTTTCGAAGATGACAATTGGTTCACCCGACTACTGCATAATCAGGCTGCCCTAGCGATACAAAGGCGTTTGCATTTTGAGAGCTTGCAAATGGTAATTTTGCCAATGAAGGTGTAATAAAACAGAGACCAGTTTTATATTGCACAATACAAATTTCCTTATCTCAGCAATAGCAAGGCAGTTCTATTGTGCAGTTGTTTATTTTCTGGGCTGAACTTGAACGTTGTTGTATTCTATTAAGTATTCGTGCCAATTAGCGCTCGTCATGGCACGTCATTGGTGGTTCTGGGAGAATAGTGTTTTGTTTTTCTTGGCAGCGCTTCTGTTGATGCTTCATTAGAATAGGCATCGCCAATTTGTCGACTGCCTGACTTAGGCGAACAATCAAGTTCGCTTTGTCGTTTACAGAACTTTAAGGATTCGAATACCTATGACTTACACCGTCGAGGCGGTGAGTGCGGCCATGGACTTGCTGTTTTTGGTCGCGCAGCAGCCTGATTTAGGCGTGACAGAACTCGCCAAGCGTTCCGGCACCACGAAGGCGCGCGCATTTCGCCTTTTGGGAACCCTGGAAGAAAGCGGGCTGGTACGCAGAAAAGAACCCCTTGCCACTTACAGCTTGGGCTACCGAGCACTTTTTATAGGTGCCGCTGCGCAGGAGCAGGTGAATATTACCAGTTTGGCAAAATTTCATCTTGCGGAGATAGGGCAGCGCTGCAAAGAAACAGTCCTGATACGGATTCGGGATAATTTGGAGACAGTCTGCGTTGCCTGGTGGGATGCCCCAAATGCAATACGCATCCATACGCAAATGGGAGATCGGCGCCCTCTGTATGTCGGCGCCACAGGAAAGCTGTTATTGGCTTTTGCGCCGGAAGATATACAGGAAGCGGTGTT
>NZ_DASZBA010000080.1:0-21327 GCF_035944575.1 Noviherbaspirillum sp.
CCTGGGGGGGGGGGGGGGTGGGGGGGGGAATGTGGCTGATTGCGGGTACATGACTTTTCTTTCTCGCAGAAATTGCAACTTGACTCCGGGCTCCCTCCTCCTTGTAGGGGGAGGGCTGGGGCGGGGGTGTGAAGGTTGAGCCATTGCATGCAATTGCTCGACTTCACTACCCCCATCCCAACCTTCCCCCAACAAGGGGGAAGGGGTCTTTGCTTTATTGCTTCGCAATTATTTAGGGCTCAATTTTTCGGCACATAAAACACCGCCTTCTCCTTCACCACCACATCCCGTCCATCCGTCGACGTCAGCGTGAACTCGATCTTGTTCGATCCCGGCGTGCCGTTGCCCGGCTCGATACGTACCTTCACCGGCAGGCCGCGCGAGGCGGTGGGGCCGAGCACCACTTCATCGGGCGTCGCCAGTCGAATACCGTCGATGCCGGAGACGGAGATGCGGTAACGGCGCGTCGCTTCGTCGGTGTTCATGATCTGCAGGCGATAGACGTTTTCGATCAGTCCGTTGTCCACCTCCCGCGCCATCGCGCCACGATCGCGGATCACGTCCACTTTCAGCGGCGTGCGGGTCAGCAGGCTGCCGAAAAACACCGCGACGATGACACTCAGGATGCCGGTGTAGATCAGGATGCGCGGACGCAGCGTGCGCTTTCTGACCGCGCTCTCCGACAGTTTTTCCTTGAGGGCGTTTTCGGTGGTGTAGCGAATGAGTCCCTCCGGCTGCCCGGTCTTGCGCATGACACTGTTACAGGCATCCACGCAGGCGGCGCAGCCGATGCACTCGTACTGCAGCCCGTTGCGGATGTCGATGCCGGTCGGGCAGACCTGCACGCACATCGTGCAGTCGATGCAATCACCCTTGGCCTGCGCCATGTCTTTCTTGCGCAGGGCGCCGCGCGGCTCGCCGCGGCCGGCGTCATAGCTGACGATCAGCGTATCGCTATCGAACATCGAACTCTGGAAGCGGGCATACGGGCACATGTATTTGCACACCTGCTCGCGCAGCCAGCCGGCATTGCCGTAGGTGGCGAAGCCGTAAAACACGATCCAGAACGTTTCCCACGGGCCGAGGCCGAAGGTCAGGACTTCACGCTGCAGCACATGAATCGGCGTGAAATAGCCGACGAAGGTGAAACCGGTCCACAATGCGACAGCGCCCCATGCGGCGTGCTTGACTGCCTTGCGGGCGAACTTCGCCACGGATGCGGGCTGCCGGTCAAGGCGCATGCGGGCGCTGCGGCTGCCTTCGATCTGCCGCTCTATCCACATGAAGATTTCGGTGTAGACGGTCTGCGGGCAGGCGAAGCCGCACCATACCCGCCCTGCGACCGCGGTCGCCAGAAACAGCAGGTAGGCGCAGATGATCAGCAGCACCGCGAGGTAAATGAAATCCTGCGGCCAGAGCACGATGCCGAAGATATAAAACTTCCTTGCCGCCAGATCAAACAGGACGGCCTGGCGATCGTTCCATGTCATCCACGGCAGGCCGTAAAACACCAGTTGCGTCAGCCAGACGCACACCCAACGCAGGGTCGCATAGCGTCCCTTTGCCTCGCGAGGATAGATTTCCTCGCGAGCGGCGTACATCTTGATGACCGCAACTTCCGGTGTGGATTGCTGGTTCATTTTTGCTGTGCCACTTTCATCGGATCAGCGGCCGGGTCGGTCTTGTCGCCGGAGAGTCCCCACACATACGCACCCAGCACATGCACCTTCGCTTCACCAAGGAAATCGCGGAATGCGGGCATGGTGCTCGTGCGGCCCTTGCGGATGGTTTCCATGACGGTGTTGGCACTGCCGCCATGCAGCCAGATCTTGTCGGACAGGTTGGGCGCGCCGAGGGCCTGGTTGCCGGTGCCGGTGCCGCTATGGCAGGACGCGCAGGCGGCCATGTACTTCGGCCGTCCCAGCACCGACTTGACCGGATCGGTGGTCATGCCGGACAGGCTGCGCACATAGTTGGCAACGTTCTCCACGTCCTTCTCCGATCCAAGCGCGGCACCCATCGGCGGCATGTGGCCGCGGCGGCCGTCAAGGATCGATGCCTTGATCGCTTCGGGCGTGCCGCCGTACAGCCAGTCCTTGTCGGCCAGGTTTGGAAAGCCCTTGCTGCCGCCGGCGTCGGAGCCGTGGCACTGCGCGCAATAGGTCATGAACAGGCGTTCGCCGATCACCCGCGCCTGCGGATCCGCCGCCACGGTTTTCATGTCCTGCTGCAGGTACTTGTTGAACAGCGGGCCGTAGTCGGCGTCCGCCTTCGCCATTTCCTTGTCGTACTGGCCGTTCGATTTCCAGCCGAGCTTGCCCTCGAAGGTGCCGAGGCCGGGGTACAGATACAGGTACGCCAGGCTGAATACGATCGTGATGTAGAACAGCCACATCCACCAGCGCGGCATCGGGTTGTTCAGTTCCGTGAGGCCTTCGTCCCAGCTGTGGCCGGTGGTTTGCACCTTGCCGTCGGCATCCTTGGTAACGACCACCTTGCTCTTGGACTGCACCCAGAGCAGTACACCGCAGCCGAAGACGCTGATGAGCGTCAGCGCGGTGATGTAGATGTTCCAGAATCCATCATTGAAGTCAGCCATGGCGGTTCTCCGGGGATGCGTTGGACTCATCCTGCTCGTCGGCGAACGGCAGGTACGCAGCCTGCTCGAAGGCCGGCTTGCGCCGCGCGCTGTACGACCACAAGATGATGCCGAGGAAGGTGATGAAGCTTGCGACTGTCACCAAGCTGCGGATGTCGAGCAATTCGATTGCCATGATTACCTCTTTGCCTTGATCAATGTGCCCATCTCCTGCAGATAGGCGATGAGTGCGTCCTGTTCCGTCTTGCCCGCCAGCTCTTTCGGTGCTTCGGCGATGTCGGCGTCGGTGTACGGATCGCCGAGCCGCTTGAGTGCGCGCATGCTGGCAATGACCGCGTCCGGATTGACCTTGGCGCTCTCCAGCCACGGATAGCCGGGCATGTTGGACTCGGGCACCACGTCGCGCGGGTTGTTCAGGTGGATGCGGTGCCATTCGTCGCTGTAGCGTCCGCCGACGCGGGCGAGGTCCGGGCCGGTACGCTTCGAACCCCACTGGAACGGGCGGTCGAACACGAACTCGCCGGCCACGGAGTAATGCCCGTAGCGCTCGGTCTCGGCGCGGAACGGACGGATCATCTGCGAGTGGCAGTTGTAGCAGCCTTCCCGCACATACACATCGCGTCCCGCCAGGCGCAGCGCGGAATATGGCTTCAGCCCGGCGACCGGCTCGGTGGTCGATTTCTGGTAAAACAGCGGCACGATCTCGGCAAGGCCGCCGATGCTGACCACGACGATCACGAGCGCGATCAGCAGCCAGGGGTTCTTTTCAATCCATTCATGTGAAAACTTCATTTACTGCTCCTGTTTTTTTCTATATGGGTGAGGCTTGGCTCTCGATGAACGTCCAACCACGGCATTAATCTCTCCGGCGGGCTCCTTCCCCCTCTCAGGGGGAAGGCTGGGAAGGGGGTGGTGAGATTGAGCCGTCGTATGCAATAGCTCGACCTCACTACCCCCACCCTACCCCTCCCCCTGAGAGGGGGAGGGAACCTTACGGAGATGGGTCAAACGCCGTTTGTCTTAAAAGGCTCCATCAAGCAACCGCCGTCCCCGCCACCGGAATCCGCGCACTCACCTGCTGCGCATCACGCGTCGTCATGAACACATTCCACGCCATCAGCAGCATCCCGCCGAGATACAGCAAGCCGCCGCCGAAACGAATCACGTAGTACGGATACGTCGCCTTGACCGACTCCACGAAGGTGTAGGTCAGGGTGCCGTCCGCATTCACCGCGCGCCACATCAGACCCTGCATCACGCCGGCGATCCACATCGCGGCGATGTACAGCACGATGCCGATGGTCGCCATCCAGAAGTGCGCATCGATCAGGCTGACGCTCCACATTTCCTTCTTGCCGAACAGCCGCGGGATCAGGTAGTAGATCGAACCCATGGTGATGAAGCCGACCCAGCCGAGCGCGCCGGCATGGACGTGGCCCACGGTCCAGTCGGTGTAGTGCGACAGCGCGTTGATGGTCTTGATCGACATCATCGGGCCCTCGAAGGTCGCCATGCCGTAGAAGGACAGCGACACGATGAGGAACTTCAGAATCGGGTCGGTGCGCAGCTTGTGCCATGCGCCGGACAGGGTCATGACGCCGTTGATCATGCCGCCCCAGGACGGCGCCAGCAGGATCAGCGAGAACACCATGCCGATCGACTGGGTCCAGTCAGGCAGCGCGGTGTAATGCAGATGGTGCGGGCCAGCCCACATGTAGGTGAAGATCAGCGCCCAGAAGTGCACGATCGACAGGCGGTACGAGTACACCGGACGTTCCGCCTGCTTCGGAATGAAGTAGTACATCATGCCGAGGAAGCCTGCGGTGAGGAAGAAGCCGACCGCATTGTGGCCGTACCACCACTGGATCATCGCGTCCTGCACGCCGGTGTAGGCGGAGTAGGACTTGCCCATCGTGACCGGCATCGCGGCGCTGTTGACGATATGCAGGATGGCGACGGTGAGAATAAAGGCGCCGAAGAACCAGTTGGCGACATAGATGTGCGATACCTTGCGCTTGAGCAGCGTGCCGAAGAACACCACCGCATAGCTCACCCATACCAGCGCAATCAGGATATCGATCGGCCATTCCAGTTCAGCGTATTCCTTGCCGGAAGTCATGCCGAGCGGCAGCGTGATGGCGGCGGCGACGATGACGATCTGCCAGCCCCAGAAGGTGAACGCCGCCAGCTGGTCGGAAAACAGCCGTACCTGGCAGGTACGCTGCACGACATAATAAGACGTCGCAAACAGGGCGCAGCCGCCAAAGGCAAAAATCACCGCATTGGTATGCAGCGGGCGCAGCCTGCCATAGCTGAGCCAAGCGACATCGAAATTGAGCGCGGGCCATGCCAGCTGGGCGGCGATGAACACCCCCACCAGCATGCCGACCACGCCCCACACTACGGTCGCGATGGCGAACTGCCTGACGACCTTGTAGTTGTAGTTGAGTGCTGTATCCACGACTTCTCCCGAGTGCGACATTGATTAACGTGCAGGCAGAATAGAAGTCGGGACCTCGAAAATCATTGATCTGAATCAAAATCGTCCGGAACGTGAAAAATGGGACGAAAAACCCACGGACGAGAATGAAAAATGCGCAAGGAAGCTTGTTATTTCGGCTCGTCGACGGCCGAATCGTCGTCCTGCAAAACACGCAATGCAGGACCGACCATGTCATCGAACTGCCCGCTGTCGGACATCTGGAAGAACACCCAGATCGCAAGGAAGACGATGGCGACGCTGAGGGGAATGAGGAGGTAGAGGGATTCCATTTTTGCTATTAAATCTCAGTAGGTGCCGGCAACCAACTACTAACGAAAATCGAAGTAGACAAGGTCATGCAAAGAGGCTGTGGCCGTTGAATTCCGCTTGGCGCTGCCGGAAAAATGTGAGGCAAAGCAGATAAAGAAGCGAAACCTGTCTGAGCCGAAGGCGAGTTTATTTCGCGTCCCGCTTTGCCTCACATTTTTCCGGGAACCCGAAGGGCAGCGACTCGCGGTCGCCTTTCTTTGCTTACTTTCTTTGGCGAAGCAAAGAAAGTAAGTGGCCCGCCGGGGCCAGTCCCGGCTTGCCTCTTCGAAGACAGAAAAGAGTTGCATTACCGGAGACACTCCGTCGCTCTGGATTCCCGCCGTCGCGGGAATGACAAAGGTGGGTTGGCATCCGTAGCAAAGGCGGATATACGCGCCTCTCTCCGCAACCGCAACGCATTCACCACCACCACCGCCGAACTCACCGACATCCCCACTCCCGAAAGCCAAGGATTCAACAACCCCAACGCCGCCGCCGGAATGGCAATCACGTTATACAAGGTCGCCCACGCCAGGTTCTGCCGGATCACCGCCATCGTCCGCGATGCAGTCAACGCCGCATCCCGCATCGATGCCAGCCGCCCCGACAGCAGCACCGCATCCGCATGCGTCTGCGCCAGCGCCGCCCCTGTGCCCATCGCAAACGACACATCCGCCGCGCGCAGCACCGCCGCATCGTTGATGCCGTCACCGACCATCGCGACCACCGCGCCGCCTTGCTGCAACTGCTGCACGAAGGCCAGCTTCTGTTCCGGCAGGCAGGCGCCATGCGCAGCATCGATGCCGAGGCTGTTCGCCACCCGCTGCGTGATTGCGTGATCATCGCCGCTGAGCAGAATGACTTTTTTGCCAAGGGAGCGGAAGTAGGCAATCGTCGCCCGCGCATCCTCGCGCACCGCATCGGCGAGATCGAACCTCGCCAGCCATGCACCGCTAGTTCCGAGATAGACGGATGTGCATTCGTCATGCCCGCCTTCGAAGCGCGGACAGGCATTGCCGCACAGTTCCGCCACGAAGACGGCGCTGCCGAGCCGGTAGCGCACACCGTCCACCGTGCCTTCCAGTCCCTGTCCGGCGGTGTGATGCAAGTCATCGGCCCGCGTATCGCCCGGCGTCACACCATGCAATGCGGCGACATCTGCCAGCGCTACCGCGAGCGGATGCCCGCTGGACGCTTCCAGCGCCGCCACCGCGCGCCACAGCCGCGCATCCTGCCCGGTTGCAAACATGGTTACATGCCGGACCGCCGGCTTGCCGACCGTGAGCGTGCCGGTCTTGTCGAACACGATATGCGTCGCGCGGTGCAGCGTCTCCAGCACATGCGACTGCACGATCAGCACGCCCCGGCGCACCAGGAAATCGGTCGCGGCGGCCAGCGCGGTTGGTGTCGCCAGCGACAGCGCGCAGGGACAGGACACCACCAGCACCGCGATGGCGATCGGCCATGCGCGCTGCGAATCGGCCAGCTGCCAATAGGCAAACACCGCAAGCGCGAACAGCAGCAGCGATGCCACGAACCAGGCGGCAACCTTGTCCGCCCAGCAGGCGATCTGCGGCTTGGCCTGCCCGGCCCGCTCGACCAGCCTGACCAGCGCCGACAGGGTGCTGTCGGCGACAGGCCGCGTGACACGCAGCAGCATCGGCTGCGACACATTCACCGCGCCGCCGGGCAGCAGGTCGCCGGCCACCTTGCCTTGCGGACGGCTCTCGCCGGTCAGCAGCGACACGTCGATCGAGGTGCCGCCCTCGATCAGCGTGCCGTCCGCCGGAATCGCTTCGCCGGGTTTCACCAGCAGCACATCGCCCACCGACAGGCTCTCCGCCGCCACCGTTTCGGTGTCGCGGCTGCCGGGATAGCCGGGCATGCGCGACGCCGACGACGGTAACGCATGGCTCAGCCTTTGCAAGGACGATGCCGCCTTGCGCCGCGCCGCCAGCTCCAGGTAGCGGCTGCACAGCAGCAGGAAGATGAACATGGTGACCGAGTCGAAATAGACCGCGCCGCCCTCCGGGCCGCGGAAGGTGGCCACCGTGCTGCCCGCGAATGCCGCGATGATGCCGAGCGCCACCGGCACGTCCATGCCGAGCGCGCGATGCCGGATGCCCGACCATGCGCCCTGAAAGAACGGCAACGCCGAGTAACAGACCGCCGGCAGCGTCAGGAACAGGCTGGCCCAGCGCATCAGGCTGTCCATGTCGGGATCGATGCTGCCTTCCTCCGCCATGTAAACCGGGATGGCGTACATCATGACCTGCATCATCGACAACAGGGCCACGAACATCTGCCGGAACAGTTTCCTGCCGGCCTGCTGCAACTGGCCCTCCTGGCGAGCGGCGTCGAACGGATAAGCCGCATAGCCGACTTCACGCACTGCCTGCAGGATGTCGCTCAGCTTGCAGCCATCGTTATTCCAGCGCACATGCAAGCGGCCGGTGGCGACATTCATGTTGCATGCCTGTACACCCGGCACGCGCATCAGGCGTCCTTCGATCAGCCAGACGCAGGCGGCGCAGCGGATGCCTTCGATCGACAACGTCGCTTCGCTGCCTGCCGCTGCCGCTTCCTGTCCGCCGGCATTGTCGTCCTTGTCATACAAGCGCAATTCCGGCAACGCCATTGCACGCGCATCGTCGACGCTGCCGGGCAGCGCGGTGCGCGTCCGGTAGTAATCCGACAAGCCGCTGTCGAGGATGGATTGCGCCACCGCCTGGCAGCCCGGGCAGCAAGTCGATCGCTGCGCATCGTCGAACACGACCGGCCAGTCCTGCCCCGCCGGCAGCGGCGCGCCGCAATGGAAACAGCCGGCGTCAGCCAGCGAAAGTTGGTTCGGATCCTGGACCAGGTGCATTTGTGGAAGTGGCGCGTTCATCGATGCACTCCTGCCGACGGCGAGACGCAGAACACATCCAGCCACTCCGGCGCCATGCCGCCGCCGGCACGGGCCAGGCCGAGCAGGCCGAAGGCAAGAACGACAATGCCGGCCACGATACGCATCCGGCGTTCCCTGATCCAGCGTGTCGCGCCGGCGCCGGCCAGGCCGATCGCCAGCAGCGCAGGCAAAGTACCAAGGCCGAACGCCAGCATGACGGCGGCGCCGGACAGAGCCGAACCGGTCAGCATCGCCGCCAGCAATACGCTGTACACCATGCCGCAAGGAACCCATCCCCACAGCGCGCCGAGTGCCAGCGCCTTGCGCGGCGTGTCCATCGGCAGCAGCGGCCGCATCAGCGGCTGTACCCTGCGCCATACCACGCCGCCAGCCTGCTCCAGCCTGGCCAGCCCATACCATGCGCCCATCAGGTAGAGGCCGAGCGCCACCAGCATCAGGTTCGCCATCCAGTAGCCGGCAATCTGCAGCGATGCCACATTGGCCAATGCCTGCGCATTGCCGGCCAGGCCGCCGGCGATCGCGCCGGCCGTCATGTAGCTGCCGATGCGGCCGGCGTTATACGCGGCCACACGCAGAAGGGAGCCGGCGGCTTCAACCGGTTTCGCGGCCATCGTAACCACGGTTACTGGAAAAGGTCGCCGCGCGTTCCCCGCCACCGACAGTGCGCCGACGATGCCGCCGCACATGCCGATGCAATGCACCGAGCCCAGCAGGCCGATGACGGCAAACGGCAGGAGATTCAGTCCGCTCATATGGTCCGCGAAAACCTGAGGGGTTGCGGTGCGCCCGCTGTGGAACTGCCCGGTGCGCGCGGTGCATCGAGGTAGCGGTCGAACACCATGCAGATGTTGCGGATCAAAAGTCGTCCTTTCATCGTCACGGTGATCCATTCGGCATCAATGGTCAGCAAGCCGTCGCGCTCCAGTTCGCGCAGCTTTTCCAGCTCGTCGGCGAAGTGGCTGCTGAAGGTGATCGGATACGCCAGCTCGATCGACGACATGGATAGTTCGAAATTGCACATCAGCATCTGGATGATGATGCGTCTTGCCAGATCGTCCATGGTCAGCTTCACGCCGCGCGTGATCGGCAGCTCGTTGCGCTCGAGGCGGTCATAGTATTCATCGAGCGTCTTGGCGTTCTGGCTATACGTCGCGCCGACGGCGCTGATGGCCGATACGCCGCAGGCGACGAGGTCCGCATCCGCATGGGTCGAGTAACCCTGGAAGTTGCGATGCAGCCGGCCCTGGCGCTGCGCGACCGCGAGGTCGTCGTCCGGCTTGGCGAAATGGTCCATGCCGATGTAAACATAGCCGGCATCGGTGAGCCGCTTGATGCACAGGTACAGCATATCGAGCTTGGTTTCCCTGCTCGGCAGATCATCTTCGCTGATGCGACGCTGCGGTTTGAACAGGTGCGGCAGATGCGCGTAGTTGTAGATCGAAATCCGATCGGGGTCGGCGGCAATTACCTTGGTCAGCGTCTGCTGCATGGTGATGACATTCTGCTTCGGCAGCCCGTAGATGAGGTCGATGCTGACGGACCGGAAGGATGCCTCGCGCGCCGCCTTGATGATGGCCAGCGTCTGCTCTTCAGGCTGGATGCGGTTGACCGCCTTCTGCACTTCCGGATCGAAGTCCTGAACGCCAAGGCTGAGGCGGTTGAAGCCCTGCCTGCGCAGGGTGTGGATACGTTCCGGCGATACGGTGCGCGGGTCGACCTCGATCGAATATTCGCCGATGGCGTCGGACGCGAACTGGAACCAGCGGCGCAGATGCGCCAGCAGATCGTCCATTTGCTGATCCGACAGGAAGGTCGGCGTGCCGCCGCCGAAGTGGAGCTGCTCGACCTGGTTCATGCCGGCGAACAGCTTGCCCTGCATCTCGATCTCGCGCTTGAGATAGCTGAGATAGGTGACGGCCTTGCTGCGGTCGCGCGTCACGACCTTGTTGCATCCGCAGTAATAGCAGACCGTGTCGCAAAACGGAACGTGCACATACAGCGACAGCGGCGGCCTGCCCTTTCGCGCCTGCAGGCCGGCGACCGCCTGCAGATAATCGGCGTAATCGAAGGTATCGGAAAACCGGTCCGCGGTCGGATAAGACGTATAGCGGGGACCGGGACGATCGAGCTTGCGGATCAGCGGCGCATCGAACTCGACCGATTGCGACAACGCCGACATTGTTGAAACCACCATCTTGTTGCACTCCAGCAGCCAGTCGCGCCGAGGATTCGGCGTTGATTCAGGCGCAGTGCAGTGTACGAACCGGGTATCGCAAAATCATTGATCCAGGTCAAAAACGTCCGGACGGCGGGGGGTGTTTAGGCGATCGCGGCGGGACGCTGAAGGAATGTGATTGGGGATGTTTTATCTATTTGCCTAAAGGTGGCAACTGGATAACAGGGACGAGCGTTACTGTGTCGCGAACCATCGCCTGACGGCCCCTTCCCCCTTTCAGGGGGGGAAGGAGCCGTGCAGCGATGATTTGATATGCGGTACCTGTACAAACCTCGCCAAGACACCCCCTACTGCAACCTCAACCGCATCAGCATCGTCTCGTCATGCGGCGCCCGGCTGAGCTGGAAGCCGAGCGCGGTCGACATGTTCAGCACCCGCTTGTTGTTCGGCAGCGCTTCGCCCACCAGTTCCTGCGTGCCGCGCGAACGGCAATAACCGATCAGTTTCTGCATCAGGATGCGGCCCAATCCCTGCCCTTTCACATCCGAGCGGACGATGACGGCAAACTCCGCCGTGATGTTGTCCGGATCGGAGATGGCGCGTGCCACGCCCACGGTTTCGGAGGTGCCGTCTTCCCGCTGCCGGATGGCGATGAACGCCATCTCGCGGTCATAGTCGATCTGCGTGAGCCGGGCCAGTTGCGAAGGCTGCAGTTCGCGCAGCCGGGTGAAGATGCGGTAACGCACATCCTCGGGATCGAGCGCGTTGAAGAAGGCGAGGTGCTGCGGTGCGTCCTCTGGCTTGATCGGCCGGATCAGCAGATCCGATCCTTGCCACGATACGGTTTCCTCCAGCGCGTCCGGATAAGGACGGATGGCGAAACGCGCCGCACCCTCCACCTCCGCCGGCGTCACCCGCATGCGGGCATCGAGTGCGATGACGCCGTTCTCATCCGTCAGCAGCGGATTGATATCGAGTTCGATGATCTCGGGGATGTCGGCGATCATGGTCGATAGGTTGATCAGCGTGCGGCAGATGCCGTCGATGTCCGCCGGAGGCCGGTTGCGGTATCCGGCCAGCAGTTTCGAAATCCGCGTGCGCGAGATGACGTCGCGCGCCAGCACCATGTTCAGCGGCGGCAGCGCCAGGGCATGATCGGCGGTGACCTCAACCGAAATGCCTCCCTGCCCGAACAGGATGACAGGGCCGAACACCGGATCGGTGCTGACGCCGACGATGAGTTCATGCGCGCGCGGACGGCGCTCCATCGACTGCACCGAGAATCCGTGCAGGGTCGCATCGGGCCGGATTTCATGCAGTCGCTTTTGCATCGCGATCGCTGCGGAGCGGACTGCTTCCGGCGATTCCAGATCGAGCACCACGCCGCCCACTTCGGTCTTGTGCGACACCTCGGGAGACAGGACTTTCAATGCGACTGGAAAGCCGATCTGCTGCGCCAGCATCACCGCCGCCTCGACACGATCGGCGATCTCCGTCCGCACTACCGGGATGCCGTACGCCGCGAGTATCCTTTTCGCATCCGGTTCCGACAGTTCGGGCCGGTTCAGTTCAAGGGCCCGCCGCACGACCGCGCGCGCCGCCTCCCGGTCCGGAACGAAGGCCGGGCCCGCCGGGGCGGCGGCGCAAGCCGAGGGCGGTACCTGCATGAGGAGGTCCTGGTTGCGGCGGTACTGCACCATCTGCATGAAGCCGCCGACGGCTTCCTCCGGCGTATCGAAGGTCGGGATGCCGGATTCGGAAAACAGCCGCCTTGCCTGGGCGACGCTGTCGCCGCCGAGCCAACAGGAGATGATATTGCGTGCCGCATCCTTCGCCAGCGGCGCGACGGTTTTCGCGATGTCGGCGCTGGGTACGATCGCAGTCGGCGCATGAATGAAAAGGATCGCGTCCGATTTCGGATCCTTCAGCAATACTTCCATGGCTTGCCGGTAGCGTTCGCCGGTGGCGTCGCCGATGATGTCGACCGGGTTGCCGTGCGACCAGGTCGGCGGCAGGATCTCATTCAGCTTATGCATTGTGTCGGCGGACAACTCGGCCAGCTTGCCGCCCTCGGCGATCAGCGCATCGGTGGCCAGCACGCCGGGACCCCCGCCGTTGGTGACGATGGTCAGGCGCTCGCCGAACAGCGGCTTGGCGCGTGCAAGGGTTTCGACCGCATCGAACAGATCCTCGGTGCCCAGTACGCGCAGCATGCCCGCGCGCCGGATGGCGGCATCGTACACATCGTCGCTGCCGGCCAGGGCGCCGGTATGGGAACTCGCCGCCTTCGCGCCTTCCGCGACGCGCCCCGACTTGACGACGATGACCGGTTTGCTGCGCGCCGCCGCGCGGGCCGCCGACATGAATTTGCGCGCCTCGCGCACGTCTTCGATGTAAAGCAGGATGGAATGCGTATCGACGTCGCTGGCGAGGTAATCGAGCAGATCGCCGAAGTCGATATCGGCGCTGTCGCCGAGGGAAATGAATTTGGAAAAGCCGATGCCGCGGGTCTTTGCCCAGTCGAGCACGCCTGTTACCAGCGCGCCCGATTGCGAAACGAAAGTGATTTTCCCGGGCAGCGCGCCGGTATGCGCGAAGCTCGCATTCAGGCCGATATCGGGCACCAGCAGGCCGACGCAATTCGGCCCGAGTATGCGCAGCAGGTGCGGCCTCGCCGCATCCAGCATCGCCTGCTTGATTGTGACGCCATGCGGGTCCCTGACATTGCCGAGGCCGGCCGTAAGCACCACCGCGGCCTTGGTGCCACGCTCGCCGAGCTGCCTGATGATTGCCGGAATGGTGTCCGGCGGCGTGCATATCACCGCCAGGTCAGGTACGGTCGGCAGATGCGCCGCATCACGATATACCTCGTACCCTTCCAGGCGGTCATATTTCGGATTGACTGGAAATATTTCTCCCTGAAACCGCGCTTCGATGAGATTGCGCAGGACCGTGGCGCCCACGCTGTGGGGCTTTTCGGATGCACCGATGACAGCGACCGACTTAGGCTGAAAGAGGGACTGGAGATTTCTTATGCTCATGATGCCTTCCCGACTCAGGTTGATTGAAACCGCCATTACAGCTTGCGTTGCGGTCGCTGCAGCAGGTTTGCTGAATCAGGCAAGAACCCGCGCACATGGTTCCCATTGCGGCTGGAAGCGATGGTAATAAGCAGGTGCTGCAAAAAATTGATGCAAGTCAAAATTGCAAAAACAATCGTGCATTTGCGCCATTTGTTTCTGGACTGCGCCGGAAGGCGACCTTACGCTGAAACGGCGTTGAACTCATCGTTGTTGAATGCATCGCCGTTGTTGAATGCATCGCCGATGAATGAAGCGACCGATCTTCAGGAAAGGAATCCGCCATGTCGTATAAAACCATCCTGGTGCATGTCGACCAGTCACGGCATACCCCTGCACGCATACGGATCGCCGCGCAGCTTGCCGCTGCGGAAAACGCCCACCTGATCGGTGCGGCGATGACCGGCGTGTCACGTTACCTGTACCGCCAGAATCATGGCGAAATCACCGCCACCATCGTCGCCGATCAGGTCGATTTCCTGTACCAGCGTGCCGAAGATGCGCTGGCTCAATTCGAGCGCATCGCCAGGGAGTCCGAAGTACGCTCCTACGAGCGCCGGCTGCTCAACGACGACTATCACGGCGGCCTGTGCCTGCAGGCGCGCTATTGCGACATCGTAGTGCTGGGGCAGACCGACCCGTACGAAGCACAGGGGCGCATCATTTCCGACCTGCCTGAATACGTGGTTCTCAATAGCGGGCATCCGGTGCTCATCATCCCGCATGCGGGCGAATTCAAGTGCGTCGGCGAGCGGGTGCTGGTCGCATGGGACGGCAGCATGGAGGCAACGCGCGCCATCAATGCCGCGATTCCGGTACTGCGCCGCGCCGGCAATGTCGTGCTTGCCATCTTCGATTCGCCGGCCGGCCCGGTCGACCCTGAGCTGCACGGTGAAGAGCCGGGTGCGGATATCGCACTGTTCCTCGCGCGGCATGACGTGAAGGTGGAGGTCAAGCAGCAGGTCACATCGAGCGATGTCGGCAATGCCCTGCTGTCGCTCGCAGCCGATACCGATTCGGACCTGATCGTCATGGGCGGATACGGCCATACGAGTTTCCGCGAGGTGCTGCTCGGCGGCGTGACGAAAACAGTGCTCGAAACGATGACGGTACCTGTGCTGATGTCGCACTGACGCTTATTGCCGCCACATTGATATTTCGCTTGATGGAGTTGAACATGAATATTTTGCTGGCGGTCGATGGATCGTCCTTTTCCTGCAAGGCGGTGACCTATCTTGCATCGCATATGCAATGGTTCAATGGGGAACCGCAATTGCATCTGTTGCATGTGAAGCTGCCGATCCCGCCCGGTCTGGCCGTGGAACAGGCTAGACGCATCCTGGGTGACGATTCCGTGAACGGCTACTACAGGGAAGCGTCGGAGGCTGCGCTGCTTCCTGCGGAAACGATACTGCGTGAAAAAGGCATTCCCTTCCAGTCGCACTACAAGGTCGGCGACATCGCACAAACCATACGAACATATGCAGAGGACAACGGCATTGATCTCATCGTGATGGGTTCGCACGGCCATGGCGCGCTGGCCAATGTCCTGCTCGGGTCGGTCGCAACCAGGACGCTGGCGGCGACCACCATGCCGGTGCTGATCGTTCGATAGAAATTCATGCGCCTGCGCTTTGGGTCGCGCAGGCGGCCCGTCAGCCCGCCCTGAACGCCTGATTCACCGGCTGAACTCCGGTCAGAAGATAGTCAATCAATTCCCGTACCGTGCGGATCGCACTGCCGAAAGGAAGCGGTTCCGAGCCGCGGAAGAACAAGCCGCGCTGTACATCGCCTTTCAACGCGAAGCCGAGCCGGGTGTCGATGCAGAACTGACCCGACTTCGCAATCCCGTCGCGCAGACCGCATTGATGCAGGCAATCGAATCCGGCGGTGCATTTCCTCGGCTTTGCCACCTTCTGCAATCGCGCTTCCTTCTCCAGGTAGTTCGCCAGCCACGGCGTGCGCACTGCGCGTGCGGGCAGGCCGGCCACGCTCATGAAGGTGACGATGTCGTCGGGTGCGGCATCGGCGAGGACTTTCTTGAACGCGGCATGCGCATCGCCTTCCTCGGTGACGGCGAATGCGGTACCGAGCTGGACGGCGCTTGCCCCCATGTCAAACAGCGACCGCATCTGCTGGTGGCTGTGGATGCCGCCGGCGGCGATCAATGGTATGCGCTCGCGTTCAATGCCGAGCTGCCGGAACAATTCGGCACACCCTTCCAGCACGGCGGGAAAAGCGAAATGCGGATCGTCGACGTCTTCCGCCCGCGCAGCGCCGAGATGTCCCGCCGCGTAGCGCGGATTCTCGATCACGATGGCATCCGGCAGGCGATGCTTGCGCATCCACTTCTTCAGCAGCAACGCCACGCCGCGCACATCGGACAGGATGGGAATCAACGCCACATCCGGGAAATCGATGGTGAGGTCGGGGAGATCGAGCGGCAGGCCGGCGCCGACGACGACGGCGTCCGCACCCCTTTCGCATGCCTGGCGCACGTAGGCTGCATATTCCGCCACCGCCCGCATGACGTTGACGGCAATGATGCCGTTCCCGTCTGAGATTTCCCTGGCCGAAGAAATCTCACGCGCGAGCGCGACGAGGTTCGCGGCATCGATGAGCGCCTTATCACGCGTTTTTTCGGTTTGCGCCATCAGGTCCGGATGATGGCGGCGCAGGTCGACGCTCGATATGGTGCCCACCGCGCCCGCCTTCGCCACGCTGCCCGCCAGCCGGTGCGCCGAGATGCCGACGCCCATGCCGCCCTGTACGATCGGCAGGACGGATTTGTTCCGAAGCCTCAGCAAGGGAAATTCGAAGGGAAAACGGGATGGAAGTTCGTTCTGCTGCACGGCGGTCTCCTGCGGGAAAGCACCGAATGTAACAAACGGGATTTTCAAAAAAATTGACTTGAGTCAAAATTTGCAAAATCGCATTTTCAGTCTGGCATGCCTGATCGCCTGCCATGTTGCATGCAGCTTTCGAAGACGAAAAAGAGTGCTGCCGGCCATTGAGGTATCTTGACGGGCCGGGAGCGCATTCATGGTACGTTTCAATGGCATGCCATGCATTCTTCGAGGTGCGGGAAACAACGCGCCTTCCCTTGTTGGTCAGGGCCGCAGACCGATATTCATTCAAGGAAAGTTCACGTCATTCGGCCGAGGCGATGGTTCCGCCTCGCCACGCATTTTTATTGCTTATGCCTCCTCAAATCCCGATAAGAACATTGTCGCTGGCTGTTGTCCTTGCTGTCCTGGTGTATATGGGCATGGCAACCATGGCGGACTGGGCAGCCTTCGGCGACGCCGTGTCGGCCACGCCCGCGATCATGTGGTTCCAGGTCATTGCGCTGTCGCTGGTCAGTTACCTGGCCAGGTTCCTGCGCTGGCACCGGTTTCTCCTTGCGCTTGATCACCCGATTCCGGTCATGCGCAATCTGGAGATCTACCTATCCGGATTTGCCCTGACGCTGACGCCCGGCAAGGCGGGCGAAACCGTGCGCTCGGTTTATCTTCAGCCCTATGGCGTACGCTATACCGAGAGCATCGGCGTGTTTATCGCGGAGCGGCTGCTGGACCTGATCATCGTCGGCCTGCTTGCCAGTCTCGCCGTGTTCATCTTTCCCGAACATCGGTCATGGGCACTGGGCGCGGTCGCGTTCTTTTTCCTGACGGCGCTGATGCTGCGTTCGCGGATCACGGCGATTCTTGCATCGCGCATGGCACGCCACGCCCTTGGCAGGCATACCGCCAAGGGGATCGATACCGTACGCTTCGTACTGTCCGGCAGGCGGCTTGCCGGCGCGTTGCCATTGAGCTTGCTGGCATGGTCGGCGCAAGGCTTTTCCCTTTATCTTGTGGTGCAGGCACTCGGGTACGACATTCCGGCGACCGATGTGATGTCGATTTACTGCCTGAGCATCCTGGCCGGCGTGGCATCGATGATCCCCGGCGGATTGGGGGCTACCGAAGCGGCCATCGCCCTGCTGCTCAATGCCGTCGGCATGAGCCAGGGCGACGCGATTACGGCATCGCTCATCAGCCGGGGCCTGACGCTGTGGCTGGCAGTCGGCATCGGGATCGCGGCCATGAGCAAGATCGCGATGTCGGCGCAACTGCAAAGGAATGCATAGCGCCTCTAGAGCACTTTCGCTCCGACCGTACCGTCGACGCCGGGCGCTTTGCCAGCGGCACTGCGTTGTGCGGGGCCGCCGAGGCTTCCTTGCCATGGCCCGCCATGTCGCGTCACCACCCTTGCAGGGCGCGCATCCGCTTGCAAGCGGATGCCGTTTCGCGGGCAGCAGCATGCTGCCTGATTGCCCGCTCCACCCTTGTTCGGCAGGCAAACCACCTCGGCCTCGCCTGGCACAGTCAGACCGAAAGCGCTCTAGCGCGGCTGCGCCAACGCCTGCAGCGCCTGCTTGATCGCTTCACCGGAAAAGCCGCGATAGCCGAGATACCGCCAGACCTTGGCACTGAGCTCGCGCGAGACGCCGTCGGCGGCAAGCTTGCGGAATTTTTCAATCGCTTCGATGGCGCGCTCGGCTTCCGGGGGGAGCGTATCCAGCTGCGCCCGGACCACCGTGTCATCGACGCCTTTTGTCCGCAAGTCCATCTGGATTTTCCGGTTTCCCGCCCGGTGCGCGGTGGAGCGGGCTTTCATTCCCGCGTACCGCTCGTCGGACTGGTAGTTGTTCGCCTGCACGAACGCCATCGCTTCATCGGCTTCCTCTTCGGAATAGCCGCGCTGGATGATTTTCTTGCGCAGTTCCGCGGCACTCAGCTCCCTTCTGCTCAAATGCCAGATTGCGTAAGACTTGCTCGACCGGGCCGGCTTTTCTTTCTTTCCGCGCAGCGAATCAGGTTTTGGCCGCCGCCTATCGGATGAGCGTGTTATTTCAGGAGGAGACATTGGAGCCTGATGAGGAAGTCGATCGGATACCCAGCCTGGAGAAGAGCTCGGCACGCTGCATCTGGGTAAGCTCGCCCACTTCGGACAATATCCTGCCGACCGGCCTGCTGAGCGGCTTTCCCTCCGCATCCTGCGCCGGCGCGGATGCAAAGCGGGTCCGGATTTCCTCCAGCGCTTCCGGTTTCGGCAGCGTCGCGACGATGCTGACGAGTTCGGCGAGATTCTCCGGCGTGGCGACATCCGCGGCGGCGCACAGCACCCGCATGCTCGCCCGCGACATCGCAAGCAGTTCCTGGTTCGCAATCTGGAGCTCCAGCACGAACTTCCGCGCCACCTTCATGTACTGGCGGGCGGCCTGCGGGTGAATGCCTTCTTCAACCAGGAAGCCCCGAAAGCTGCGGGCCGCTGTCCGGCCGTGCCATTCGCCGGCATCTTCGAGCACGCACAGCATTGCTCCCATCCGTATCTTTTGAAAGCCGATATGCCGGTGAACCTGCGTGGTCAGCTTGTACAGGTCGACGGCCTTGGGCGCGTCGGTGGAATTGGAATGTGTCATCGCTATTCGCTTTACCGGCAACAAGGCCGTCTAGGAAAGACTCCCCGATGCAGCATGGTGGCCATGCTTCATCGGGGAGTCGGCTTCAGGGAAATGTCATCCAGGCCGGTGAACGGAAGGCCTCGGCATCGGATGCGGAAGGCGGATGAAATGCCGTCCTAATGGATGCCTGTCATGCTTGGAATATGGGGTCAACGGCAGGAAAAACCAGCGATTTTGTCGATAAAAATGATGAATTCGACAGCGTCGAAACGAAAGCAAAGACGGCGAT
The DNA here is from genome assembly GCF_035944575.1 of Noviherbaspirillum sp. Taxonomy (GTDB): domain Bacteria; phylum Pseudomonadota; class Gammaproteobacteria; order Burkholderiales; family Burkholderiaceae_D; genus Noviherbaspirillum. Next base: position 19,296 of record NZ_DASZBA010000080.1, read on the forward strand.
GCAAGCCGGCGTGGACAGGCACCGGCGCCTTTGCCTGAAGCAAGTTGCTAGCCGCCGCTGCCGGCAATACCGGCATCGCGTCCACCGCTTGCGCCGCCTCCGGTCAGTGAGGTGCCCGATCCGGACGAGGTGCCGGTCCCGGTGCGCGTATCGCCTGCCGACGCTGCCGAGCCGAGGCCCGTACCGCCGGCGGCATCGGCACCTGCGGCAGGACTGACGCCGTCCCCCTGGATCATGCCGCCCGGCGTGCCGGGAACGCCGGCTGCGTCCGTCGTTTCCCGGACGCTCGGACCGCCGGGGCCGCCCTTGCTGCCTGACAGCTTGGCCCCGGCGGCGGCATCCGTTCCGCCGGCGGCGCCGATGACGGCGGCGCTTCCGCCGTGATGCACCCGGTCGGCAGGTGATGCGCCATCATCATCCCCTTGCCTGGCTCGCGCGGCCGCGGTTTCCGTGACGGGAACAGGGTTGTCGGTCGGCATGCTGTTGCTGGCCTCGGTATGCGCATCCTGCTGCACGTCGTCCATTGCGCCGGTGCTGTTCATCGGATGGGGATTGGCGCCGCCCGGCTTCAAGCCGTTTGTTGACTGGTTTGGATTCATGACAGTTTTGCTCCAGATATTCGGGAAAGGAGTTGGAGTCCGCGAGGCTGTCAAAGTTGCCACACTACCGAAGTCTTGTTCCACTCTCTGCGTCGTTCCACCGCGTCTGGATGAAACCAGGCAAGCCCGCATGGCAGCATCGAGAATCGATCAGCGCGCAATGCTTGAATGCATGCAACTGCCTTCGAAATTGCCCCGCAGTGGCTTCCTGACAGGCAAGCGGGTAAACTACCGCACGCTTCCGATTTGCACGATGCGGGCTGCGGACGAACGCATCGCCGCGCATGCAATCCATCATCATGAACAAAACAGACACATCCTCTCCACGCATCCTCGTCATTTCACCGAACTGGATCGGCGATGCCGTGATGGCCCAGCCGCTGCTTCGGCGCCTGCGCGAGTTGCATCCGCAATGGCCGATCGATGTGCTCGCGCCTGCGTGGGTTGCGCCGGTATGGCGGGCAATGCAGGAAGTCGATACCGTGATGGAGACGCCGTTCAAACACGGCAAGCTGCAGCTCGGCGAACGCCGCAAGTTCGCGGCGATGCTGCGACCGCGCGGTTATGCGGAAGCCTATGTGCTGCCCAACACGATGAAGTTCGCGCTCATTCCCTGGCTGGCTGGCATTCCCAAACGGGTCGGCTACAAGGGCGAGATGCGCTACGGCCTGTTGAATGTGATTCATCACGACGAGCCCGCCGCGCCGCGCCGGATGGCGGCGTTCTACGCGGCACTGGCAGATGCACCTGTGCGCCGCCTGCCACAGGATGCGCCGTTGCCGCAACCATCGCTATCCGTTGCCGATGAGGCGTCCGCTGCCATCATGGAGCGCATCGGCCTGCCCGTCGGCGTACCGCTGGTGGTGTTCGCGCCGGGCGCGGAATTCGGGTCGGCGAAGCGCTGGCCGTCCGACCGGTACGCCGAGCTGGCAATCACCGTGCGCCAGGCGCATCCCGACGCGGAAATCCTGTTGCTCGGTTCAGGCAAGGACAAGCCGGTGTGCGACGACATCGTGGCCGCCGCGCCGGGCGTGCGCAACCTTGCCGGCGCAACGTCGCTGAGCGAAGCAATCGCACTGATCGCCAGAGCCAACGCGGTGGTCTGCAACGATTCCGGATTAATGCATATTGCCGCCGCATTCCGACGCCCCCTTGTCGCGGTGTACGGCCCCACCGACCCCCGCCATACGCCGCCGCTGTCGGAACTGGCGAAGATACTCTGGCTGCATATCGAATGCGCGCCATGCCAGCAGCGCGAATGCCCGCTGGGACATCACCGCTGCATGAAGGACATATCGACGGACATGGTATGGACGCCACTCAAGCCGATGCTGGCGGGCGAGCCCAACGCCGTCACCACCGCATAGCGATACAAAAAGGATACGCATGATTCTGATCACCGGCGCCGCAGGTTTCATCGGCAGCAATCTCGT
>NZ_DASZBA010000081.1:0-3719 GCF_035944575.1 Noviherbaspirillum sp.
AGGCGCCTGTCGATGTCGCGGCTTTCCTGCTGAACGAAAAGCGCGGCGAAATCCTGAAGATCGAGACGCGTCATCGCGTGACGATCGTCATGATCCCGAACAAGCATCTCGAAACACCGCATTACAAGCTCGAACGTCTCAAGCACGACGATCCGCGTCTCGAGGAAATGCAGGCCAGCTACAACATGGCCGAAGAGGCCGATACGGATATCGGTTACAACAAGCGCCAGAAAGAAGAAATACGTCCACGCCAGGAAGCGGTGGTCAAGGGCATCACGCCGGACCAGCCTGCGCCAATCGTCGAACGCAAGCCCGTCGAGCCGGTCGCTCCCGTAGCACCGCCGGTCATGCCGCCTGCCGAGCAAGGCTTCTTCAGCCGCATGTTCGGCTTCTTCCGCAAAAAACCGGTTACACCGGTTGCCGCACCCGCCCCCGTGGTGGAAGAGAAACCGCAGCCGACGCGGGAGCGCGGCGAGCGCGCCGGACGTAGTACGCGAGGTCGCGGCCGTGGCCGCAATGGACGCGAGAAGGGCGAAAAAGGCGACGAGCGCGATAACAGCCGGGAACCGCGTGAAACAGTGGCGAAGCCGGCACCGGCGATTCAGGCCGCATCGGACGCACCAGCGCCCCGTCAGCCGAAAGCGCCGCGCGAAGGCAACGAACCGCGCCGCGAACGGCAGCCGCGCCAGCGCGAAGACCGCAACAAGGAAACCAAGGTCGAGGAACTGCCGGTCAACGTACTTGCAGCAGTCGTTCCGGAAACGGCAAGCCATGCCCCCCAGGTGCCGGCATTGACTGCTGCGGACATCGCCGACCCGGTACAGGCGTCGATCAATATGCTGGAAGAAGAAAACACCGAGCAAGGCGAAGAGCGTCGCCGTCGCCGTCGCCGTGGTGGCCGTAACCGCAATCGCCGAGACCGCGAGAACGGAGAAGGTACGGAAAACATGACGGCCGCTAACGAAGGCGATGCGGACGTTGATGCCGTTCTGGAAACCAAGACAGTGCAACTCGAGATCGCCGAAGTGGCGATGTCCAGCGCCGCCGCGGACAACGGTGCAATCGAAGTGCAGACAACTCGCACCTCGGTCGTCGAGACCACCGTGGAAACCACCACGGTTTCGGTGCACGAAGCGGCGGCGCAAACCCCGGCCGAGGAACAGGCCGCCCCGGTCGCTAACGAACAGATGGCACCGGTCGCTACCGACCAGTTCCATGGGGATGCCGCGACGGCAGAAACAGCCGCCGCACAATTCGAGCCGACGGAGGTTTCGGGTACAGCACCCGCATCTGAAGAATCGGTGGCCCCGCAACAGGCTCCAGAGATCGTAGCCGCTGCCGTGGAACCGGTGACCTCGGCATCTGCGCCGGAAGTAGCCGTTCCCGTTCAGGAATCGGTTCCACCGACCGCTACGGCACCAGCGCCGCTGCCGACGGACAGTTTGCGTGAAGTATTGGCGGCAGCCGGCCTGACGCTCGCTGTCACCGATCCGGAAAAGCTGCGGTTGGCGCAGGAAGCCGCCGCCCGCATCGTGCCGGCTCCCCGCACGCCGCGTCAACGCAAGCCGCTGCCGCCACCGTCAAATGAGCCGTTGGTTCAGGTGGAGACACGGCGCTAAACCGTCCGCTTTTGTACAAACGGACCAAAAGGAAAGGGGCTTCGGCCCCTTTTCTCATGAACGCGCCGCGACGATGTGCATGGCGGCCTTGACTTGGCATGGTCAGTGAAGATTATCATCGCAGGATTACCTTGCCTGCCGACATGCCACCCTGAAAACTCCAGTGGCGCGTAGGCGATCCAATTCACACCATAAGCGGCATTCAAGCCGACGACAACATGACAATAACGGCGTCCGCCGACGAACGGCCTGCAGCGATTACCTTGTCCGAAGCATTCTGGTATTGGTTGAAACTCGGCTTCATCAGTTTCGGCGGGCCCGCCGGCCAGATCGCGCTGATGCATACCGACCTGGTAGAGAAGCGGCGCTGGATATCCGAGCACCGCTTTCTGCACGCGCTCAATTACTGCATGGTCCTGCCGGGGCCGGAAGCGACGCAGCTTGCTGTATACATCGGCTGGCTGATGCATCGCACATGGGGCGGCATCGTGGCCGGTACGTTGTTCGTGCTGCCATCGCTTCTGATCTTGATCGCGCTGTCGTGGATTTATCTGGCGTTTGGCGACGTCAGGTCGGTTGCGGCAGTGTTGTACGGCATCAAGCCGGCGGTGGTTGCGATCGTGCTGGCGGCGGCATGGCGCATCGGTTCAAGGACGCTCAGAAACGGCTGGACGATCGCTATTGCGGTTGCTGCCTTGGCGGCGATCGCCTGGCTGGGCGTGCCGTTTCCGGTGATCGTCATTTGCGCGGCGCTGATCGGGTTGATCGGCGGGCGGGTCGCCCCTGAAAGATTTGCGGCCGGCGGCGGACATGCCGCGGCGGCGAAACATTCTTTCGGACCGGCACTGATCGATGATGCCACGCCGACCCCGGAGCATGCCCGCTTCTCCTGGGCCAAGCTGGTTTGGGTGACGGTAACCGGCATCGCGATCGGCGTCCTTGCATGGGGTGTGATCGCATCGCAATTTGGCGTTGGCGGGACCTTGTCCCAGATGGGATGGTTTTTCACCAAGGCGGCGATGCTGACCTTCGGTGGCGCGTACGCAGTTCTGCCTTATGTGTATCAGGGCGGCGTGGAAACCTATCAATGGCTGACGCCGGCCCAGATGATCGATGGCCTGGCGCTAGGCGAAACTACGCCGGGACCGCTGATCATGATTGTCGCCTTTGTCGGATTTGTCGGCGGCTGGACCAAGCAGTTGTTCGGCGGTGATGCACTGTTCATTGCCGGCGCCGCGGCCGCCTGTGTGGCGACTTTTTTCACTTTCCTTCCGTCGTTTGTCTTCATTCTGGCAGGTGGTCCGCTGGTCGAATCGACGCGCGGCAATATCCGCCTGACCGCGCCGCTGACCGCCATTTCCGCGGCAGTGGTCGGCGTCGTCGTTAGCCTGGCGCTGTTCTTCGCGGAGCATGTATTCCGTCTGGCCAGGCCATTTCAGGAATGGGATTTTGTCGCCATCGCCATTACGGCCGGCGCGTGTATCGCCCTCTTCCGCTTCAAGGTCGGCACGATCAAACTACTAGCCGCATGCGCTGCAGCCGGTTTGGCTTTGTCCTATATTTCCTAGCAGCATCGTGCCGGGATTCTCTCGCGGAATTGGCCTATTTGGGCTTATGCCAGCTCCCTGATCACCGGCACCTCGATATCGTCCGGCTGCGGCGGAAGCGGTGTCGCAAGCACCTTGTCGATACGTTTGCCGTCCAGATCGATGATCTCGAAGCGCCACCCTTCCCACTCGCACGTGTCGGCCGTTTGCGGAATCTTTCCCAGCAATAACATCACCATGCCGCTTAGAGTGTTGTAGCGCCCCCGGTCCTCCTCCGGCACTTCCTTCAGGCTCAAGCGGTCTTTCAATTCCGGCACCGGAATCAGTCCGTCCAGCAGCCAGGAACCATCGTCACGCTGTACCGCCCATGCGTCTTCGGCACGATGCGGCTTGAACTCCCCTGTAATCGCTTCCATGACGTCCTGCAATGTGACGATGCCCTGCACTTCGCCATATTCGTCAACGATGAACGCCAGCTGCACGCCGGAGTTTTTGAAGTTTTCCAGCAATTCCATGCCGGTAAGCGATTCCGGCAGGAAAACGGCAGGTTGAA
>NZ_DASZBA010000082.1:0-32216 GCF_035944575.1 Noviherbaspirillum sp.
CCTGGCCGGCCGCTTGACCGGCCTGCCGCCCTTCTTGTGGTCGATCGTGCCGACGTAGAACCAGTGGTCGACGATATGCGTCTGCCGCCAGCCGTCGCATTCTTCCTCGATGCCGACCGCGCCGGGATAAGGCCATACCACCACGCGCATGTGCTGCAGTGCCGCCAGCAGGCGGGCGTCGTGCAGTTCCATCGATTCGGCGCCGCAGCAGGCGCCGGCGCAACGGGCGATCTGGTGCGCGAAGCAGGCCCGGCCGCGCACTGCGGATTCGAGCCCGGTCAGTGCCGGGCATAGTCGGTGTTCCAGCACGATCTCCCGCAACCGCTCCACAGCCGCCCTGCGGGTGGCAAACAAGCCGAACAATCCTTCGGTGCGGGCAAAATCATGGTCCCGCGCGAACACCACTTCGGGCACCAGAGCGCGCGGGCCGGGCTGCAGGCGCAGGGTGCACATCTCCCGTCGCCGCAACAGCTTCTTGTTGTGCAGCGGCTGCATGTCCTTGATCAGCTTGGACTCCAGCAGCAGCGCGCCGATTTCGCCTGCGGTGCGCTGGAATTCGACGTAACGGCTTTGCTCCAGCATGCGCGCCTCTTCCGGCGTGCGCAGATGGGAAAGCACCCGCGATCGTATGTTGACGCTCTTGCCGATGTACAAGGGCCGGTCGTTTTCGTCGCGAAAGATATAAATGCCGGGACGCGACGGCAAGGCGTCGATGCTGTCGCGGTCGATATGGGTGGGATAAACGAAACTGCTCGCCGGGTTCAGCATGGGCAGCAGTCCGACAGCGGAAATACGTGGCGGCATGACGAAGAATGACATCCGGATAGCCCGGCCGGATGCAGGAGGTCGTCCGGCGTCGGGCGAGGTCATTCTACTGGATGCACATCCAGTAAGCGATGTCGGATTTATCATGGACCGCTGATTTTTAGTCCATGTTCCAGCCCGTAAAGAAAGCCAGGAGAAGCGTACCCTCCCCCGGTCGATGTCCCGTCTATGTCCTACAGCTTCGTGCCCGCGAACAACCGCCCGTTGGTCCGGTCCTCGCGCATCGCGCCGATCAGCAGACGGCGGCTCGTGGTGTCGTACTGGCCAATCCCGGTGAACGTCACTGCCGGCGTATTGCAGGACAGGGTGATCGTGTAGAGATTTCCCTTCGCACGTGCCGCCGCAGTGCCGGTGCACGGCGCGTTGGTCATGGTGATCGCGCCGGTAGCGGATATGGTCAGATTGGTAACGGGTCCGCCGGCAACGGCTGTCGATTCCGCAAGAAAACCGTTGTAGGTGCCGGCGATGATGTCCAGTCCGGGTTTGGATTCGTAGGCGGTATCGTAATTGGTGGTGAACGTCGCGGTCTGGTTGGCGGTGGTCGTATTCCAGTTGCCGTTGAAGGTTCTTTTCTGCACGTAACTGGCGGAGATGGTGGTTGCCAGCACGCCGAGACCTTCGATATTCAGATCACGCGAATTCGACGACGTATAGCTGCCATTCAGCGACGCGCCCGTGCCCTGCAGGAAGCCCCGTATCAGGGTCGGCTGGTTGATCGCCGAGTAGAACACGTAGTGGGTACCGTCCTCCAGTACCAGCGCGGTAAGCGTACGGCCGGTGTTGGTGGTGCCGCTGTACAGCCCTTCAGCGCCCGTCAGGGTGATGGCAGCGGGGGGCGGTGTTTTGAAGAACAGATCCTGCCCGCCGCAGGCGGACAGAAGGGATGCGCCGACGACAGCGGCACAGGCGGACAGGACAGTGGACGAAAGTGGCGAAGCAGGCATTGAAATTCCCGATGGGTCCTTGCGGACAAACGGGAAGAGTCTACCTGCCTGCCGGCAAGATGAAAATACCAACCACCTTTTTTCGGGACTATCGCGCTGTCAGCAGGGTCAGATTAACTTGAAAAGCGACAGACTGGAGGTTTTTACGAACGATTGCTGGGCCGCCTCGAGCATGATCTTCTGCTTCGACAGCTCGGTGATGGCCTTGGTGTAGTCCAGCCCCTGCAATTCCTCCAGCTGCTGCGCATATTGAAGTCCGACATCCTCGCCCTGGCTGTCAAGGTTTTCCATCTCCTTCAAACGGATGCCGACCGAAGCCCGGACCGTTAACACATTGTCAAGCGCATTGCCGGCGTTGTTGTTTGCCGCCGCCAACCCCATTGACAGCCGTGCCTGGTCCGCCGGACTGTTGACCGGCGCATTGAGCAGATTGACTAGCTCGGTAAGGCTGGCGAAGACACTTTGGTTGCCGCTCGGGCGCACAGTGAACTGGTCGCCGTTGGCCGGACTGCCCTTGATGTCGAACTGGATGCCGTCAAATGTGATCGCTTCTCCGCTGGTGTAGGGATTGGCCGCCGACAGCGTCGCGCCGGTGGTGGTATTGACGACGGTGTAGGTGGTCTGGGTTCCGGGAGCGGCGGTGAAGGTGACGCTGTAGTTGTTGCCGGTGAGCGCGGCGGCATTCGCGATCGACCCGGTCGATGCGACGCCGGTTCCGGTGTTGAGCGGATTGGCACCGGTAACGAAGGTGCCGTTTCCGGTTTTGGCGGTTTCGAAAATCGCCGCGCCGGTGTCGCTGACCGGCATTTGCCGGGCCGTCCCGACCTGCGCCAACCGCTGCCCCTGATCGCCGTTGTACTGCGCGCCGGTCGCGGTCTGCGCGAAGGGCTGCACATTGGTCTGAAAACCCGAAAAAAGGTAGTTGCCGGCGCCGTCGCGGCTGTTCGCGAGGCTGAGCATCTCGTCGCGGATGCCGACAAGTTCGGTTGCGATGAACTGGCGCTGTTTCGCGTCGAGCGCCGGGTTGCCGGCCTGGACCACCAGCGTTTTCACATCCTGCAGCAAGGCGGTCACGCCCTGGAGCACGCTTTCCTCCAGCGACAGCGATGCGGTGGCGTTCTGCCGGTTGGTCGCCAACTGTTCGTTGGCTGCTTTCGACTGCGATACCACCAGTGCCTGCGCCGCCGCGACCGGGTCGTCGGCCGGTGTCAGTATGCGGCGGCCGGTCGAAATCTGGTCCTGCACCTTGGCGAGACTGGTTTGCATCTCGCTGAGGCGGGTGGAGCCGCTTTCGAACATCATGTTGGTGCTGATGCGCATGATCTGAATTCCTTATTTACTTACGGACCGCTTAATTGCCCATTGTCAGCAGCAGGTCGAACAGCTCGCCGGCTGTCTGCATCACTTTCGCCGCCGCCTGATAAGCCTGCTGGTAGCGCATGAGATTGGCCGCTTCCTCGTCCAGATTCACGCCCGACTCCGCCTGCTGCTGCGCCACTGCCTGCGCCAGGAACTTGCTCTCCGCCTTGCCCGTGACTTCCACTTCGCGCGTTTTGTTTCCGACCTGGCTGACCAGCTGCGCATACGCCCCCTGGTAGCTTGCGGTTCCGTTCCCCAGCGTGTTGGCGGTCTGCTGCGCCGCCAGGAGCAGCGCATTGCGGTTGTCGCCCGTGCCGTTGGTATTCGGCCCGATGGTAAAGGTATCGCCGTTGGCGGGAGCGCCGCTGAGCTGTACCGTCCAGCCGTTGTAGGTGATGTTGCCGCCCGGCGTGTACGCGACGCCGACCGGATTGCCTGTCCCTGTCCCGGTGACATTAAAGGTTGTCGCCGACGTGAAGGTGATGGTGACCGGTTGCTGCAGGTTGGCGTTGGTGGGTGGCGGACCGTTGACCGTGCCGGCGCTGATCGTGCCGGTGCCGGTGTTCGTCAGCGGCGCCGTCGTACGGATCGGAGCGGCGGCGGCAATCTTCGATACATCGTTGATCGTCACGCCGAATCCTCCGGCGGCGTTAGCCGTCGGCTTGATGACATATTCGTCGCCTGCCGCGATCGTGCCGGAGGCGATATTGAAATTGATGCCATCAACAGCCCCGGCCGGGAACGCCGCGTTCGTATAGCGCACTGCGTTGTCGGAAAGACGGGTCACCACGTAATTGCCGCCGGTGTACTGCAAGCGATAGTCGCTGGTGGTCAGGGCGTTTGCATCGGTGACTGTAGCGCCGACCACCGCATTACCCGTATTGCCCACGCCGGCGCGCACGTCGGGCGCTCCGACCTTGAAAAAGCTTCCGCCGAGCGCGCCGGTCTGATCCTGGCCGAGGGCGTGCTGGGCATTGAAGGTCATGGCCAGCCCGGTGGCGATGCGGCCGAGCGAATTCTGCGCCAGATCCAGTGCCTTTGAGCGGAATTCCAGCAGTCCGCCGAGCTTACCGCCGTTCAGGTGGCTGTCAGCCAGCTCGATCACCTCGCCGTTGGAGACGTAGCCGACCGCCGTGCGGCTCGGATCGGCCGCCGAAGTGGTGGATACCAGGTCATAGGTTTTCGTGCCAACGACGACCGGCTGGCCGTTGCCGATGAAGACGTTATAGGTGTTGCCCTGTTTGACGACGGTGGTCTTGATTTCCTTGCTCAGCTCGGAGATGGCATAGTCGCGCTGGTCCAGCAGGTCGTTCGACGGGCGGCCGTCGGACTGGCCCTGCGCTTTTTCAATGGCATCGTTGAGCTTGGCGATCTGTTTCGTATAGACATTGATGGTGTCGACGCTGTTGCCGATCTGGCCGCGCACGCTTGCTTCGACTTCCTTCAACTGATTGGAGAGTCCCTGGAAGCGGGCCGCCAAGGTTTCGGCGGACGACAGCGCGGTCTGGCGTGCGGCGGTCGACGACGGGTTGGCCGCCATGTCCTGCACGCCCTTGAAAAAATCCTGCAGGACCGGCGACAGGCCCGAGGTCGAGTCGGCGAACTGGTTATTGATGCGGCTGATCTGCGCGTAATAGGTATCGAGCTGATACTTCGAGCTCTGCGACGTCATGACCTGGGTGTTCAGGAACTCGCTGAAGACACGTTTGACATCGGACACCTGCGTGCCCTTGCCGATGAAGCCGAAACCGGTATCCTGCGATCCGGCGGAAGTCTGGACCACCACCTGCCGGGTATAACCGGGGGTGGATGCATTAGCAATATTGTGGCCGGTGGTGACCAGCCCTGCCTGGGCAGCCGCGATACCGCTTTGCCCTACACCAAGGATTCCTGAGCCCATATTGTCGTCTTCTTTCGTGCGATAACTTCATCAACGGCAGCCGGCGGGAAAACTTGAATCCGCACAACGTCGCGGTCCTGCGCGCCCATCTCTTATCAAGCCGACAATGAATGATTGATAATGCGCGTCAGCTTGGCCGCATAGTTCGGATCGGTTGCATAACCCGCCTTCTGCAGGCCTTGGGCGAAGCCGGCGACATCGGTGGCGTTGGCCAATACTTTTTCATACCGCGGATTATTCTTCAGAAGCCTGGCGTAATCGCGGAAGGCGTCGGCGTAGGAATCATAGGCGCGAAATTTCTCTATTTTGGTCTGCGGCACGCCGTTGACGTATTCCGTCGTGGCGGTTTCCACCACCCGTCCGTTCCAGCCGCCCGTCGCTTTGATGCCGAACAGGTTGTGGCTGGTCGTTCCATCGGCGGCGCGTATCTCACGCTTGCCCCAGCCGCTTTCCAGCGCCGCCTGGCCGAGCATGAACTTCGCCGGAATGCCGGTGGCACGGCTGGCTTCATCGGCATGCGCCCCCAGCCGTTCCTGGAATTCCCGCACATGCGCCGGCCTGGACGGGTTCGATCGGGCGCTGTCCACCGCCATGGACGGCGTCGTCTGCACCGCCTTATCGACCGGTGTTACCCGTTCGGACACGGACGGCCCGACGTTCATGGGCGCCGGACCTTCCGGCAATCCGCCCTGCTCGTCCGCCATGCGGGTATTCACCACGCTCGACAACTGCCGGATCAGCACGTCGGCCAGTCCAATCCCGCGCGAGGCCATGGTCTGGCTCAGTTGCTGGTCCAGCATCGAGGTGTACATCTTGCTTTGCTGGCTGTCGAACATGCCTTCCTGCGGCGTCGCTTCGCGCATGCTTTTCAGGACCATGTTCATGAACAGTGCTTCGAACTGCTTGGCGGTGGCCTTCAATGCCTCCGGGGAGTTGTCGCGCGCAGCCTGGCGCAATGCGCCTGCGTCTTTTACGTCGATGGCCAGTCTTGCGGATGCGTCGGTGGGGTTGATCATGGGTTGTACGGTTTCAATGTCGCTCCGGCCGGCTCCTTCCCCCTCTCAGGGGGAAGGCTGGGATGGGGGTGGCGAGGTTGATAGCTGCATGCGAACGTTCAACCTCACTATCCCACCCTACCCCTCCCCCTGCGAGGGGGAGGGAACCGTCATGGAGTCGTATTTCAAATCAAATAATCTCCAACTCCGCCCGCAGCGACCCTGCCGCCTTCATCGCCTGCAGGATCGCCAGCAAGTCCTGCGGCGTTGCGCCGATCGCGTTCAGTGCCTTGACCACTTCCGCCAGCGATGTGCCACCCTTGAGCAGCAGCACTTGCCCGGGCTCTTTCTTGATATCGATCTGCGAGGTCTGCGTCACCACCGTCTGCCCGCCGGAGAACGGCGCCGGCTGGCTGATCACCGGATCGGTATTGATCACGACCGACAGGTTGCCGTGCGAGACGGCGCAGCTTTCCAGCGTGACCGCCTGGTTCATCACCACCGAACCGGTGCGCGCATTCAGGATCACCTTGGCAACCATTTGCGCCGGCGTCACGTTCAGGCTTTCCAGCGCACCGAGGAAAGCGACCCGCTCGTCGCTGCCGAGCGGCGCACGGACACGAATCACGCGGCCGTCGCGCGCCGCGGCGGTCTCCGGTCCGAAGCGCTGGTTAATCGCCTCAACTACCCGGCTGGCTGTCGAGAAGTCGGCATCGTTGAGTTCGAGATGGATGGCATCGCCCTGGCCGAGGCTCGTCGGAACGGCGCGTTCCACCGTCGCACCGCCGGAAATGCGGCCTACGCTCAGATGATTGATCTGCGCCTTGCTGCCACTGGCCGCCGCACCGACGCCGCCGACCAGCACATTGCCTTGCGCGATGCCGTAAATCTGTCCGTCCGCCCCCTTGAGCGGCGTCATGAGCAACGTGCCGCCGCGCAGGCTCTTCGCGTTGCCCATCGACGATACCGTCACATCGAGCAACTGGCCAGGCTGAGCGAACGGCGGCAGCGAGGTCGTGACCACGACCGCCGCAACATTCTTCAGTTGCAGGCTGGTGCCGGGCGGCAGGTTCACGCCCATGTTTTGCAGCATGCTGACGACGCTTTGCACCGTGAACGGCGTTTGCGTCGTCTGGTCGCCGCTGCCGTCGAGACCGACCACCAGGCCATATCCCATCAACTGGTTCTGCCGCACTCCCTGAATGCTGGCGAGATCCTTCAGGCGTTCCGCATGCGCCGCAGGAAGACAGGCACAGAACGCCAGCAACAGAGCGGAACAGGTGTTGACGAAAGTCGGCATACGGATATTCATGGCGAGCCCCGACGTTAAAGCGGCATGAGGCTGAGGAAGAACCGCACCATCTGCGATGCCACTTCCGCCGTATCAAGGCGGGTGTTGGTGCGGTATTCGATGCGCGCATCCGCCACCTGAGTGGAGGGCACCACATTCCCGGCGGCGACCGTGTCGGGATTCACCACGCCGGACAGCCGCACGTATTCCACACCCTTGTCGAATGCAATCTGCTTCTCGCCACTGACGAGCAGGTGTCCGTTCGGCAGTACGTCGATCACGGTGACGGTGATGGTTCCGGTGAAATTGTTGGCCGAGCTGGACGCGCCCTTCTCTTCGAATTTGTTCGAGGACTCGGCTGCCGCCCCGAGATCGGCCAATGTGGAACCCGGAATGCCGAATAGCCGTCCTACGGAGGCCGAGACGCTGCCCGCCTTGCTGGCCGAGTTTGCCGCCGACTTGCCGGCGCTGGTCCGCTCCGTGATGGCGATGGTCAGGATGTCGCCGACATGGCGCGCGCGGCGATCCTCGAACATCGGGCGGTACGATGCTGACTGAAATATTGCGCCGTTGGCCGGCGCGCTCATGGCGGCATGCGCGGACTGGGCCGCACGCGGCGGCTGCACGATGGAGTCCGGCACCGTTGTGCAACCCATCACGCCGGCAGCAATTGCGAACAGGAGGATGCGCTTCATGATTGCTTCGGCAAATCAGAGCTGCGACAAGCGCTGCAGCATCTGGTCCGACGTCTGCACGGCCTTGCTGTTGATTTCATAGGCGCGCTGCGTCTGGATCATGTTGACCAGTTCTTCGACGACATTCACGTTCGAGGTTTCGACATAGCCCTGTGAAAGCAAACCCGCGCCGTTCGTGCCGGGCGTGTTGCTGTTGGGTGAGCCCGAGGCGGTGGTTTCGACGTAGAGGTTTTCGCCTTTTGCTTCCAGGCCGGCTGGATTGACGAAGGTAGCAAGCTGGATGGTGCCGACCTGCGTTGCGGCAGCGCTTCCCTGCTGGGTGACTGACACCGTGCCGTCACGACCTACGGTCACGCTCAGGGAATTGGCCGGGATGGTGATCGCCGGCTGCACCGGAAAGCCGCTCGACGTGACGAGTTGTCCCTGGCTGTCGATCTGGAATGCGCCGTCCCGGGTATAAGCAGTCGTGCCGTCGGGCAGCAAAACCTGGAAAAAGCCGGCGCCCTGAATGGCCATGTCCTTGTCATTGCCGGTCTGCTGCAGGTTGCCCTGGGTAAAAATGCGCTCGGTCGCCACGGGACGCACACCGGTACCGACCTGCAAACCGCTCGGCAGCTGCGTCTGCTGCGAAGATTGCGCGCCAGGCTGGCGCATCGTCTGGTACAGCAGATCCTCGAATACCGCCCGTGAACGCTTGAAGCCGCTGGTGCTGACGTTGGCCAGGTTATTGGAAATGACATCCATCTGCGTCTGCTGCGCATCCAGGCCGGTCTTGGAAATCCATAGCGATCGAATCATTGCGTTCTCCGGTAAATCTTGTCGTTTTCCTGCATGGACCGAATGCATCGGCCGAAAGCATCAACCAATCAGGTCCGTTAAGCCTGAGTTCGATTATCGTGCGTCAGCCGTCAGCTCAAAGCGAGGAGCTGCGCTGCTTTCGCATCGTTGCTCTCGGCGTTCTTCAGTAAATTCATCTGCATTTCGAACTGCCGCGCGAGGCTGATCATGTTGACCATCGCATCGACGACATTGACGTTGCTGCCTTCCAGCGAACCGCCGACGAGCGCCACGCCGGGATCTGCGTCGGCGGGCTCTCCGCCCCGCACGCGGAACAGGCCATCATCGCCGCGCACGATGGTGTCCTCGGGCGGATTCACCAGCTTGATCCTGCCCAGCACGTTGGACGGGCCGGGCTTGAAGTCGTTGGCCATCGCGCTGACGGTGCCATCCTTGGCGATGGTGATATTCACATCCGGCGGTATGCTGATCGGCCCGCCGTCGCCGAGGATATTGAGGCCGGACTGCGTCTGCAGCACGCCGTTTTCGCTCAGCTTCAGGCTGCCGTTGCGGGTATAGGCTTCAGTGCCGTCTTCGAGTTGCACCGCGATCCAGCCCTTCCCTTGCACCGCCACATCGAGGTCGCGCCCCGTCTGCTGGATCGGTCCGGCGGAAAAGTCGGTGCCGACGGTGGAATCGACCACGAAGGTGCGGGTCGGCATGCCCGGCCCGTTGACTTCCACCGCCCGAAATGCGTCGAACTGGGCGCGAAAGCCCGTGGTGGCCGCATTGGCCAGGTTGTGCGACGTATTGGCCTGCTGCTCGAGAATATGCTTGGCGCCGGTCATGGCGGTGTAGATCAGGCGATCCATCGTCTTCTCCCGGTTCGGCCCGGCGCAACCTCAGGTCACGCCGGAATCCGTGTCATCGTTATTTCAGGTTCACCAGCGTCTGCAGGATCTGGTCCTGCGTCTTGATGGTCTGTGCATTGGCCTGATACACCCGCTGCGCGGTGATCATGGTGACCAGTTCCGCCGTCAGGTCGGTATTGGAATCCTCCACGGCGGAAGATTGCAACACGCCGAGGTTGCCGGAATTCGGCGTGCTCACCAGCGGCTGGCCGGATGCCGCGGACTCGGCCCATGCGTTATTGCCCAAGGGCTGCAAGCCGTTCGGGTTGGTGAAGTTGGCGAGTACAACCTGGCCGAGGACCGCGGTCTTGCCGTTGGTATAGCGGCCGGTGATGATGCCGTTGCCATCGGTATTGAAACCGGACAGCCGGCCCGATGTGTAGCCGTCCTGGGTAAGCGTGTTGACGCTGAACGCGGAGCCGAACTGGGTCGTCCCCGATAGGTCCAGCGTTACCGGAAACGCTGCAGCGCCGGTGCTTGCGGCTGGCGTCAGGGTGACGGTGAATGCAGCCGGAGCCGGCGGCGCCGGTGTCGCGATGGCGCCGCTGCCGTTGAACGTGATGTTGCCGATCGGTGCGGCAAGCTGCTGCACCGCCACGCCGTCATCGAACGCGCCGTACACCGTCCACGCATTGGGGCCGGTTTTTACGTAAAAAGTCTGCAGCGTATGTGCATTTCCCAGTCCGTCGTAGACGTTCACCGAGGTGGCATTGTGATAGGTGGCCGGCAGGTCCTTGTTGAACGCAGCGGCGATCGCCGTTTTCGTCGAATCGAGATTGAGCTGGCTCTGCACGCCGGTGGTGGTTTTCGGCGTCAGGTCGGCATTGGAAATCTGCAGTTCCACCGGCGCGCCGGTTGCCAGCCTGCCGTTGGCATCGACCGCGAAGCCGGTGAGGCGAGCTCCGGAGGCATTGGTGATGAAGCCGTCCTTGCTGAGCTGGAACTGGCCGTTGCGGGCATAGGAAATCGCACCGTTATTGCTCATCCGGAAGAAGCCGCCGCCGTTGATGGCGATGTCCAGCGGGTTCGCCGATGCGGTAATGTTCCCCTGCGTGAACTGCTGCGCGACCTGCGACACCTTGGTACCGATACCGGTCGCGCCGCCGCCGCCCGCGCCGGAGAGCGAGTTGGCGTAGACGTCGGCGAACTGCACCTGGCCGGCCTTGAATCCCACGGTGTTTGCGTTGGCGATGTTGTTGCCGATCGATTCCAGCGTTTTGGACGCGGCGTTCAAACCGCTCAAGCCTTGTTGAAAACTCATCTTGCTTCTCCTAGTTGTGCATGCCGCTGCGCCTGGACCGGCGCGACCTGTCTATTTATATTGCGCGGGGTGTTTCAAAGGATCTGGCGGATGTCGGCGAGCTTCACCTCGCCGATGCCGAGTACGTTGAGCTTCACGCCCTGCGCTCCGGATGCGACGCTTGCCACATCGCCGAATGCAAGAGCGGTTGCTTCCACCGCCTTGCCGGCGCGCTTGGCGGTGATGTCGAAGGTGTACTTGCCGCTGGCGGCGTCCTCGCCGCTATCGGTCTTGCCATCCCATTGCAGCGGCAGCATGCCTGCGTCGTTGCCGCCGAGGTCGATGTTGCGCACCGGATTGCCGGAGCCGTCGCGGATCGTGACCCGGACGTTGTCGGCCGATTCGGCCAGCTCCACGCCGAGGAATGCCTTGCCTTCGCTGAGCTGGAGCGTCGAGCCGGGTGCGAGCACGCCGCGGCCGATCATGCTGGCGGCCTGCAGCGACTGGTTCGACTGCATGCTGCCCTGCAGCGCCTCCAGCGTCGCATTGACCTTGTCGATGCCGGTCACGGTCGACAACTGCGCCAGCTGGCTCGTCACCTGCGCATTGTCGAGCGGGTTGAGCGGGTCCTGATTGCGCATCTGCGTCACCAGCAGGGTGAGAAACTTGTCCTCGGCTGCGGCGGCGGTGCTTTTGGCTTCCTTCTTTCCCGGATTCATTGCCGCCAGCAATTCAGCGGATGGTCCTGTCGTGCTCTGTACGGTGCTCATCGCCTATCCTTGTTCATTGACCCAGGGTCAGGGTTTTCATCAACATGGTTTTCGCCGCGTTCATGGTTTCCACATTGGTCTGGTACGAACGCGAGGCGGAAATCATGTTCACCATCTCCTCCACCACGTTCACGTTCGGCATCGCGACATACCCTTTCTCGTCCGCCTGCGGATGCGAAGGGTTATGCACCATCTTGAGCGGCGACTGGTCTTCCACGACCTGCGCGACCTTCACGCCGGATGCCTGCTGTCCCGCCATCACCGCGCTGAACACGACCTGCTTGGCGCGGTAGGTCTGCCCGGTGGAGCTCGTTGCGCTGTCGGCGTTGGCGATATTGCTGGCAACGACGTTGAGACGCTGCCCCTGCGCACTCATGGCGGACCCGGCGACATTGAATATATTGAATAGCGACATGGTTATTGCCCCTGGATAGCGGTCAGCAGACCTTTGATCTGCGCGCCCATCAGCGTGATGCCAGCCTCGTAGCGCAGTGCATTGTCGGCAAACTGGTTGCGTTCCACATCCATGTCCACCGTATTGCCGTCCACGCTGCCTTGCTGGACGGTCCGATACATGAGCGCGGCGCCGCCGCTGCTCAGATGAAGATTGGTGCCGCCGAGGTGGGCTGCCGCGGTCTTCGCCATCGGCGCCGGCTGCACGGCCTGGCTTGCCTGACTGCCCTGACCGAGAGCCTGCTTCAATGCGCTGTTAAAATCGATATCCCGCGCCTTGTAGTTGGGCGTATCGGCATTCGCGATATTTGACGCCAGCATTTGCTGCCGTTGCGCGCGCAGGCTCAGCACCGTCTGGTGAAAGTGCAGCGCCTGGTCCAGTTTTCCGATCATCGCAACCTCCTGAATTTCAGCTCAATCCCTGCTCAAGAAACCGCATTCCGAGCCGATAATGGATTTGTGTAGCGTCGATCATACGGAGCGTTCTGTCGGCTTGATCGGATGATAAGCATCCGAAATCCGCCGCTATTTACCGCTTTGAATCCCGATCCGCCGGATAGGATGGGCACCATGTTCAATATGGCCCCCGTCATGAAAACATCCGTCAAACTGCCGCTGGTACTTCTTCCGGTCCTGATTGCCGCCGCCATGCCGGTACAGGCCGATCCGCAAGCGGCGTTGCGCCAGGATGCCGGCATGCTCAAGATCGCGGCCGAGCATTTCCTCAAGGTCCAGACGACCGGATTGCCCGGCAAGATCGACATCACGGTCACGCCCGCCGACAACCGCCTCAACCTCGCCGCCTGCGCCGCGCTGGAACCGTTCCTGCCGCCCGGCGGCCGGGTTTGGGGGAAAACCACCATCGGCATGCGTTGCAACGCGCCGTCGCCGTGGACTATTTATATGCAAGCCCACGTGCGCGTGACGGGCGATTACTTTGCGACAGCGGCGCCGCTCCGGCAGGGCCAAAGCATCGGACAGAATGATTTGATCAAGCAGCAGGGCGACCTTACCGCGCTGCCGCCCGGGATCATCACCGATCCCGCCCAGGCCGTCGGTCGAACGCTGACCGTGTCGCTCGGCGCAGGCACGCCGCTACGCCAGGATGCGTTGCGCGCCCAGCAGGCGGTGCAACAAGGGCAAGTTGTAAAAGTGATATCCGCCGGGCCGGGATTCAGTGTCTCGGCCGAGGCGCGTGCGCTGGGAAATGGCGCCGAAGGCCAGATAGTTCAGGCCAGAACCGCTTCCGGGCAGGTCATCAGCGGTGTGGCCAAAGCCGGCGGTGTGGTTGAAGTTACATATTGAAGCACTTGATTGGTGAACACCGCACATTCAGTGCTAAAGTTTCCGGTGATTGCGTCGTTATAGGTAGTGACAATTGGCGCAACGCCGTTAAACATTGAAGGAAAATGCCGTGAAAATTGACGATTCGATCAAGAAAACAGACCGAGCCGGCGTCGGCCCGACCCAGGCCAAACCGGGAAAAGCCGCGGCCAGGACGGAAAGCGCCGCCCCGCCGGCATCCGACAGCGTGCAGCTTTCCTCACAGGCACGCGCCCTCGCCGCCCAGAACTCCAGCACAGGCGTCATGGACGTCGCCAAGATCGAAGAAATCAAGGCAGCCATCGCCAACGGCACCTTCAAGGTCGACCCGGAAAATGTCGCCAACGGCTTGCTCGATACCGTCAACGACCTGCTCCGCTCACGCAAATAAGGCATCCCATGCAAGCACTCGGCACCAGTCCGGCGGATACTCTCCAGGAAGAACACCAGGCAGCGACCAGCCTGCTTCAGATCCTCGACGAGGAACAGGCTTGCCTGCTGAATGCCGAAACCGAATCGCTTGCCGGTCTCACCCAGAAGAAAGCCGCTCTCGTCGGCGAAATGACCGAACTGGCAAAGCGTCGTCACCAGTCGCTCGCCAGTGCCGGATTGGCGCCGAATGAATCAGGCATGCAAAACTGGATTGGCAGCCCGGCGTCCAGCCCCTCAGCCGGACGTATGTGGAAAGCCCTGCTTTCGCTTATCGAAACCGCCAGGGAAAAAAACCGCGTCAACGGCTTGCTGATCGGCAAATATCTGGCGCGTAATCAAAGCGCACTCAAAGTTCTTCAAGGCAGCCCCCAGGGTGGTGGATTCTACGGTCCGGACGGACAAGCCACCACGAGAAGCACCACGCGAAGCCTCGTCGTCGGCTAAGCTCGCCTCGTTCATCATCCCGGTCGCAAGCCGCGACCTGCCCCGCTACCGTTTCTGCTGTACGGTCAATGAATCCGCATGACATTTCTCATGCCGGCGTGAATTTGCATGCCGGCAAACGTGATTCGACTTGCCAATACGCCAACCAGAGCGCACTCTTGAAGACGGCATTCGCTTTCGAGCCTGCCTTTTCCTCGTACTATTCTGGAGCATGACATGACACACACATTGGCGGAACCGCAATTAACCAACGATGGCGTCGCCTTTACGGTTCGCGTCGACTCGATAAACCGCGATTGCTTCATCTCGAACGAAGCATTGGCTAAACTGTCCCGGCAAAGCGCTGGTGATGCGAGTCCGATCGATACCTTTCACGCGTTCGAAGCCACCATCAATGGCGTCGCCAGGCGCATGGTGGCGGCAAATGTACCCGGCGATCCCTTGAAGCTCGGCCCGAACAGCTTTCACTGATCCGTGGTCATTCGGCGATCACCGTACCGCAAGTTTCGGCTCCAATCTGCATTCAATGGACAACGGTTTGCGAACATGCGCTTGCAAGCCGTTTCCGTTTACCCCACGCAAGGCCACCCTATCGAAGCGTCTTGACGCGGGTATTGATTACGCCGAGGAAGGTAATCGTTCCCCCTGAACCGGCACGTAATGCGTTGCACGGCGACTGAGGCTTTATTCACTGCAGGGCCGAGCGCAACACAGTCCGATACGGCAGCACTTGAAGCCGTGATTCTTAAAGTCTGCTGCATGGTGCGGGGACGGCGCCACGCTGTCGACGATGGCTCACGCGTTCGCACCAGAACGGGATGCGTGCGCAGTAGTAAAGAAGCAGTTCTCCAGCGGAGTCGCAAAAGGTATGAACGAACAGGGCAAAATGACCACGCGAAAATTGTACGGCTTGCGTACCTTCAGAATCACGGAAAACGGGCTATGACAAAGGCTTGGCAAGCTTCCTGAACCGGAACCGGCCTCTGGATTCTGCCGACGGGTACATAAAAAAGCCCCCGGAAAAACCGGGGGCTGATGTGCTGCAGATTACATCATCACACAGATCAATCTATCAGTCCTTCCGAATGGGTTCGTCCGCTGCTTGAGATGTGACTTCCCCACTGTCCGGATGCATCACCGTTGTTTCTTCTACTTGTTATACGACTTTCCTTGCGACATCCGCCACAGTCCCCATTCCGTAAGTGCACCACCATAATAATCCGGATGAGACGTCATGAGACCGTAGAGATGATATGCAGCCCTGCGCGTTTCGACATCCTGCTTCGGATCTCTCCATATCTTAACGAGGTCATCAGCACTCAGAGAGCCCATTTGTTTCTCCTGCATGTACTCGTGCAGTCTGGCGGCACGCCCGGCTTGCCATCCCGGATTGGCAGCCCACTCCGGGCCCTTGATGTCTCGGTAATAGACGTGATCCTGCATACCCATGATGCATGATTTTATCTTGGTATCTTGATTCTCGTGCATTGGGGTATCGTTTGGGTTCTGGAAGAAATAGTACGCTGCCTCCCGAACTTCCTTGCTGTTCTGCGAGTTGTTTGCGATTCCCAGCCAGTCGTCACGAGTCAGATGCCGATGCGCATCCGATATCTTGCCATCCTTACCGTAGATTTCCCCCCTCAGGTGAGCACTGACAAGAGCATCTATTGACGCATTGAGGTTACCGTCATTGCGCTCAAGGACACTGACGCCTTCTATCGGAGCGAAACCTGGTCTGCTCTTTACCACCTTATCGTATTCATCCTTATGCTCGTGGAAGTATCTTGCCGCCTCACGGACTTCCGGCATGTGCTTCGGATCATTCATGATCCCCGCAAGCTCCTCGTGCTTGAGCGGCAGCATGATATCTGTATCGTTAAACAGTCTATCCGCCATGTTTTTCGTATTCTCATCATTCGCCGGCATTCCCGACGTTGTAGCCTTTAGCGCCTCTTCCTTGCTGATGCTGCCGTTCTTGGTCCCGTCCTGACCGTCTATGACATCGAATTCAGCTTTATTATCAATGAAGTAATGTGCCGCCTTCTTGGTTTCATCGGAGTATTTATCACCGGTATCGTCGGCAATCTTCTGCAGTTCAGCCTCTGTGAGAGGGAACGTAACAGCCGTGTCGTTGATCAGCTGGGTAATCTGCTTGTTGGTCTCTTCCGGGCTTGCGGGAGTAATCTCCCTTCCCGCGACAAATTTCTCTAGGTCTTGCCTGCTGATGTTCTGGTCGGCCTTGCCGTCGGTAGCGGAACCGCTTACTGTGTCAAAACTGTTCGGATTATCGACGAAGAATTTCGCGGCATTCCGGGTAGCCTCATTGTACTTGCTGGTATCCTTTGAAATCTTGTCGAGATCATCCAGCGACATCCCCTTATCGATCTGGTCTTTGAGGACCGGATCGTTCAGCAGCGTGCTGGCGTTGCTCTGCGCTAGTGCATCGGTGTTGTTCTGCTCCAGATACTTGGTCATATCCTCAGCAGTGATCGAGCCGTCATTGCTGCCCGTGCCCGCCTTGTCGACCGCGTGGAATTCTTCCCGATGATCGATAAAGTATTGGGCATGCTTTCGAATATCCGCAGTCTGTGTTTCGTCGGCGGCAATATCCTTCAGGTCGTCCATGTTAAAGGGTTTCTGCAGCCCGCTGTGGTTCTGCAGCGACGTCAGCGCAGTCCTGGTGTTTGCTGGAGTAGCAGGGTCGGTTACCGGCTTGTCGGTCGAGCCGAGGAACTTGCCCATTTCTTCCTTGCTCAGGTAGCCATTCGCGTTGAGGTCCGCCTGCTTGTATGCATGCGGATTATCGAGGAAGAACTGCGCGGCATCCCGTGTTTTCTTGTCGTAATCGTTATTGCCTACAATTTTCCTCAATTCTTCTTCCGACATTAAATCGCTAGTGACCTCAGGGTCGTTGGTCAACGTACTCGATGCCCTGTAAACATTATTGTCGACGGTTGGATCATTGACGAAATAGCCCCGAATTTCGCTCTTGGTAATGTAGCCGTCAGGGGTATTGCCGGTACCACGGTCCAGCTTGGAGAATTCGCCTGGATTGTCCACCAGATATTGCGCCGACTTACGTGTATCTTCCGAATAGCTGGCGTCATTCGCGATTTCCTGCAAGTCTTCTTTCGACAGTGTTCCAAGCTCCACCTTGGGGTCCTCCAACAGCTGCTTGCCGGCCTTTTGCGTGTTTGCGTCGTTGGGATCGCCGAGGATGGTAAGGCTGTGCGTACGCTCGGTACGGGATGGGGCCGTGCCTCCAGTAGGCGAACCGGAGCTTTGGCTAGAGCCATATACCTTGTCGATCTGGTTCGGATTATTGACAAAGTACTGCGCCGACATCCGAACATCTTCGTTCAGGTTCGGATCCTGAGCCATTTTCTTGAACTCCTCAAGCGTTCTCGGCCGATCGGCAACACCGTTGGCAGGGTCATTCAACGTCCCGCTGTAGTGCTTGTCGTGATCGTCGGAGACCGCAAACATATCCGTCCCTTTGGAGAAAGCCTTAAGCTGCCCCCTGGAGATGATGCCGTCACTTTGGTCGCCAACCCATGCCCCGGATTTATCTATCTTGTCAAATTCCGATTTGTTTTCTTTCAGATGTTTGGCGGCGTCCCTGGTCTCCTGGCTCAGGCTTGTGTCGTTGATGACCTTATCCAGTTCTTCGTACGAAAGACCATAACCATCCTTCGCATAGTCACGGGCCCAGAGTTGCTGGTCGCCATAGAGCACATTTGAGGAATGGAAGGTCTTGTCACCCAGCGCAGTACGTGGCGGCTGTGTAGGCGTGCCCGGCTGTGTAGGCGTGCCCGGCTGTGTAGGCGCGCCCGGCTGTGTTGGCGCGCCCGGCTGTGTTGGCGCGCCCGGCTGTGTAGTTGGGAAAGGTGACGGCCAACCGCCGCCGTTCATAAAAGTTTGTAAGTTTGCAACAAACTCTTTTGCTTTATCCGGCCCCATCATCATTCCGAGAATCTGTCCAAAAAAGCTGGAAGTCTGATCAAAGCCCTGTCCAAGCGTGTTCGGGTCGCCTGATTGCGAAGGACTTGGCTGCCCAGTGTTCGAGGGGGAAAGCGTGGCAGGGGCGTAGGGAGGGAAATAAGGCGTATTTTGGGCGGGGGGATTATTTAACGGCGCTACCATTTTATCCTCGACTAATAAGAAATGATCGGATATGACACTGCTTTTCCTTGGATCCAAGGCGCTGTTCTATTGTGTGGTTGTCTCTCGCGTATCAGTTCCAGCCACGGACTTGCATCTCCTCTGATACTTTTAAAACCAGCGCAACTGCCTGCCCCCGGCAATTGAGTGATCTTTATTGGGCTTAGCCAAAAAGCGAAAAAGGGGAAGATTTAGCGATGCGAACAAAAAACGGAGAGCATGTGGGTATGGTTCCGGCCCTGACTGAACGCCCAACTTAACCTGATTGCCACCAATATTTATCGGCAGGTCCGATCAAGCCTACGCTGACGCATTTTGCCGATCGCGCAGACGATATGAGTCAGGACGCGATCAACCACTTTTTGCATGATGGGAAGATGAAGCTGCATCTGGTGCGGGACGAGGTTCGCGACCCGATTTTGGCGACGCCCACGGATTGCGTGATTCCATCTGCAGCACAGGACGCAGTTAGGTCCCGGAACGTACGGGGGTGTGTATAAGAGGGCACTACTTCGATAAAGGTTGTCGAGGAATACCAGGAATAATCGGCGCTCGACCGGCAATCAAGTCCGTCGGGGGCACTACCCGTATAGTTCGGGCGGCATACGCTTCGATTGTCGCAAGCACAAGCTCGCCGAACAATTCGACTGCGTTGCGCTCCCAGTGTGTCGAACTACATCACCGGCAACTCGGTCACTTCTTCCGGAAGACCCGACAGAATCATGACCGACACACGCCGGTTGCGCAGCCTGCCGTCAGCGGTGTCGTTCGATCCCATCGGCCGGGTAGGTCCATACCCGACTGCCGTCAGGCGTTTCTCCGCCACGCCGCTGTCGATGAACAACCGCACGACGCTGCTGGCCCGCACCGCCGACAGTTCCCAGTTCGACGGAAACTGCGCATTGCTGATGGGCTGGCTGTCGGTATGTCCTTCGACCTGGATCGCATGGTCATCGGTCTTGAGTACCGCCGCGACGGCGCGCAGTGCGCCGACGGTCTCGTTCGCAAGACGTGCATCCCCGGGAGCGAACAGGACGCTGGCATTGATTTCGACATTTACGCCGCGGCTGGTCTGGGTCACCCTCACCTTGCCCTGGTCCACCAGCGGCGAGAGCACGGTAAGGATGTCGCGGGCGATGGCGGTCATTTGCTCTTTCTCCTGGCGCAAGGAGTCGGCGCTGCGCGTCTTCTGCTGCGATCCGTGCCGCAATCCGGGAACGACCTGGGCCTCGCCGGTAATTACCGGTGCGGGCTGCGCGCGGCCGAAGGCGCTGACGAGGGAGCCGGACAGGATCTTGTACTTCCCTTCGTTCACGCTCGACAGCGCATACATCACGACGAAAAAGGCGAACAGCAGCGTGATGAAGTCGGCATAGGAGACCATCCAGCGCTCATGACTGTCCGGCTCTTCCTCGAAACGCTTGCGTGCCCTGCGGCGCCGGTCGGGAATCATCGCTGGCCTTTATCGGTACGCGGACATCCGCTCTTCGATGACGCGCGCGTTTTCGCCGGTGGCGATGGCGAAGCAGATATCCACCATCATCTCGCGCCGGCGCACTTCCTCGACGATGTGGGACTTGAGCTTGTTGGCGATAGGCAGAAAGACGAGATTGGCGAAGCCGACGCCGTATATGGTGGCGACGAAGGCAACCGCGATGCCGGCGCCGAGCTTGGACGGATCGGAGAGGTTTTCCATGACGTGGATGAGGCCGAGCACCGCCCCAAGGATGCCGATGGTCGGCGCATAGCCGCCGGCGGCTTCCCAGACCTTCACCGCCTGCCGCTCCCTTCGTTCGTAGCTGGAAATGTCGACGTCCAGGATCTCCCGCGCCTTGTAGGGATCGATGCCGTCCACGATCAGGCGCAGCCCTTTCGCGGTGAATGGATCGCGCACGTTTTCGAGATAGCGTTCCAGGCCGAGCAGGCCCTCCCGCCGCGCGGTGTTGCTCCAGGTGGCGATCTCAACGGTGGATACGGTGCTGGCGCCATCCGGCGGCGTGACGATCCAGCGCAGCATCATCATGCCGCGCATGAACGTCGCCATGCCGCTTTGCAGCAGCACGGCCCCGGCGGTGCCGATCATGACGACCGAAAACGCGGCCGGCTGCAGCAGCGACGAGATGTCGCCGCCCTCAAGCATCTGGCCGAACAGCACGCCGGCCAGTGCGAGCGCGATGCCGGCTAGACTAGCCCAGTCCATGCCTGCTCCCGCAACTTGGCGCGCAGCCGCGCGATCGCCTGGCTGTGCAATTGACAGACCCGCGATTCGGACACGCCCATGACGGCCCCGATTTCCTTGAGGTTCATTTCCTGTTCATAGTACAGGCCCATCAGGATCTTTTCGCGGTCCGGCAGCGCGGTGATTGCATCAATCACCGCTTCGCGGAACCCGCCATTCACCAGGGCCTGCAGCGGATCGGGGGATTCGTCGACACAGTAGCGGTCGAGGAAATGGTCGTTGCCCTCCCCGTCGTGAAAATCCTCGTAGTACACCAGCTGGTGGCCGCTGCCGTCGGACAGCAGCTCCTGGTACTCCGCCAGCGATACCTTCAGCTCCTTGGCGATCTCGGTTTCCTTGGGCGTGCGCCCCAGCCGCTGTTGCAGGTTGTTGATGGCGACTTCGATCTTGCGCATGTTCTGCCGCAAGCTGCGCGGCAGCCAGTCGCTGCTGCGCAGTTCGTCGAGCATCGCGCCGCGAATGCGTTGCACGGCGTAGGTTTCGAATTGCGCGCCGTGGGTTTCTTCATAGCGGTTGACCGCATCCAGCAAGCCGATCATGCCGGCCTGGATGAGGTCGTCGACTTCGACACTGGGCGGCAGCTTGGCCTTCATCTGGTGCGCCAGTTTCTTGACCAGAGGCGCGTGCTGGGTCAGCAGCGCGTTCTTGTCCGTCTTGTCCGTTTTTCCGCTAACGGTATACATAATTCACATTCTCGGGTTGGCGCCATTCGCAGATATACCATGTAATCCCATGCCTGGCACATCGGAAAGGGCAAATCGTCCAGCCAGCGTGCGGAATGCAACCGACGCGCCGGCAAGCGGAAACGCATCGATGACCGCGCGTCCGAGCCGCGCCGCACGCTTGACATGGTCGTCCGGCGGCACCGATCCCATCGAGTGCAGCTTTACAGCGAGGTAACGGTTCGCTACCTGCGCCAAATTGTCGAACACGACTTTCGCTTCGGCGTCGGACGTACCTGTCACGAGCACCCCGCACGGACGCCGGCCGAAGCGGGCATTGATGCGTTTGATGATGGCGTAGGCTTCCTTGATCGATGCGGCGCCTGCGGATACCTGGACCACGATTTCGCCGTCGGCCAGCGCGTCGATCGGCAGTCCGCCGTCGTCGTCAAGCTCGGCATCCGCCAGAAGGATGTCTCCTCCGGCCGTCAGGAGCTTGAATGCATTGGAAAGCCGGCGCGCCTGATCGGCGTCGCCGGGAACGACACGCTGCGCGCCGCGCGCCAGCACCGCCACGCCGAAGCCTTGCGGCATGGCCTGCACAGCTTCATCGAGTGCCCGTTCCTGCTGGGCGACCTGCAGCAAGGTTGCGCTGCGCACCGCGTCGAGCTTCGCGGCGACGCCCCGGGATCCGGCGCTGGCATCGAACAGCAGGACGTTGCTGCCTGCCTGCGCCAGCGACGCGCCGAGATTTACCAGCATCGCGCTCTTTTCGTCGGCGGACGCCGCCGACAGGAAGGTGAAGACACGCGGCCTGGGGCCGGCCAGCATGCGACGCAGTCCTTCTGCCTGATCCGTATGAAAGTTAGCCAATTCGCACCTCGCGAAGTTCTTTGTCATTCATCGAGCGGGCCGTATTGGCCATCACCAGCGGCAGTTCCGATTCCTGGAACAGGAACGGCGCCGTCTCGCGCTTGAGCTTGAAGGCGCGGTCCACAAGGTAATGCTGGTTCGCGACGTGCAGGTCCTCTGGCACCCGCTGGCCGTTGGCGACATAATAAAGACTCAGTTTCTGGCGGATCGCCACGTCGAGCAGGCTGCCGATGGTGGCGGCCTCGTCCAGCTTGGTCATGATGCAGCCGGCCAAACCGGAACCCTGGTAGGAGCGCACCACTTCATTGAGCGTCTCGCCGGAGGACGTGGCCGACAGGCATAGCAGCCGCTTCACCTTCGTGCCGGCGCCCGACAACATCGCGATCTGTTCGGCCACCATCTTGTCGCGTTGCCCCATGCCGACCGTATCGATCAGCACGGTATGCTTGTTTTTCATTTCATCGAGCGCAATGCGCAGATCGGTTTCGTCCTTCACCGAATGCACCATCACGCCGAGGATCTTGCCGTAGATGCGCAGCTGTTCATAACCGCCGATACGATATCCATCGGTGGTGATCAGGGCCAGCTTGCCGGCGCCGTGGCGCATCACGCAACGGGCTGCCAGCTTGGCGGTGGTGGTTGTCTTGCCGACGCCGGTCGGTCCGACCAGCGCAAACACCCCGCCCTTGCCCATGATCTCCGCTTCGTTGTCCACCACCGCCAGGTTGCGGGTGAGGACGGACTTGATCCAGTTCATCGCGCCCTCCGGCTTCTCACCGGCCGGCAGTTTTTCAACCAGGTAACGTGCCAGGCTGGCGCTGAAGCCGGCGGCAAGCATCTCGCGCATGACCAGGCCCTTGGCCGGCTCGCGCTTCTGCTGGCTGCCCCAGGCGATCTCGGTCAGCTGGGATTCCAGCATGCCACGCATGGACCGGATTTCGCTCATCACCTGCGCCAGTTCCGCCGATGCGGTCGCCGGCGCGGTTTCCTGGGCCTGCGGCGGGGTGCGCGCGGCCGCCAGCGCTTCCGCAAGACCGGCCGCCTGATCGCTCTCAGGACGCGGCTTCGGCGCCAGGGACGCCAGCGTCGACTTGGACAGCGTTTGCTTTTCCACCGCCGGCTCCGCGAGCGAAGACATGTCTTCGCTTGCCAGCGCCAGAATCTCGACCATCCCGTTGATCGTGCGGTTCGACAGGATCACCGCGTCGGGGCCTAGAGCTTCGCGCACCTGACGCCATGCGTCGCGCGATGTGCTTGCCGAGAATTTCTTTACGTTCATGCTTGCCCTCCAACCAGGCTTGTCACTCTAATAGTTTTCGAATCGGGTAGTTCCGCGTGCGACAGCACTTTCAGCTGCGGAAGCGCACGGCGCAGGAAGCGGGACAGCAGCGCACGCAACGGACCCGGCACCAGCAGTACCGGTGTCAGCCCCATCTGCTCCTGCTGGCGCGTCGCCTGCTCCGCCTGCATTGCAATCGTGTCGGCAAGGCCAGGCTCGATGCCTGCGCCATCCGGTCCACCGGACTGCATCGCCTGCATCAGGAGCCGCTCGAGCCGGTTGTCCAGCGTGATGACGGACAGTTCGTTCATGCCGGGGAACAGCTGCTGGACAATGGCGCGTCCAAGGGCAATACGCACCAGCGCCGTCAATTCGTTCGCGTCCTGCTGATGCGGCGCGTGCTCGGCCAGTGTTTCGATGATGGTGCGCATATCGCGGATATGCACGCCTTCGCTGAGCAGGTTCTGCAGCACTTTCTGCAGTGTTGCCAGCGGCAGCATCTTCGGCACAAGGTCCTCCACCAGTTTCGGCGACTCCTTCGTCAGATGGTCGAGCAACTGCTGCACTTCCTGGCGGCCAAGAAGTTCCGCCGCGTGCATGGTAATCAGGTGATTCAGGTGCGTCGCCACGACGGTGCCGGCATCGACTACGGTGTATCCCATTGCCTGCGCCTGGTCGCGCGTCCCTGCGTCGATCCAGACCGCCGGCAGGCCGAAGGCCGGGTCGCTGGTGACCGGGCCGGGCAGCGCACCGGTGACCATGCCCGGATTGATCGCCAGGAACTGGCCGGGGTAAGCTTCGCCGGTCCCGACTTCCACGCCCTTGAGCGCGATCCGGTAGGCGGACGGCTTGAGTTCGAGGTTGTCGCGGATATGCACCGGCGGCGACAGGAAACCGACTTCCTGCGCGAATTTCTTGCGTATGCCCTTGATCCGGCGCAGCAGCTCGCCGCTCTGGCCCTTGTCCACCAGCGGGATCAAGCGGTAACCGACTTCCAGTCCGAGAATATCGACCGGCATGATGTCCTGCCAGCTCGCCTCTTCCATCTCCGGCGTGGCGGCAACAACCTCCGGCTCCGGCGGCGGTGCTTCCGCCGCCTTCTTTGCACGCTCCGACAGCAGATAGGCGCCGCCCGCCATGACGCCGGCCAGGAACAGGAATGCCACATGCGGCATCCCGGGGATCATGCCCATGCCGCCGATGATCGCCGCGGTGATGTACAGCACCTGCGGCTTGGCGAACAACTGGCCGACCAGCTGGCTGCCGATATCCTGCTCGCTGGCGACGCGCGACACCACCACGCCGGCAGCGGTGGAAATGATCAGCGACGGAATCTGTGCAACCAGGCCGTCGCCGATCGCCAGCAGGGTGTAGTTCTTCAGCGCCGCATCAAACGCCATTTCATGCTGGACCATGCCGACGATCAGTCCGCCAATGACGTTGATGACGGTGACGATGATGCCGGCGATCGCATCGCCTCGCACATATTTGCTGGCACCGTCCATCGCACCATAAAACTCCGCTTCCTGGCCGACTTCGGTACGGCGGCGACGGGCTTCCTGCTCGCCGATCAGGCCGGCATTCAGATCGGCGTCGATGGCCATCTGCTTGCCGGGCATCGCATCCAGCGCGAATCGGGCGCCCACTTCGGCGATGCGGCCTGCGCCCTTGGTCACGACGGTGAAGTTGATGATCGTCAGAATCACGAAGACTACGATACCGACGGTGTAGTTGCCGCCGATGAGGAAGTGGCCGAATGCTTCGATCACCTTGCCGGCCGCATCGGGGCCGTTATGACCGTCGGTCAGCACCACGCGGGTGGAGGCGACGTTGAGCGACAGGCGCAGCATGGTGGACACCAGCAGCACGGTCGGGAACACCATGAAATCGAGCGGCTTCACCGTATAGAGCGCGGTCAGCAGCACGATCACCGACAGCGCGATATTGAAGCTGAAGAACATGTCGAGCACGAATGCCGGCAGAGGCAGCACCATCATCGCCAGCATCATGACGATCAGCAGCGGTGCGGCGAACGCCTTGCTCGCGCTGCCGGTAAGCCAGGCAGGAATTCTCAGGCTGTTCATTGCATCATCCCGTTATTGGCTGCCGGCGCGCCGGCCAGTAGTGGATCGAGCTGGGCCGGTACGTCGATCTTGCGCGGCACATCGGGACGCACGCCGCCGTTCTTGTTGTAGGCGCGCAATTGGAATACATAGGCCAGCACTTCAGCCACCGCCGTATACAAAGCCTCGGGGATTTCATCGCCCAGTTCGGTATGGCGATAAAGCGCGCGGGCCAGCGGCGGCGCTTCCAGCAACGGCACCTTGTGCTCGGCGGCCAGCTCACGGATTTTCGCTGCGACTTCGTCGGCGCCTTTGGCAACGACCTTCGGTGCGCCCGTTGCGCCGTCGGCATACTTGAGCGCCACCGCGTAGTGAGTCGGGTTGGTGACCACCACGTCGGCGGTCGGCACGTCGGCCATCATCCGGCGCCGCGCCATCTCGCGCTGCATGGAACGGATTTTCGCCTTGACCTGCGGATCGCCGTCCGATTCCTTCGCTTCCTGGCGCAATTCCTCGCGCGTCATCATGAGCTTCTTGGCATAACTCCACATCTGGTACGGCGCGTCAATCATCGCCACCACAACCAGTCCGCCGACGATGGTAATGAAGCCGCCCATCAGCAGCCTGCCGAGATGGGCGCCGCCGGATTCGAGCGGTTCGACCGCGAGCGTCAGCATGGTATCGATCTGGCTCGACACGACCAACCAGGAAACCGTACCGACAAGGACCGCCTTGATGATCGCCTTCAGAAGTTCGACACCTGCCCGTGCGGACACAAGGTTTCCGAGACCGTTGATCGGATTCAGGCGTTCGAATTTCGGCATCAGGGCCTTGCCGGAAAACAGCCAGCCGCCGATCAGCAGAGGCGATGCGGCGGCAACTACCATCAGCAGCACCGCGAGAGGCGCGAAGGCGACAAGAAGATCAACGACATGAACGCTGAGGCCGGCGACAAGCAGATTGAAGTCGAAAGCCTGCTCACGGTTGAGTGTCAGTCCGGACGCCAGCATCCGGTTGAGCTGGCGCACCATGCTTTCACCGGTGAACCAAAGGCCGCAACCGGCGGCCAGCAGCACGGTGCAGGTGGCGAGTTCGCGCGAACGCGGTACATCGCCCTCCTCCCGGGCCTGCTCCAGCCGTCTAGGCGACGCTGGTTCGGTTTTTTCAAGTTCGCTGTCTCCGGCCATTGCCGACTCCCATGGCAATCCCCACGATATGGGGACCGATTAGAGACGATTATTGACGGAATGCAACAAATACGATCGGGGGAACAGGCATGGAAACCTGCCGCTTTTCAGATCGGCGGCAGGTTTTGGGGAGGGTTACAGCTTGAGACTTTGCGCCCAGGCCAAGGCGGACAGGTGCGCCTCATTGACCTGCTTGGGACTGATGCAGAGGGATGTCGCCATCGCCTCGACTTCGGGTGTATTGAGTTCGGAGGCTTCGGCCAGCGCGAGGAAGGGGCCGTAGATGCCTTCGCGGGTGAGCAAGGCTTCCGATACCGCGTCGGACAGCTGCACTTTTTCGAGTACATCTTCCATCGGCACGCCGAACAGCTTGTCGAGAAGCGAGAACATGCCCGCAACGAAGAGGTTTTCCGCCTCATTCTTCGGAAGGAACGTCTGCCCGAGCAGTTCGGAGAAGCGGCCGCGAATGACCGCCGTTTCCATCAGGACCGGCGAATAGCTGGAAGTGGACGCCGTCGCCAGCAGGAGCGCCAGCCAGCGGTAAAGCGGCGTATAACCGAGCATCGTGACCGCATGCTTGAGCGACTGGATTTCGCAGCCAAGGCCGAAACCGGCGGAATTGATGTAGCGCAGCAGCTTGTAGGACAATGCGGCGTCCCGCTTGAGCAGGCCTTCGAGCTGGCGGACATCGGCGTTCTGCCGCACCATGTCCATCAACTGCAGGATCATCGTCTGGGCCGGGTTGAGCTCCTTCATGCCGTTGCCCTGGCGCGGTGTCAGGTGCAGTTTGCCGACGAATGCATGGATGCCCAGCTTGGAACAGACATCGTATTGCTCCCAGCTGGAGACGCCGCGCGCCACCATCCGGGTAGAGGGGATGTCAAGGGAACGGTAGAGCTGCACATGGGCGACAAAATTGCCGACATTGAGCGGCGTTTCCACGTGCGTCATCTGCGTCAGGATCGAGCGGTCCACTCCCGCCAGCTTGGCACCGCGCAGCGATACGCCAAACCCTGCCGCACGCAGGGCCTTGATTGCGGAAAGCACGTCCGGATCGGCCAGATCGTCGCCGTGCACGGCGATTACCGTGCCCTTGGGAGGCAGGTTTGCATACGCACCCGCCTTCAGCGTGGCCGCCGATGCGGCGATGAACACCAGGTGGTTGCCCATCAGCGTGCCGCCATCGCCCGCACTCGCCAAATCCGAAACGAACGATGCCAGTTCCTGAGCGTCCGCATCGCTCGGGCGCACCAGGGCATCGGCATTCTTTTGCCAGCACAGTTCGTATCCGATCACCTCTTCCTGCAGATTCAGCAGGGGTTCGCGGACAATGAAATTCTCATCTTGCATAGGGTGTTCTTTGATTAAACAGGTGGATCGGCGATGAAATGCTGTGAACATTGCATTCCGGACGCCCCCTGCTCCATCCCGGATGACTGTCGCAGGGCCCGGCCGGCTTGCGTACTACTGGTTCAGGCGCCGACCTTTTCCAGTTTCTCGAAGATCTTCGACAGTTTCTCGTCGAGCGTGGCGGCGGTGAATGGCTTCACCACATAGCCGTTTGCGCCGGCCTGGGCCGCCGCGATGATGTTTTCCTTTTTCGCTTCCGCTGTCACCATCAGCACCGGCAGCTTGGACAGCGCGGCGTCGGCACGGATGTTCTGCAGCATCGTCAGTCCATCCATCACCGGCATGTTCCAGTCGGAGATGACGAAGTCGAATTGCTCGCTTCTGAGCTTGGACAGTGCCATCGAGCCGTCTTCGGCCTCGTCGACATTGGTATAGCCAAGCTCCTTGAGCAGGTTGCGCACGATGCGGCGCATCGTCGAGAAATCGTCTACTACCAGGAATTTTGTATTCGGACCAGCCATGAATGACTCCAATAATTCTTAAAACTGTTATCGGCCTTATCGACCGTTCAACACCAAAACTTGAGGGTCCTGCCGCAGGCTATTATGCACCTTGTCATCCCTCATCGTAGCCATAGGATGACGAAAACCAACGATTTTGTGTGCGCCTCAAAACGAACAGGCACCATCGTTTATCTTCTGATAACCGTTCAATCTCCGCAACCATTGCGGTCAACCGCATCAAACCCGCAGCGCACGGCTGCTGTTCGCCGCGAGGTATTCCAGCACCATGCGCGGCAGTGCCTGCAATGCGCCGACTTCGTGAGCCGCGCCGACGGCGATCGCTTCCCGCGGCATGCCGAACACCACGCAGCTCGCCTCGTCCTGCGCAAAATTATGCGCCCCGGCGTTGCGCATTCGCAGCATGCCTGCGGCACCGTCCTTGCCCATGCCGGTGAGGATCACGCCTACCGCGTTCTTGCCGGCGCATTCGGCGGCGGAGTCGAACAGCACGTCGACCGATGGCCGGTGGCGGTTCACCGGAGGCCCCTGGTCGAGTTTGGTGACATAGTTGGCACCGCTGCGCGCCAGCAGCAGGTGAGAATGCCCCGGCGCGATGAATGCGTGCCCCGGCAACACCCGCTCGCCGCCCGCCGCCTCGTTCACGGATATCTTGCAGAGACTATCCAGCCGTTTCGCAAACGAGCGGGTGAATCCTTCCGGCATATGCTGGGTGATCAGGATGCCCGGGCAATCCGACGGCATCTGCATCAGGAAGTCCTTGATCGCTTCGGTGCCGCCGGTCGATGCGCCGATGATGATCAGCTTTTCACTACTCATGAGCGGATTGCGGACCATCGGCAGCGCACCGCCTGACGTGGGAGTGCCAGCCGGCGCGATCGTGCGGGCGCGGATGCGCGCCTTTGCCGCGCCGCGCACCTTCTCGGCAATGGTGTCGGCATACTCCTGCATGCCGCTCTGGATCGATAGTTTCGGCTTGGTGACGAAGTCGACCGCGCCAAGCTCCAGTGCGCGCAGGGTGATCTCCGACCCGCGTTCCGTCAGTGATGAGACCATGACAACCGGCATCGGTCTCAGCCGCATCAGCTTTTCCAGAAAGTCCAGTCCGTCCATGCGGGGCATCTCGACATCCAGCGTCAGTACGTCGGGATTGGTCTGCTTGATCATTTCCCGCGCCACGATCGGATCGGGCGCGACGCCGACCACCTGCATGTCCGGCTGTCGGCTAATGATTTCTGTCATGACGCTGCGTATCAGCGCCGAGTCGTCGACGATCAGTACCTTGGTTTTCATGATGATGTGTGGATGTGACGATGCATTGAACGCTAACGATCAGAACAATTCGACCGCACCGGCGACCGGCGTCGACAGCAGGCGTTGCGCATAATCCTGCTCGCGATTGACAAGCGTATTGTTGTTGAGCTGCTTGAGCTTCTTGACCAGCACCTTGCCGCTGCGCGGAAAGAAGTACACCTTGCGCGGGTAAATGTCATTGAGGTCCTCGGCTATCGTTCGAATATTCTCGGCGCGCAGGTATTCGCGCACGAAGTTCGCGTTGCGCTCGCCGACGTTGATGGCGACGAATCCGCGCAGCACATTACCTCCGCCAAAGACTTTCGCCTCCAGGTTTTCCCGTCTTGCGCCGGCTTTCAGCAGATCGTTGATCAGTACCTCCATCGCATAAGTACCGTAGCGCATCGATGCCGAAACCGGACTATCCGCGTCCGAGCTGCCATCGGGAAGCATGAAGTGATTCATGCCACCAATGCCCGAGACCCGGTCCCGGATGCAAGCCGAGACGCAGGAGCCGAGCACGGTCACGATGAGCATGTCCTTGCATGTATAGTAGTACTCGCCTGGCAGTATTTTCGCCGCATCGCAATCAAACGTCCGATCGTAATAGACATTAGTCGCGAACTGTTCTTCAATTCCGTCTCTCATATCATGCTTCTCATGGCATTTCGGGTTGCCCCGGCCACGCCGGGTGTAGCAGAAGTGCTTCCGCGATGGGAAGACAGCTCATATACGGTCTTGCCCCTGAGCTTGAAGGCATCGGACACATAGAGAAAATTTTCCGAATGCCCGGCGAACAGCAATGCGTCGGGCTTCATCAGCGGCGCAAACCGGGACAGGATCTTCCCCTGTGTCGGCTTGTCAAAATAGATCATCACATTGCGGCAGAAGATCGCATCGAAGGGTCCGGTAACCGGCCATTTGTCGGCCAGCAGGTTGAGTTGCTGGAAGGTGATCAATTGCCGCAGCTCCTGCCTGACTCTGACCATCCCTTCCTGCCGACCTTTGCCGCGCAGGAAAAAGCGCTTCATCCGCTCGGGCGACAGCTTCTCCACCCGTTCCAGCGGATATACGCCATTGGCCGCCGTTGCCAAAACATTGGTATCGATGTCGGTGGCGACAATCTGGACCGGCGGCGTCAGGCTGCCAAAGGCCTCGCACAAGGTGATCGCGATGGAGTACGGTTCCTCGCCGGTGGAACTTGCAGAGCACCACACCGACATTGGTTCTCGTTTTCGCATGGCATGGTCGGCCAGCAGGGGAAAATGATGCGCCTCGCGGAAAAAAGAGGTCAGGTTGGTCGTCAGCGCGTTGGTGAAGGCCTCCCACTCGGCATGATCCGGACGACTTTCCAATTCATCCAGATATTGCTGGAAGGACTGGATGCCGGTTGCGCGCAGGCGTCTCGCCAGTCGGCTGTAGACCATTTCCTGCTTGCTCTCGGACAGTGCGATTCCGGCGTTCCGGTAGATCAGGGTCCGCACACGTTCGAAATCGCGCGAAGTGAATTCAAACTCCTTGCTGGAGTCCGGCCTGTTTAGTTTTGTTGCAGTCACCACGCTGCGTTTCTTTCATATAAACCAGCGGCGTAAAACGCCGCGCCGGCGGCGTCCGCAATCATCGTTTCGTCCCTTCTGTCGTCGCGCACGCGCAAGTCGGAAATTTCAAAAGAATGCACTGCCGCTGTGCTAACCATACCGCCGTACCTCTGTCGTCGATAAGTCGAACAAAGAGCCATTCCCGTATCTGTTAACACGTTCAAACAAAATGCCTTGACGCCAACCGACCCATCAAAACTCCTCCCAATCCCCGCCTGGAGACGGTACCGGTTGTGCGCGTGGCTGCATATCCGGCTGGACTTTCAATGCACGCGCCGGTGCAGCGGAGGTCGTGGCGGTCACGGCCTGGGCCGGTTTTGTCGGCAATGATGCCTTAGGATCGGGTGTGGCCATTCTTTTTGCCGCCGGCAAGTTCGAAAGTTTGAATACGGCCACTGCTTCCGCCAGCGCGCTGGCGTGGTTCTGCATGCTTTGTGCCGCCGCAGCAGCCTGCTCCACCAATGCCGCATTCTGCTGCGTCATCTCATCGATCTGGCTGATCGCCTGATTGATCTGTTCGATACCGCTGCTCTGTTCTTCGCTGGCGGCGGTGATTTCGCTCATGATGTCGGCAACATGCTTGACCGACGTGACGATCTCGTTCATGGTCGCGCCAGCCTCGTCCACCAGC
>NZ_DASZBA010000083.1:0-2288 GCF_035944575.1 Noviherbaspirillum sp.
CGCTTACCGTGAGCGCAACGCTTCTTGCCGTTGCTGCCGCAATCACATCGGTCGTCACCAATCGTCCACTAAGCTCCGCGTCGGTTATCACCGCCGCTCTCGCATTGGTTATTCTTTCAACCTACGGTCTGTACTTTCGGCGGGCCAACGCCAGCTTCGCCGAAGCGAGCATCCCACACGAAGCCCTTCCTGCGGAGTTGGCGCGTTGGGCTTCGTGGCATTGGTTCCGCACCATCATCGGTCTCGTCGCCCTTGCTTCGGCGTTGCTGGCATTGCGTAGTGGCACAAGCTTCTAGCAAATGAACCGGCCGCCTAATCCGTACAGAGGGAATGCTCCAAAAGCTGCGCTTTCGGCCGGCCCTTATATTTAACGTTAACCGATGCAGAGAAATCGCGAATCATACGGCGACGGATCTTCGCTCCATTTCAATTCCCACCGCTCTAGCTGTTCGCTTCCTACACATTCCGGCACGGAGCACCGGACGCCTGGCGGACGGCTGGTTGTATAGTTATGCCCAATTAAAATAAAACAACGGGATACCATGAACACGACACTTACCGCCCTCACCGGATTCATCGCCTGGACCCTGTTCCTGTTGATCGTGATGGAAGTCATCCGGTCCGGCCTGGTCATTAAAAAATCCGTGGCGGTCAATGCGTTCCGGCCCGACAATGCCAACCTTTCCCCGTTCATGCAGCGCCTTGCCAGAGCGCATGCGAACTGCCTTGAAAGCCTGCCAATATTCGGCGGCCTCATGCTCGTCGCCGCGCTGTCGGGAAATGCCGCCGTCACCGACCCG
The DNA here is from genome assembly GCF_035944575.1 of Noviherbaspirillum sp. Classification (GTDB taxonomy): domain Bacteria; phylum Pseudomonadota; class Gammaproteobacteria; order Burkholderiales; family Burkholderiaceae_D; genus Noviherbaspirillum. The sequence continues at coordinate 801 of NZ_DASZBA010000083.1, forward strand.
CTCGCTTATATCCTCTTGGCAGCGCGCGTCGTGCAGTCACTGGCGCATCTGATTTCCCTTTCGGTAATGGCCGTCAACGTCCGCTTCATCGCGTTTGCCGTGCAGGTCGGCATTGCCGTTTACTGGACGTTTCTGTTACTTGCCCGGTAGGCTGCCGGCCGCAACGTTTCCCGTTCTCTCAAGCGAAAAGGGCATATTGACGATGGCAGCATATATCCATAGCACGGTGCCGGTACTGCCGTCACTGGACCTGCAACAGACTGCGGACTTTTACACCGGCAAGCTCGGTTTCAGGGAAGCGGGCCGATACCCGGACTACGCAATCCTGAGCCGCGACGGTTGCGAAATCCACTTCTGGCTGTGCGATGACCGGCATATCGCAGAGAACAGTTCCTGCTATATACGGGCGAACACCGAGAAGCTGTACGAGGAATTCGCATCGAACGGGGCAAATGTCAAAGCCCCGGTCGTGCAGCCTTGGGGCATGAAAGAACTCTATGTGATCGACCCGCATGGCAATCTGCTGAAATTCGGCGAATCGGCATGATGAACACGTCGTCATGACATCGTGCATTCCCTCTTTACCACCGGCTGACGTAACAGAACCAGTCAATGGACGCCATCCTCCTTATCGGCATTCAAGGCGCAGGCAAGAGTACCTTCTATCGGGAGTATTTCTTCGATACGCATGTGCGCATCAGCCTCGACCTGCTTCGGACCCGCAACCGGGAGCAGCGCCTGCTGTCGCTCTGCCTTGAAACCAAACAACGCTTCGTCGTCGACAAGACGAACACTACTGCAGCCGAACGTGCCCGCTATATCACACCGGCCCGTGCGGCAGGCTTCAAGGTGATCGGCTACTTTTTCGAGCCCGATCCGAAAGGCTCGTTCGAGCGCAACCGGCAGAGAACGAGGCAAGTTCCTCCGGCGGGATTGTTTGGCACGCTGAAGCGCCTTGCGCGCCCTGTGCTTGAAGAAGGTTTCGATGAACTTTACCGCGTGGCGCTCACGCCGGATGGCGGGTTTGCCGTCTCGGCTTATGGGGATGCATAAGGGCTAACCCAAACGGTAAGCCGCAGTCTAAAGGGAGACGATCAGCATCACGCCGCCAGGTGACGCGCCTGCCGCTGTGGCGCCGCTTGCCCGGTGGACGCCGCCTTCGTCCGGGCCGCAGGTTTGTTGACCTGGCCGGCATAATCATTGTCCATTGCGCCGGCGATCGCCTGCGCGTCGATTCCCCTGCCCTTCAGCCATTGCTTCACCAGCGCGGCCAGCTTTTCAAGCGCGATGCGATGGGTTGCATCGGTATTGGCATACAGCCAGTCGGACAGCGCCATGAAATTGGCGAAAGGTGCATCGCCAAGAATGAGCGGCAAGGTATGCGCGAAGCGGCCCGAATTCGCAACCAGATCCCAGTAGCGGGCGAAACGCACCAGCCGCTGCATGTCGGCGAAATCGATGCGGTCGGTGGCGAGGATGGTGTACGGC
>NZ_DASZBA010000084.1:0-5326 GCF_035944575.1 Noviherbaspirillum sp.
TCGATTGCGGAATTGATCAGCTCGACGATCAGTACCAGGACCAATACGCCGATCAGCGCCAGTTTCTCGACCGGCTTGATCGGCAAGGCCAGTGCGACAATCGTCGCGGGTACTACGACCATCAGCTCCTGGCGGAATGCATGCTCGCTCTTCCAGGCCATCCGGAAGCCTTCAAACGAATAAATGATCGCACCGGCGATGCGCTTCAAGCCGCTTTTGCTTTTGAATTCGCTGACTTCTGGATCATTGTTTGCCATGCCGTTGCCGCCGCGCAGAATTGAAGGCGCAATTCTAACAGTCAAGACAGCGGTGGCGGCATGGCGGACGGCATTGCCTGTTACAGGCAATGCCATGGCCAGCTAGCGCTGTGAAAGCGGACGCGGATATGTCCCGGGCAGCAGGATGGATTTGTCGACCTTCTTGATGTCGGTCAGTCCGCACAGGGCCATGGTGACATCGAGCTCTCTGCGGATGATTTCCAGGCACTTGGCCACGCCTGCCTCGCCCATCGCGCCCAGGCCGTACAGGAAAGCCCGGCCGATATAAACGCCGCGGGCGCCGAGGGCCACGGCCTTGATCACGTCCTGGCCGGAACGGATTCCGCCATCCATATGGACCTCGATTTGGTCGCCGACGGCTTCGACAATCCCCGGCAAGGCCGCAATCGACGATTCCGCGCCGTCGAGCTGGCGACCGCCGTGATTGGAGACGATGAGCGCATCGGCACCGCATTGCGCCGCCATTCGGGCATCCTCGACGTCCATGATGCCCTTCAGGATGAGTTTGCCGTCCCAGCGATCCCGTACCCACTTGATGTGGTCCCAGGACAACGCAGGGTCGAATTGTTCGGCGGTCCATGACGACAGGGACGACATGTCCGACACTTCGTTGGCGTGGCCGACGATATTGCCGAAGCCGCGGCGGCGGGTCTGCAACATCCCGAGGCACCAGGCCGGCTTGGTCGCCATGTTGAGCATGTTCGGCACAGTCAGCTTGGGCGGCGCGGACAATCCGTTCTTCATGTCCTTGTGGCGTTGCCCGAGTATCTGCAGGTCGAGAGTGAGAACCAATGCGGAGCATCGGGCGGCTTTCGCGCGCTGGATCAGCTTGCCCATGAATTCCCGATCCTTCAGGAAGTAGACCTGGAACCAGAAGGGCGTGTTGGTATTTGCCGCGACATCCTCGATCGAGCAGATGCTCATCGTGGACAGGGTGAAGGGCACGCCGAATTTTTCCGCCGCCTTGGCGGCCAGGATTTCGCCGTCGGCGTGCTGCATCCCGGTCAGCCCGGTCGGCGCCAGGGCAACAGGCAACGCGGTGGGCTGCCCCACCATCGTGGTTGCCAGAGTACGGTTTTCCATATTGACCGCAACCCGCTGACGAAACTTGATGGCGGCGAAGTCAGTGTTGTTGGCACGATACGTCGACTCGGTCCATGAGCCGGAATCGGCATAATCGTAAAACATGCGCGGCACCCGCCGCTGCGCAAGTATGCGCAAATCCTCGATGCAGGTGATGACTGCCATGGCGTGTCCCTTGTCTTTGATGTGCGTGATTGAATGCATGCATTATGGCGTGCGCGGGTCGCAACACCTTGTTGCAAGTTCATGAAAGTTATTGAATGACCACCGGAAAAACTTTTCGCACGACTTTTCGTTTTTTTCACATTGTGATATAAAGCCTTTACTGCAACGCACCAATCACACCATGAAACCCGATTCATCCGCTGACAATCAAACATCGATCCAGGTGATCGAACGCTTGATCTCGTTACTTGATGCCCTTGCTCAATATCCGGATCCGGTCAGCCTGAAGGAGCTGTCGACCGTCACCGGTCTGCATCCGTCGACGGCGCATCGTATCCTCAACGACCTGGTGCTGAAGCGCTTCGTCGATCGCGCCGATGCCGGCTCCTACCGACTCGGTATGCGCCTGCTGGAACTCGGCAATATCGTGAAAAGCAGGTTGAATGTACGGGAGGCGGCTCTCGATTTCATGCGCGCCCTGCATCGCAAGACGCATCAAACCGTCAATCTTTCCGTTCGGCAGGGCGACGAGATCGTGTATATCGACCGCGCCTTTTCCGAACGCTCCGGCATGCAGGTGGTGCGCGCCATCGGAGGCCGGGCACCGCTCCACCTTACCTCCACCGGCAAGCTGTTCCTGTCGATTGACGACGCCAAATCGGTGCGCGCTTATGCGACCCGCACCGGGCTGGCCGGCCATAACAAGAATTCCATTACCGATCTGATCAAGCTGGAACGTGAACTCAGCCTGGTGCGGGCCCGCGGCTATGCACGCGACAACGAGGAGCTTGAGCTCGGCGTGCGGTGCATGGCGGCCGGTATTCACGATGACTCCGGCAAGCTGGTCGCCGGGCTGTCGATCTCCGCGCCGGCGGACCGCCTGCAGGAAGAATGGGTCGAGGACCTGGTCAGTACGGCGAACGAGATTTCGGCGGTTCTGGGATTCGTGCGTCAGGGCGCTGCCGCCTGATCCGCAAACGCAATGTATCGATACGATGCGTCCTTGCACGCACCGTATCGGTTTTCAAGGCAGGTCATACCATCCGGCGGTACAGGCCCTGTTCCGCGCAGACCGGCTTGTAGCGCGAATCAAACGGCGTCGCAGACAAGTCCGCCGTCGTATCGACACTCAGCATGCCGAACAACGGCAGGCTCTCATGGAACAACTGCAGCGCCCGTCGACGCAGCGCCACGCCGAAGTCCCCCAGCCGGCGGCGGCATATGATGAGTTCGAATTCGTTAAAGGAAGCGTCGGTGGTCAGGTTGTAATGCGCCCATGTGATATTGCGTCGCAACTCCGGTATGAACAAGGCCTTTCCTTCGCTCTCGATGCAATAACTGGCAAGCGAACTCTGGCCGCCGCTGCGACGATAGTTCTCCTCGTACTCCGGCATCCTGTCCAGCGGAAAACAGCCGCCGCTGGCTTCCTCCAGCAGCGATTCGTTGGAAACGGTCGCAAAGATCCTTGTTCGGTCGTACAAGTTTTCTTCCTTCAGCAGGATCGCCAGCGAGCATGCCTCCTCCGACGACAGGCAATCGGCGATCCAGATCTTCGGCGACGGACAGGACCGCAGCCATGGCCCGAGCGAATCCCGCAGAGCACGAAAATGTCCGGGGTTGTCGAACAGCGGCGCAGGTTGCCCGCTCAGCACGCGCAACAGCGATTCGAAGGCGGCGGTATCGTGCAGCACCCTGTCCTGCAGGGCGGAGACGGTTGGCATGCCATCCGCCTGCATTAACCCGTGCAGCTTCTGCCGCAAGGGCTCGCGCTGATAGCCGCGGAAGTCATAGCCGGAAAACTGGAAAACGCCCTCCAGCAGGAGGTCGATCTCCAAGTCTTCCACGGCCTGCGCTGCGGTCATCGCCGGCATGACTATTGATGCAGCCATACCCGCATCAACGACAGCAGTTGCGCCACATCCACCGGCTTGGTGATGTAGTCGGATGCGCCCGCCGCAATGCATTTATCGCGGTCGCCCTTCATCGCCTTGGCGGTAAGCGTGATGATCGGCAGCAGCTTGAATTTCGGAATGTTGCGGATGGCGCGCATGGTGTCGTAGCCATCCATCTCCGGCATCATGATGTCCATCAGCACGATCTCGATCGACGGATCCTTTTCCAGCACTTCGATGCCGTCACGGCCGTTCTCGGCAAACGATACCTTCATCTGCTGCCGCTCCAGCACCGAACTGAGCGCGAAAATATTGCGCAGGTCATCGTCGACGATCAGCACCTTGCGTCCGGCCAGTCCGCCGTCGGCGGCGTGGATTTCATCGAGCATGCGGCGCTGTGTTTCCGGCAGGCTGGCATGAGCGCGGTGCAGGAACAGCGCGGTTTCATCCAGCAGGCGCTCCGGTGAACGGGCGTCCTTGACCACCACCGTCTTGGCAATCTTCTTCAGACGGGTCACTTCCTTCCGGTTCAGCTCCTTTGCGGTGTACACGACGATTGGAAGATTGCGCAGTGTCGAATCCTCGCTGATCTTGTCGAGCAATTCGAAACCGCTCATGTCCGGCAAGGTCAGATCCAGCACCATGCAATCGAAGTGCGACGATTTCAGGGCATTAAGCGCTTCCTGCCCGGTTTCCACACCGGTGATCTGGACGTCGCTTTCGCCGATCAGCGCCACGATGGTCTCGCGCTGCATCTTGTCGTCCTCCACCACCAGCAGGCTGCGCTTGCCACGCACCAGGAACTGCTGAATGCGGGAGTATTCTTCCTGCAGGCGTTCGCGCGACACGGGCTTGTGCAGGTAGGAGATCGCGCCATGCCGCAACGCGCGCTCGCGTTCCTTGAGCGTGGAGATGACGTGCACCGGAATATGCCGCGTGCTGGGATCACGCTTCAAGCGGTCCAGCACCGTAAAGCCGTCGATATCCGGCAGGTCGATATCGAGCAGGATGGCGGCCGGCATGTAATCACGTGCCAGCGTGAGTGCCGAATCGCCCTTGGAAGTGACGATGCCCTTGAAGTTCTTTTCGCGCGCGTAGTCGAGCAGCACCTTGGCGAACCGGGCGTCATCCTCGACGATCAGTACGGAGGGATCGCCCGGGGCGATGAGTGCACGGTCGTCCAGCGTCGTTTCATAATGCGCGACCGGCATTTCGACCCGCACCGGGGTCGGCTCCACCTCCGTTTCGGACAGAACCTCGACATCCTCCGCTTCCGCATACACGATTTTCGACACGATGGAAGGCGACGTCGCTTGCGGCTGCGCCGTTACCTGCGTCGGAGCGGGCGCATTGCGCGGCGATTCGTAATTGATGAATCCGGCACGGTTATACGGCAGGAACAAGGTGAAGGTACTGCCGACGCCGATCACGCTTTCTACCCGGATCTCGCCGCCGAGCAGGCGGGCAAGTTCACGGCTGATCGACAAACCGAGGCCGGTGCCGCCGTACTTGCGCGCCGTGCTGCCGTCTGCCTGCTGGAACGCTTCGAAGATCAGTTGAAGCTTGTCCGATGCAATACCGACGCCGGTATCCGTCACCGAGAAGGCCAGTACGCCGTCGGCCTGCGCAAGATTCGGATGGTCGGCACTCCAGCCGGCCTTCGCCATCGTGATATTGAGCGAAACCTGCCCATGCGCCGTGAATTTGAACGCGTTCGACAGCAGGTTCTTCAGGATCTGCTGCAGTCGGGTCGTGTCGGTCATCATCGCCACTGGGAGGGTTTCCGCGAGGTCGACCGCGAAATTGATGTTCTTCGCTTCGGCCATGTGACGGAATGTGCGTTCCACGTAGCCGCGCAATGTGCGGAATCGACATTCGCTGACTTCCAACGTGACGGTTCCGGACTCG
>NZ_DASZBA010000085.1:0-33424 GCF_035944575.1 Noviherbaspirillum sp.
AAGTTTCAGAAATTCTTAAAGTCAAAGGCAATATCCTGTACACAGTCACGCCCGATACGCCCATGCTCGCAGCGGTCAATACCATGGCCGAAAAGGACATCGGTTCCCTGGTGGTGATGGAATACGGCGAACTGGTCGGTATGCTGACCTTTCGCGAAGTCATGAAAACCCTGCACCTGAACAAGGGTGAGGTCGGTGGCGAAACCGTCCGCAAGCATATGGACGACCACCCGATCACCATCACGCCCGATACCGACATCAACGAAGTTCGCCGACTGATGCTGGAGCGGCATGCCCGCTATGTGCCGGTGGTGGATGCAAAGACATTGTTGGGCGTCATGTCTTTCTACGACGTGGCGAAAGCGGTTTTCGAAGCGCAAAGTTTTGAAAACAAAATGCTGAAAGCCTATATCCGCGATTGGCCTACCGAGGGTGACGAATAAGCAGGTCGAATAAGCAAGTGGAGTATGCGAGACAATTAAGCGCCTCGATGCAACACACACGCAGATTCAGCCGTGCATGGTGTGTGCCATGGACGGCTTTTTCACGCTCGGTCGTGATTGCCGCACCTGACCCAGCCCGCTGTCCAAAAGGATCAGTCTCATGCAGATAGCCGTTATTGGTGCCGGCATGGCCGGACTTACGTGCGCACGGCAATTGGCGACGCACGGGCATTCGGTCACGGTGTACGAAAAAAGCGATTCTGCCGGAGGTCGAATGAGTACAAGGGAGACCGAACTCGGCGGCTTCGATCATGGCGCGCAATATTTCACCGCCCGGCAACCGGCTTTTCAGCGGCAGGTGGCGACGTGGTGCAGGGCAGGCCTCATCGACTTGTGGAGAGCGCGGCTGGTAACACTGGACTCCGGCGTTGCGATTGCCGCCGGGCTCTCCGGCCAGCGATTTGTCGCGGTGCCGGGCATGAATGCGCTCGGGCGGCATCTCGCACAGGATCTCGATGTGCGAACCGGACAGCGGGTGACGCAAATCGAGTCATATCATGACGGTTGGCTATTGCGGGTGAGTGCCGAAACGGTTGCGATCGAAGCCAGTGCCGGTCCCTTCGATGCAGTGATTATTGCGATGCCTGCTGACCAGGCCGCCCCATTGCTGGCGGCGGCGCCAATGATGGCGTTGCAGGCAGCGCAGGCGAGGCTGGCGCCATGCTGGTCGCTGCTGCTCGGTTTCGAACAGGAACTGCGACTAGGCTACGACGGCGCATGGATCAGGAACTCCCGGCTTGCATGGATCGCACATGACGCATCCAAGCCGCAGCGGCGTCCAGGCGAGCACTGGGTCGGCCATGCTTCCACCGAGTGGAGCGCCGAGCATCTGGAAGATGACCCGGAGCGCGTCAAGGAAAAGCTCCTGAAGGCGTTTCATTCCGCTACCGGATCAGATGTGCAACCGGTATATGCGGCAGTCCATCGGTGGCGCTTTGCACAGGCCATCGAACCGCTCCCTTCCGCCTGCCTGTGGGATCCCCAGCTGCGTATTGGTACATGCGGTGACTGGTTCTCCGCCGGACTCGATGGAGCCGGACGGATCGAGAATGCATACCTGAGCGCGGCGGCACTGGCGGAATCGATCACGGCCTGATCGCTTACGCCAGGGTCAGCCCGGATCCTGCCGCGTTTGCGTCAACCTGGCGGTGGGGGGCGCTTGAAGGCAGTGTCAGGACGAAGACGGTTCCAACACCGACCTCGCTTTGCACCTGTATCCTGCCGCCCAGTACGCCGGTAACGATGTTGTGCGTGATGTTCAGTCCCAGTCCCGATCCTCCTGCGCCGAGCCGCGTGGTGAAGAAGGGATCGAAAATCCGGTTCAGGTTGGCCGGCGAAATCCCGGCACCATCATCCATGAGCGTAATTTCAATCCAATCATCGGTGCCTGCATGGGCCGAGATCCATAATGTGCCGCTCGAGCGGTCGCCAAAGGCATGCACTACCGCGTTATTGATCAGGTTGGTGAGTGCCTGGCCGAGCGGGCCCGGATAGCTGTCCATCAGCATGTCGGGCGGAATGCTGCAATTTACCTTGACGTCCGTTTTCCTCAACGTGGGCCACAAGGTCAGGATGATTTCGGAAACCGTTTCAGCAAGCCGGAACCGGCGCCGTTGCGAACTGATCTGGTCCACCGCTACTTGTTTGAATCCGGCAACCAGGTCTGCCGCACGATGCAGATTGCGCACCATGATGTCGCCGGCTTTGCCGGCATCCTGCAGGAAGGCTTCCAGCTCGGAACGCTTTATTCCCGCGTCGGCATGGTACCTGTCCGACAGGGACCGGGTCTGGTCGGCAAGGGTGCTCGCAACCATCAGGCTATTGCCGATCGGCGTGTTGAGTTCATGCGCAATGCCGGCAACCAATGAGCCCAGGGCTGCCAGCTTCCCGCTGCGCACCAATTCCTCCTGGGCCTTGTTGAGTGTTTCCAATGTATAGGCCAGTTCTTCATTGGCCTGCTGCAGTTCCTCGGTGCGCTCGATCACCCTCTGTTCCAGAGTGGCATTCAGTTCCCGTATCTCGTCTTCGAAACGGCGCTTCTCGGTGACATCCGTGCACGCCAGAATGCCGAATTTTTCTCCCTCCAGGTTGAAGGTGTACCCGGAAAACTGGATCAGAAGACGGTTGCCGTCTCCGCGGAGCATCCATATCTCCCGGGATCCGTCAGTCGCGCCGGTCTCGCGCAGTTCCTGGATCAGTGAAGCCCTTTCCGCCATATTGCAATAAAGCGAAAGCTCAACAGTGCTCTTGCCGATCACGTCTTCACGGCTGCGTAAAAACAGACGTTCGAATGCCGCGTTCACATCCTTGACCTTGTGCCCGCCGCGTACCTGGACCACGAACATGGCAACCGGCGAGGACTGGAAGATTTTCGAGAAGCGCTGTTCGCTCGTTCGCAATTCCTGCTCGGCCCGCTTGCGTTCGAGTTCCGCCGATGCACGCTCGCTGAATACCTGCAGCAGCGACTTCACCAGTGATGGATTTCCCAGCGGCCGGGTATGCATGACGCACAAAACTCCGACGATATTGCCGGTCGAATCGCGCAACGGCGCGCCTGCGTAGCTTTCGCAGTCTTGTTCGGTCAGTGCGACGTCTTCGGGAAAATGACTCTGGAGCATGTCGGCGAAGACGCAGATGTCGCCATCCAGCACGCGATTGCAGGGCGTATTTACGATGTCGTATTCAAAATCGGCGATCCTCCGCCCCCTTGCATGGGCGGCGATGCTTCGCATCCGGTCGGGGGCCTCGGCATTGCGCAATGCAATGAATGCGCGCTCGACCCGGAGCGCGGATGCCAGGTCGGCAACCAGCAACTCGAAAAACGATTCGCCGGCAATATCCTGTGTGCCTTGTGCCAGGCGCAGCAGTGCGCGGTCAGCTTCCGATTTCTGTGCTTCAAGCACGAGCTGGTCAGTAATATCCCGCACCACTGTCAACACGTACTTGTCGTCGCCAACCTCGTACACCGTGCCATTGACGACACATTGGCGAATTTCGCCCGCCCTGGTCCGCATCTTCCAGCTGAATTCACTCACTGTTTTTTCTTGTTTGAGCCTGGAAAACAAAACCATGCGCTGCTCCGGTTCAGCCCAGAGGTTTAGCTCGAGCGAACTCTTGCCGATCGTTTCCTCGCGCGTGAAACCCGTGATTTTTATACCCGCGGCATTGGTATCAAGGATCACGCCGTTGTCCAGCCGCATGATGGCCACGCCGTCGGGGTTGCACTGAAACGCGCCCGAAAATTTCGCCTCCGACGCCATTCGGTCTTCTTCCGCCTGCCGCTTTTCGGTGATGTCCTCGGCAATCGACAGAAGACGTACGGTGTCGCCGTTTTCGTCGATGATCTGCGTATGGCTCCACTGGCAGACGATGCTGCTGCCATCCGCCCGGTGGGTGCGGATCAGGCTGCGGCCGTCGCCGCCGCGATGGTGGAAGATCCGCTTCACCGTCTGGAGATCGGACTCGGCAATGATAAAGCCGGCGTGGCGTCCGATCGCCTGCTCGCGCCCGTAGCCGAAAATACGCTCGGCAGCGTCATTCCACTCCACGACACGCCACTCCGCATCCCACTCGATGATCGCTATCGGGCTGTGTTCAACCAGCGTCCGATAGCGTTCTTCCCGTTTATACAATTCCTGTTCGACATGCTTGCGCTTGTCGATATCCTGCTCGAGTTCTCGATTCTTGCGGTCCAGTTCCTGGAATAGCATCCGCAGGCTGACACGGGTATCCTCCAGCCTGCGGCCAAGCATGCCAATCTCGTCCAGTCGCTTCCATGTGAACGGAACGTCAAGCTTGCGCTCTGCCAATCTCTGCGCACCCGCGCCGAGGCGTTGCAGCGGGCCGATCAATCGCCGCTCAAGCAATAGCAGGATAAGTACGATCGACAGCACAGCCTGTGCGGCGACCGCGGTCATCGATTCGACCAGTCCCTTCATGATGCTTGTCCGCAGGCGATTGTTCGCCACTTCGATGCTGACCGTGCCGATCTGGTTGCCTCGGTAGATCACCGGCTTCTCCATCCTTGCGGCTTCTCCGGTCCGTCGCCCGATCTGCTCGCCGGCGACAAACAAGCCGAGTGCCGAGTCCCGCACCTCGATGCGCACGATGTCTTCGTTCGGCGAAATCATTGCATTCAGCAATGCATTGGCGCTTTCGCGATTGTTGTTCCACAGCGGCCCCTGCATGCCGGTGGCAAGGACATCGGCATTCTGCTGCAGCAGCAGTGCGGTTTGCCGCCGCAAATCCTCGTTATACCGCTTGAAACTTGAGTATCCGCTGATAAGAAGCGCCGGAAACAGCAGGCCGAATACGACGACCGACAGAATGGCGCGCCGCAGGGTGAACGGGGTTTGGGAAGTGATCATGACTGGCAGCGGTGTCGACCGTCAGGCCGGGGAGGGGCGAGCCTGCAGCAATGTCGGCATCGGGAAATGCGCCGGATCAGGAAGCGTCGCGTCGCTGCAGCCATTCAATGAGCTGCGCCCTCGGCATGGGACGGGCAAACAGGTAGCCCTGCGCAAGAGGACAGCCGAGCGCAGCCAGCTTATCGGCCTGCCGTTCGTGTTCGACTCCTTCGGCGATCACCGTCATGCCGAGGTTTCGCCCTAACTGGATCACCATTTCGGCGATGCTGCTTCCGCGCGCCGACTGGATGATTTCATTCACAAATGCACGGTCGATTTTCAGCTTGTCCGCCTGCAGCTGCTGCAGATGACTGAGCGAGGAAAAGCCGGTGCCGAAATCATCGATCGCGATGCTCACGCCAAGTCGCTTGATTTGGCCGAGCAAACGGATCAGCACATCCGGCTCCTCCATCGCGATCGATTCGGTGATTTCCAGTTCGAGCAGCGCGGGCTTGATTCCGGTGTCATCCAACGCTTTGCGCAGCATGGCCAGGAAGTGAGGATGCCGGAACTGGACCTGCGATACATTGACCGACATCCGGAAATCTTCCAACCCCAGATTCTGCAGACGCATCTGCTCCATGCACGCTTCGCGCAGCACCCATTCGCCGAGTTCGATGATCAGGCCGGAATACTCGGCAATCGGAATGAACCGGTCGGGCGGGATACAGCTGCCGTCTTTTGATTTCCAGCGGAGCAGGGCCTCTGCGCCGACCGGCTTGCGGCTCGCAAGGTCGATCTGCGGCTGGTACACGACGAAGAGTTCCCTGTCCTGGAATGCGCTGCGCAATGCATGCATCATGCGTACCCGCTCGCGGATGTCCATCCCCATGCTGTGGGAGTAATAGAAGTGGCCGGAACGCTGCTGCAATTTCGCCCGCTTCAACGCGATGTCGGCGTCCTTTAGTGCATCGGTGCCGGTGTCCGCGGCATAGTCGGCAAGCTTCACGAGTCCGATGGTGGCCGACAACTGCACGTCGTTGTTATCGATGCTGAACGGTTCTTCGAACAAACCAAGAATCACCGCCGGACTGACCTGATCGGAATCGCCGATGAGGCCGAACGTGTCGCCGCCTACCCGGCCTATGGTCAGTTTCTTGCCGAGGCGGGATTGCATACGGGCTGCCACGCCCAGCAGCAATTGATCGCCGAACTGATGGCCGAGCGCATCATTCGTTTCAGCGAAATGATCTATATCGACCAAAGCCAATGTCGCGCAGGCCTTGTCCATGCCGGCGAGCCTGGTATCCAGTGCTTCCTTCAATCCGGTGCGATTGGGCAGCTTGGTAAGCGGATCAAAGAACGCAAAGTCATGCAGGCGATTCACCAATTCGACGTTATCGAGCCCGATTGCCACATTGCTGCAAAAAACTTCAAGTAACCGCTGTTCGAGCTCATTCAGTGGTGTGGAGGTATGCAGATAGGCCGCAAAACTGCGATTGGCGCTGCCGGCAAGATAGAGTACCGCCGACTCCGGCGTGTGGATGTTGCGCCGTAGCGCCAGCGCCTGGCACAGTGCATCGCCCAGCAAGGCATGGGTCCTTGGATTTAGCGGTTTTCTGACCAGCGCGGCATAGCGGCCCGCGGCAGCGATCGTGAATAATCTTCGGGTCGTTCCATGCTCCTCCAGCACGCACAACACGCCGTCGGGCTTCAATCCAAGCAGTCTTGCAGACCGGGCGAGGACGCCAGCGGCGAAGTCCGGCAATCCATGCAAGGCCATCAGTTCCGTGCTGGCCCGAACGATCAGATCCAGGCCACGCCGGTTGGCGTTGATGGTGCGAATCTGCTGGTACGACCGGATGGCTGCGGTTACTGCGGTATAGAGCTTGACGCGGGTAAGTTCCGCTTTGCTTTTGTAGTCATTGATGTCGAAGTCCCTGATCGCATCCATTTCAGGCGCATAGCCCGGCTGGCCGGTGCGCAGAATGATCCGCACTTCAGTCTGCTTGAGGTCTTCGCGGATATGGCGGACAAGTTGCAGACCTGCATCTTCCCGCTCCATCACGACGTCGAGCAGGATGACCGCCACCTCCTTTTCCCGTGCCAGCAGATCCCGGGCTTCGGCAGCGCTGTACGCATGCAGAAACACAAGCGGCTTCTGCTGGATCGGCATGTTGCTCAGCGCAAGGACGGTTGCCGAATGGACGTCGGCGTCATCGTCGACGATCATTACACGCCATGGTTCTTCGACCGTGCGCTCCGCTGCGCGGACTGGCGGCATCCCCTCGTCGAGAAAAACGAGTTCGTCGTCCGATGACGTGATGCTTGGGGGCATTGTCCTCTCCAAATTCTCATTTTTCTTCGAATAGTATATGGATTTATTGATTAAGGGCAACATTTTGGGCGCACCCTAATCAACGCAAATGTGTCGCATTTGCATCAGCATCGTTTACTGCCGAAGATCGTTGATCGTCTTGCCCGGGTTTTTAAATAGCCAACCGTCAATGCGCTAAAATCGATCCTTTCCACATAAGCTCTCGTCCATCATGTCAGGCAATACCCTTGGCTCACTGTTTACCGTCACTACTTTTGGAGAATCGCATGGCCCGGCAATCGGCTGTGTGATCGACGGCTGTCCTCCGGGAATGCCCTTGTCGGAAGCAGATATCCAGCCTGAACTGGATCGCCGCAAGCCGGGTACATCGCGGCACGTTACACAGCGCAAGGAGTCGGACACGGTAGAAATACTTTCCGGCGTTTATGAAGGGAAAACTACCGGCACGCCGATTTCGTTGCTCATTCGGAACGAGGACCAGCGCAGCAAGGACTATGGCAACATCGTGGAGACCTTTCGCCCCGGACACGCCGACTACACCTATTGGCATAAGTACGGTATTCGTGACCCGCGTGGCGGCGGCCGGTCGTCGGCTCGCCTCACCGCGCCGGTGGTAGGTGCAGCGGCGATTGCCAAAAAATGGTTGAAACAACAATTCGGCACCACGTTCAAAGGTTGCATGAGCCAGCTAGGCGACATCCTGATTCCATTCGAGTCATGGGAGCATGTTCCGCAAAACCCGTTCTTTGCTGCCAATTCGACCATCCTGCCTCAGCTTGAAGAGTATATGGACGAGTTGCGCAAGGCAGGGGACTCCTGCGGCGCACGGATCGACGTCATTGCCGAGAAAGTCCCGGTCGGATTGGGTGAGCCCATTTACGACAAGCTGGATGCCGAAATTGCCTATGCCATGATGGGGATCAATGCCGTAAAGGGCGTAGAAATCGGAGCCGGATTCCGGTCGATCGCGCAAAAGGGAACCGAGCACGGCGATGAGCTTACGCCGGAAGGATTTGCATCCAATAATGCGGGCGGCATTCTCGGCGGGATCTCAACCGGGCAGGACATCACCGTATCCATCGCCATCAAGCCGACATCCAGCATCCGCACGGCACGCCGTTCGATCAACAAGGAAGGGGCGCCGGTGGACGTGGAAACATTTGGGCGCCACGACCCCTGCGTCGGCATTCGTGCGACGCCGATCGCCGAAGCGATGCTTGCACTGGTCCTGATGGACCATGCATTGCGTCATCGCGCGCAGTGCGGCGATGTGAAAGTGCCTACCCCGAAAATCGAATCCCGCATCAAGTAATTCCGCATCGCCGCAGCGGCGCCATATCGCTGCGATTGAAGAGGGCCGCGTCCGTTCTACGATTCGGATGGATGCGTTCACCGACCTCCGAATTAAAGAACACTCCGTGCATCAACCCTCCTGGCAGAAACAATCCTTCAGCTTTGCCCTGTTTTTTTTCGCGTATTACGGTTACGTCGGTGTTTTTTCGCCGTATGCCGGGTTGTACTTCGCTGACAAGGGGATGACCGCTGCACAGATCGGGGTGCTGATGTCCCTGATGCAGGTGATGCGCATATTCGGCCCCAATCTATGGGGGTGGGTTGCGGACCGCCAGCAGCAGCGGGTGAAGGTGTTGCGGATTACCGCGATCGCGGCACTGACGACGTTTTTCGGGATCTTCGTCGGCCAGACTTTCGCGCAGTTTTTTGTCGTGATGGTTTTGTTTCACCTGTTCACGAGCGCGCAAGGGCCGTTATCCGAGGCGCTGATGCTATCGGAAATGCGCGGCGACATGACGCACTATGGCCGGATACGTTTGTGGGGATCGGTCGGCTTCATCATCACCGTCACGTTCGCCGGGCAGATGCTTGATCGCTGGGGCATACAACTCATGCCCTGGATTACCGTGGCGATGCTCGCCCTGGTGATGTTCGGCAGCTTGCGCATGAAAGAGTCCCCACCGCAGCCCGCAAGCCACGATGTGCCGTCCGTAATGACATTGTTGCGGCGGAGGGAAATCATCGCTTTCTTTGCGTCGACCTTCCTGATGATTGCCGCGCACGCGTCGCTCTATGTCTTCTATTCGCTTTACCTAGCGCAAATAGGGTACAGCAATACGGTGATAGGCTTGATGTGGTCGCTTGGCGTCATCATGGAAATCGTCTTTTTCTTTTACCAGGCACCGATTTTCCGGCGTTTCGGTGTGCAAAAGATGATGATGGCCAGCCTCCTGATCGCGGTGCTGCGCTTTCTACTGATCGGTCTCGGTGCCGAATCATTGGCCATACTGTTGTTTGCGCAGATTTTGCACGCGGCAACGTTCGGCGTTCATCATTCTGCATCCGTCGCCACGTTGCAGCGCTGGTTTGCCGGTCCGCTGCAGGCGCGCGGACATGCCCTGTTTACCAGCATATCGTATGGTCTGGGAGGCACATTGGGCGGTCTTGTCATGGGTGGATTCTGGGATACATTCGGTTCTCGTACAGTCTATTTGATGGCGGCGGCGCTCTCGCTTGCGGCGGCTGCGGCGGCTGCCTTTTCCTACCGCTGGCAACCACATAAGGAGAAAAAATGACATTGCTGGGTAAAAAACGAATTTGCGGCCGTTTGTCGCTTGCCGTCATGGCGATGACGCTCGTGGCCTGCGAAACTGTGCAGACCACCCAGAGCGGCGTGGTCGGCGTGGAGCGCGAGCAGCGGATGGCGGTATCCTCCGAGGCGATCAACCAGGCTGCCAACGAACAATATTCCGACCTTATTGCCAAGGAACGACAAAAGGGCACGCTGAATCGCAATCCTGCCCAGGTGCAACGTGTCGGTGCAATCGTCAGTCGTCTCATTCCGCAAACCGTGCACTTTCGCAGCGATGCGCCGCGCTGGAACTGGCAGGCGAATGTGATAACGTCGCCCGAGGTGAACGCTTGGGCCATGCCCGGCGGGAAAATTGCCGTCTACACCGGCCTGATCGAAAAGCTGCAGATCACGGACGATGAACTGGCGGCAGTGCTCGGCCATGAAATCGCGCATGCATTGCGGGAACATTCACGCGAGCGCGCGTCGGAGCAGATGGTGGCAGGCGGGCTGATCTCGGCGGGATCGGCGCTTCTCGGGTTGGGCGATCTTGGCGCAAAAGGCGCTGAATTTGCCTATATGGGATTGCTCGGGCTGCCTAATTCGCGCCGGCATGAAACCGAGGCGGATCGCGTCGGCATCGAACTCGCTGCACGTGCCGGCTACGATCCCAAGGCGGCGGTCACCCTTTGGCAAAAGATGGGACAGGTGAGTGGCGGCGCGCCGATCAAATTCTTGTCTACCCACCCGGCACCCGGCGACCGTCTCAATGATCTCGCCAATTATGCTCAGCGAGTTGCGCCGCTCTACGAGCAAGCAAAAAGACAACGTTGATCAAACATCCGGCAATATCCAGGTTGCCTGATCGTCAATGAAACGCCCGCAAGGTTTTGCGGGCGTTTTTCATTCTGGGCGCTGCTGCTGCGGCATGGTTTTGCGTTGCACAAATGTGGCATAATCGGGCACTATTTTGACCGTTTCGCGCACCGACGCACATCCTGAATCATGGCTCAAACGCTCTACGACAAACTCTGGGAATCGCACGTCGTCCATACCGAGGAGGACGGAAGTGCCATCCTGTACATCGACCGCCACCTCGTGCATGAGGTCACCAGTCCGCAGGCCTTTGAAGGATTGAGGATCGCCGGACGCAAACCGTGGCGCATCTCCGCCAACCTCGCGGTGGCCGACCATAACGTGCCGACCACCGACCGCATCAACGGCATCGCCGATCCGGTCTCCCGACTGCAAGTCGAGACACTCGACGCCAATGCCAAAGAACATAGTCTTACTTACTTCAGCATGCGCGACAAGCGCCAGGGGATTGTGCATGTCATCGGTCCGGAGCAGGGTGCAACCCTGCCGGGAATGACCGTGGTGTGCGGCGATTCGCATACTTCCACGCACGGCGCGTTTGGCTGTCTCGCCCATGGAATCGGTACGTCCGAAGTTGAACACGTGCTGGCGACCCAGACCTTGCTGGCCAAGAAGTCGAAGGCCATGCTGGTGCAGGTCGATGGCGCACTGCCGTTTGGCGTTACCGCCAAGGACATCGTTCTTGCCATCATCGGCAAGATCGGAACCGCCGGCGGCACCGGCTATGCCATCGAATTCGCCGGCTCGACCATCCGTTCGCTGTCGATGGAAGGCCGCATGACCATCTGCAACATGGCGATCGAGGCGGGCGCGCGTGCCGGCATGGTGGCGGTGGACGAGACGACGATCAATTACGTCAAGGGACGCCCGTTCTCGCCAGTTGGCCCGCATTGGGACCGCGCGGTCGAATACTGGCGTACATTGCATTCCGACCCTGGCGCGAAGTTCGACCTGGTGGTGACCCTGAATGCTGCGGAAATTCGGCCACAGGTAACCTGGGGAACGTCACCCGAAATGGTAGTCGCAGTCGATGACCGCGTACCTGATCCTGAAAAAGAGAAGGATGCCGTCAAGCGCGATGCGATGGAAAAGGCGCTCGTGTACATGGCCCTGAAGCCCAATACGGCCATTTCCGATATCCGCATCGACAAGGTGTTCATTGGCTCCTGCACCAACTCGCGCATCGAGGATCTACGTGCGGCAGCGGCAGTCGTGCGCGGAAAGCAGCGCGCGTCGAACGTCAAGCTCGCGATGGTCGTGCCCGGTTCCGGGTTGGTCAAGGAGCAGGCTGAACGCGAAGGTCTGGACAAGATTTTCAGGGAAGCTGGATTTGAATGGCGTGAGCCGGGTTGCTCTATGTGTCTGGCGATGAATGCCGACCGGCTTGAGCCGGGCGAGCGCTGCGCCTCCACATCCAACCGGAATTTTGAAGGACGCCAGGGGCAGGGTGGCAGAACCCACCTGGTTTCGCCGGCCATGGCAGCGGCTGCCGGCATTACCGGGCATTTCGTTGACGTGCGCGGGATGCGTTAACTTTCGTACTTGAGCGTTTGACAGGCATTTGAAAAAGGGAGGTGAATAACATGAAAAAATATTTCGCCATGCTGATTTCCGCGCTGATTCTGATGGGTTGCAACACGATGCAAGGCGTGGGCAGAGATGTGCAACTGGTCGGTGAAAAAGTGGAAAGCGCCGCCAAGAGATAAAGGATGATGCGTCATCCGGCAACGGGTGGCGCCTGGAAAAATGGAAAAATTTACTGTACACGACGGACTGGTGGCACCGCTGGATCGGCCGAATGTCGACACCGATGCAATCATTCCGAAGCAATTCCTGAAGTCGATCAAGCGCAGCGGCTTCGGCCCGAATCTTTTCGATGAATGGCGTTACCTCGATCACGGCGAGCCTGGAATGGACAATTCCAAGCGCCCGCTGAATCCGGATTTCGTGCTGAATCAGCCGCGCTATCAGGGCGCATCCATTCTGCTGACACGCAAAAATTTCGGTTGCGGCTCCTCGCGCGAGCATGCGCCTTGGGCGCTGGAGCAATACGGTTTTCGCGCGGTGATCGCCCCCAGCTTTGCCGACATCTTTTTCAACAACTGCTACAAGAACGGCTTGTTGCCCATCGTGTTGACGGAGGCGCAGGTCGATCACCTGTTCAATGAAGTGAAGGCTTTTCCGGGATACCGGCTGACAGTCGATCTCGAAAGCCAGACGGTCAGTACGGCAAACGGAAGCGCACGCTACGGATTTGAGATTGATGGTTTCCGCAAGTATTGCCTCCTGAATGGTCTCGACGATATTGGCCTCACGCTGCGCCATGCCGACAAGATCCGCGCTTTTGAAGAGCGTCATCTGGCCGCGCAGCCTTGGCTGACGAACACCATTTGATTCAGGTTTTTTTGCAAGTACCGCATTCTCACGTTCAACTATAACGACAAATGAAAATCGCAATTCTTCCGGGTGACGGCATCGGCCCAGAGATCGTCGAGCAGGCGGTCAAGGTATTGAAAGCGCTCGACGAACAGTTTGAAATGGAAAGTGCGCCGGTCGGCGGCGCCGGGTTTGAAGCGCATGGTCATCCATTGCCGGAGGCCACGCTGGCATTGGCAAAACAGGCTGACGCGGTTCTTTTCGGCGCGGTCGGTGACTGGAAGTACGACACGCTGGAACGTCCGTTGCGTCCTGAGCAGGCAATCCTCGGTTTGCGCAAGAATCTGAATTTGTTCGCCAATCTGCGTCCCGCGATCCTCTATCCGGAACTGGCCGGTGCATCGACTCTCAAACCCGAGGTGGTATCCGGCTTGGATATTCTCATCATTCGCGAACTCACCGGTGATATTTACTTTGGCCATCCACGCGGCGTGCGGGAAGCGCCGGACGGGCAGTTCAAGGGTGAACGTGAAGGTTTCGACACCATGCGTTACGCCGAAACTGAAATCCGCCGGATTGCCCATGTTGCATTCCAGGCGGCGCGCAAGCGCGGCAAACGCCTGACCAGTGTCGACAAGGCCAATGTCCTTGAGACCTTCCAGTTCTGGAAGGAAATCGTGACGGACGTCCACAAAGACTATCAGGACGTCACGCTTGATCATATGTATGTCGACAACGCTGCGATGCAGTTGGTACGGGCGCCGAAGAAGTTCGATGTTATCGTTACCGGAAACATGTTCGGCGACATCCTGTCCGATGCCGCGGCGATGCTGACCGGCTCGATCGGTATGCTGCCATCGGCATCGCTGGATGCGAACAACAAGGGATTGTACGAACCGTCTCACGGATCGGCGCCGGACATTGCCGGCAAAGGCATTGCCAATCCGCTAGCCACCATTTTGTCGGCAGCCATGATGTTGCGCTTCTCCCTGAATAAGGCGGAGCAGGCGGACCGGGTTGAAAAAGCGGTCAAGAAAGTTCTCGCGCAGGGCTTACGCACACCGGACATCTATGAGGCCGGTACGACCAAGGTCGGCACCAGGGAGATGGGCGATGCGGTGGTGAAGGCGCTAATGTAGGTATTTTTGAAGTGCACTTGAGGGAGAAAATTGTGAAGTTAGTCGGTCTGGTGGGTTGGCGTGGCATGGTGGGTTCCGTCTTGATGCAGCGTATGCAGCAGGAGGGCGACTTCGCGCATATCGAGCCGGTGTTTTTCTCGACATCGAACGCGGGCGGCAAGGCGCCGGCGGTGGCGAAAAATGAAACCACATTGAAAGATGCGGGCAATATTGATGAGCTGAAAAAATGCGACATCATTATTACCTGCCAGGGCGGCGACTATACGACCGAGATTTATCCGCAACTGCGCGCGGCGGGTTGGAATGGTTACTGGATTGATGCAGCCTCGACACTGCGCATGAAGGACGACGCGATCATCATTCTCGATCCGGTGAATCTCGGTGTGATCAAGGATGCGCTGCAGCGCGGTGTGAAAAACTTCATAGGCGGTAACTGCACCGTTTCATGCATGCTGATGGGCCTCGGCGGCCTGTTCCAGCATGATCTGGTTGAGTGGATGACTTCCATGACCTATCAGGCGGCGTCTGGCGGCGGCGCCCAGCACATGCGCGAGTTGCTGACTCAGTTCGGCTCGATCAACGCGGAAGTCAAGTCGCTGCTGGACGATCCGGCGTCGGCGATTCTCGAAATTGATCGCAAGGTGCTGGCAAAGCAGCATGCATTCAGCGCCGATGAGATCAAGCAGTTCGGCGTCCCGCTGGGCGGCAACCTCATTCCCTGGATCGACAAGGATCTCGGCAACGGCGTATCGCGCGAAGAGTGGAAGGCCGGTGCGGAAACGAACAAGATCCTTGGTCGTGGTGAAGGTTTCGGTGCGTCGGCGAAATCCTCGATTCCGGTCGATGGATTGTGCGTGCGGATCGGCGCGATGCGTTGCCATTCCCAGGCTTTGACGATCAAGCTGAAGAAAGATGTGCCGCTCGATGAACTGGAAGGCATCATCGCCGACAACAACCAGTGGGTGAAAGTGGTTCCGAACAATCGTGAGGCTTCGATGAAGGATCTGACGCCGGCCGCGGTAACCGGTAGCCTGACGATTCCGGTGGGCCGTCTGCGCAAGATGCAGATGGGCGGTGACTATCTATCCGCTTTCACCGTCGGTGACCAGTTGCTATGGGGGGCCGCTGAACCGCTGCGCCGCATGCTGCGCATCATGCTGGATACCTAAACTCGTTAATTCGTTGGTTCCATACCGGGGCCTGTCGCGAAATTGTTCATTTTTGGGCGATTTTTCGGCAGGCCCCAATTGCGTTGCGAATGAGCAACAAAGCTTAAGACATGCGGTTTCCCGATGGAAAATGTACTTGTTTTACAGAACTTAGTAACTTGGTTACACTTGCGCGCCTAAGTCCATGATGATATGGTGAAAGTTCCTCGGGACAATGATAAATCGACGCAACGACATTGCGCCTATCTCATACGCAAAACGGAATGCCCCCTATGCCACCAAAAATGCATTCGAAGATACGCCCGAATTCCGGCGCGTTGACTTTAAAGACGGTGAGTGCCGCCGTCGTTTCCGCACTGATATTTTCCAATGCATATGCGGCTGGCTTGGGAAAATTGACAGTCCTGTCGTCTCTTGGACAACCGCTTCGAGCTGAGATCGAGCTCACTTCGGTAGGTAAGGACGAAGCCGGTGCATTGATTGCGAAGCTTGCGTCTCCTGAGGCTTTCAAGCAGGCGAATATCGAACTGAATCCAGCTTTGCTCTCCTTGCGTTTCGCAATCGAGCAGCGGGCAGACCGTCAATTGATTCGTGTTACCTCGTCTCAGCCGCTCAATGAACCCTTCGTTGACATGTTGCTGGAGCTCGGCGGCCCCAGTGGACGCCTTGTTCGCGAATACACCTTTCTACTGGATCCACCTGACCTCAGGAGCAGCCAGTCCGCCCAGGTTTCGCCAATTCCTGTGCCAGCGATACCCGCGACCCGCCCGCTCCAGTCGGCTGTGCCGGCGGAATCCCCGGCGGCATCAACCCGCAGGGCGCAGCCGGCTCCCGCCGCTGCTGCACCAAGGCGCGATCCCGCGCCGGTCAGCGATGCCGCCGCCGATGCTGCGGGGCAGTACAAGGTCAAGGCCGGTGATTCGCTTGCCCGTATTGCCGGTCAATTGAAGCCTGGCGGCGTGTCGCTGGACCAAATGCTTGTAGCCCTTTATCGCGAAAATCCCGATGCATTCGTCGGCAATAACATGAATCGCCTGAGAGCAGGGCAGATCCTGTCCGTGCCAACTGCAGGAACTGCACGCAGCATACCTGCCGGCGAAGCACGCGATCTGATCATTGCGCAGTCCGCTGATTTCAACAGCTATCGCAACAAACTGGCAACCCAGGTCGCGGCATCAGGCGCGCAGAGATCGGCCGAATCCGGTCAGACCGCAGCAGGCAAAATTACGGCGAAGGTAGAGGAACCTGCGACTCCGGCCGGCGATGCCAAGGACAAACTCAAGCTGTCGAATGCCGGCAAGCCGGCTTCTGCACCTGCGGCCACTGGTGCGCCGGTAAGTGCGGAAGAGCTGATCGCTCGTGACAAGGCACTTGCGGAAGCAAACGCCCGGGTCAAGGAATTGGAAAAGAACCTTGGCGAAATGCAGAAGCTTCTCGAGTTGAAAAACAAGAGCTTAGCTGATCAGCAGAAGCAGGCGGAGGCGGCAAAACCGGATGCCAAGGCACCTGCCGCGAATGTAACGCCCGCTGCTCCAGTTCCGCCAGTCGCTGCCGTGTCGCCATCCACCAAAGAGGCTGCGCCAGCGGCGTCTGCTGTGCAACAAACACCGGCAATCGCTGCGCAAGAGAAGCCGGCCGAAGCAGCAGCACCGGCAGTCACCCCGCCGGCTGAGAAGACACCGCCGCCGGCCGTGGCGCCCGCCAGCAGCAAGCCGCCGGTGCCGGTTGTTAAAACGCAGGCACCACCCCCGCCGGAACCCAGTTTCGTGGACGATCTGCTTGAAAATCCGATGACACTCCCCGGTGTCGGCCTGCTGCTTGCCGGATTGGGCGCGTTGGGTATCTATGGCGTTCGCCGTAGAAAACAGCAGAAGCAATTCGAAGACAGCATCATCACCGACTCCAGCCTGAAAGCGAACTCGCTGTTCGGGTCTACGGGCGGTCAGAGCGTTGATACCAACAACAGCGTCTTCAATTCGAGTTTCGCGCCGTCCACCAGCCATCTCGATTCCAATGAAGTTGACCCGGTAGCGGAAGCCGACGTCTACATCGCTTATGGCCGTGATGCGCAGGCAGAGGAAATCCTGAAGGAGGCGCTGCGCACGCAACCCGATCGAAATGCGGTGCGGCTCAAACTTTTGGAAATCTACTCGAATCGCAAGGACTTGCGCGCGTTTGAAGTGTTGGCCACCGAGCTGTATGGCATGACAAAAGGGGAAGGCAGCGACTGGGTGCAGGCAGCAACCCTGGGTATCGGCATCGACCCGAACAATCCGTTGTATGCAGCCGGCAAGAAGGACAAGGATGAAAGTGCCTCCTCCATGGTGGCGCCGACGCAGCCGCTGGATGAAGAGGGGTTGGCAACGCTGCTGGCATCCACCCAACCGGAAGGGCAGCTCAATTCCATCCATGCGCTGGAGGCGGATAGTGCGTACTTCAGCAACTCCGCGATGGAGATCGATAAAACAGTCGAGCTTCCGTCGATGCGCAATCCGGTCAAGACGGAAAGTAACGACGCTCAAGCTGCCGAGGCGGCTGAGCCGGAAGCGACGGCCAAACCGGCAAATTCCAACGAACTGGATTTCGACCTTGACGGCATGAGCTTCGGCGACATCGCCGTGCCGAATACCATCACGCCGGCAGCACCGTCCGAACCGAGCGCGGAAATGGCGTCGATTGATTTCGATTTCCTCGATGAACCGAAGCCCCGTGTCGAGGAACCTGCCTCGCCTGCGGCGGATACCGTCGAACAGACCGAGTTTTCCGCATCGTCGGAAGATATGCCGACATTGCCTGATATGACATTCGATCTCGGAACGCCGGCTGTTGCGGCCGAGCCGGCGGCGATGGATTTCGACCTTCCGGCGATGGGATCGCCGCGCGAGGAAGCCGATGCGGCAATGGCATCGTCGGAAAGTGCGCAGCAAGAACCCGAATCTGCTTCGTCCGATCCGCTGGAATTCGACCTGTCAGGTTTCAATCTCGACCTGAAGCCGCAGGCCGCAGAGGCAATGCCTGAGTTGATGCTTGATGCTGACGAACCGGCCCCGGCGGAAGGTGTGTCGGCCGCAGATGCAGAGATGGCGACAAAGCTTGATCTGGCGATTGCCTATCAGGAGATTGGCGACAAGGAAGGTGCGCGCGAACTGCTTGACGAAGTCATGAAAGGCGGAACCAGCGAGCAAAGCGAAAAAGCCAAGTCGCTATTGCTCGAACTTGCCTGATAGTTCCTTCCTCCTGAAACGGGCGCAATCGGATTGCGCCCGTTTTGTTTTCCCAGATTGCTTTTTATGGTAGGCACGAATTGAAACGCATTGCGCTTGGAATCCAGTATGACGGCACGTCATGGCGGGGGTGGCAAACCCAACCCGACGGCAGGACAGTGCAGGACACGCTGGAAACGGCGCTGAAAAAATTTTCGCTGGCCGACATCGCAACCACTTGTGCCGGGCGTACCGATGCGGGTGTGCATGCGCTTGAACAGGTGGTCCATTTCGATACCGATCTGGATCGCGACATGTTTTCGTGGGTACGGGGCGTCAACGCATTCCTGCCTGCATCAATCGCAGTGCGTTGGGCTTGCGAGGTTGCGCCCGAAGGGGAAGAGCAGTTTCATGCTCGTTTCAGTGCAACCGCGCGGACGTATCGTTACCTTTTGTACAACCATCCAGTGAGGTCCCCGTTGCTGTCCGGAAAAGCCGGCTGGGTCTTTCGCCCGCTTACCGTCGAAACGATGCAGTCGGCGGCCTCCTATCTGCTCGGCGTGCATGACTTTACCGCTTTCCGTGCTGCGGAATGCCAGGCAAAGTCGCCCGTCAAAACGATGCATGAGATCCGGATCGAACGCCGCGGCGACCTGCTCATGTTTACCCTGCGCGCCAATGCGTTTCTGCACCACATGGTGCGCAACATCGTCGGATCGCTGATTGTCGTGGGCACCGGGAATCAGTCACCGGAATGGCTGAAAAGCGTTCTCGATGGGAAGGATCGCAGCCGCGCCGCGCCGACATTCATGCCGGACGGTCTCTATCTTGCCCGGATCGATTACGACCCGAAATGGAAGTTGCCGCATGAACCGCTATTCCCATTGCTCTGAACTGGCACGCAGATAGCTGGCGGGCGATAATAGGGGTCTTGATCCATAACGATGTTGCCATGAAGCGTACCCGTATAAAAATCTGTGGATTATCGAGCGCAGAGCATGTCGCTGCGGCTGTAGATGCCGGCGCGGATGCGATCGGTCTTGTGTTCTATCCGAAAAGTCCGCGCTATATTGCACCGGCCGAGGCTGGCAAAATCATCTCCGGTATTGCGCCGTACGTCTCGGTGGTCGGCCTCTTCGTGAATGCATCTATTGACGAGGTCAGGCAGGTACTTGAAGCTGCACCGATTTCGCTGCTACAGTTTCATGGCGACGAATCGGTCGAGGACTGCGTCCGGATCGCGGAAGCCGTCAACCGCCCATTCGTCCGCGCGGTGCGGGTGGCGGCGGATATGACCGGCACCGATTTGTTACAATGCGAGCAGGATTACCGCGCCGCCAGCACACTGTTCAACGGACTGCTGCTGGATGCCCATGTTGATGGCTACGGCGGCGGTGGAAAGGTTTTCGATTGGTCTCTCATTCCAAAAGAGCTCGCGCCTCGGGCCGTTTTAAGTGGTGGCTTGAGCGCGCAAAACGCGATTGAAGCGATAGCTCGCGTGCGCCCGTATGCCGTCGATGTCAGCAGTGGCGTCGAAGTGGCAAAGGGTATCAAGGATATTGCCAGGATTCGCGCCTTTATCGACGCAGTCGGCAAGGCAGACGCCGCTATCGGCTGAACGACAAAAGAGAGATCATCATGAAAGAACTGAATGCACTCGGAAACTATTCCGAGCGTCAACCTGCCCCAACTGCCGCGCTCTACCAGGCCGCGGCCTATAACCTCCCCGATGCGAGAGGCCACTTCGGGCCTTACGGCGGCACCTTCGTTTCCGAAACGTTGACGCATGCCCTGACAGAGCTGAAGGAAAGTTACGCTCACTTTCGCAATGATCCCGGGTTTTTGGCCGAATTCGAGAATGAGCTGAAGCATTTCGTCGGACGCCCGAGTCCGATCTACCATGCAAAACGCTGGTCCGAAATGGTCGGCGGCGCCCAAATTTATTTCAAGCGGGAAGACCTCAACCATACCGGTGCACACAAGATCAACAATGTGATTGGCCAGGCGTTGCTTGCCAAGCGCATGGGCAAGCCGCGCGTGATCGCAGAGACTGGCGCGGGACAGCATGGTGTCGCAACGGCTACCATCTGCGCGCGATTCGGTCTGGAGTGCGTGGTGTACATGGGAAGCGAAGACGTCAAGCGGCAGGTGCAGAATGTGTACCGGATGGAATTGCTCGGCGCGAAGGTGGTGCCGGTGGAATCGGGATCGAAGACACTGAAAGACGCGCTCAATGAAGCGATGCGCGACTGGGTCACCAATGTCGAAAGCACGTTTTACATCATTGGCACCGTGGCCGGACCGCACCCGTATCCGATGATGGTGCGCGATTTCCAATCGGTGATCGGCAAGGAATGCCTGGTGCAGATGCCGGAGATGACGGGGCGACAGCCTGATTACGTGGTCGCATGCATTGGCGGCGGTTCAAACGCGATGGGCATCTTCTATCCCTATATCGATTATCGCGACGTGCAGCTGATCGGCGTGGAAGCAGCGGGCGAGGGCCTTGAGTCAGGCAAGCATTCAGCTTCTCTGATCGCCGGATCGCCGGGAGTGCTGCATGGGAATCGTACCTATCTGTTGCAGGACGAAAACGGGCAAGTCATCGAAACGCATTCGGTATCGGCAGGGCTCGACTATCCCGGTGTAGGGCCCGAGCACTCCTGGTTGAAGGACTCCAGCCGTGCGCAATACGTATCGGTTACGGACGAGGAAGCGCTCGATGCCTTTCATCAATGCTGCCGGATCGAAGGCATCATCCCCGCGCTGGAATCGAGCCATGCATTAGCTTATGCGGCAAAATTTGCCGCTACGTTGCCCAAGGACAAGATCATTCTTGCGAACCTGTCGGGACGGGGAGACAAGGACATGCATACGGTCGCGGAACGGATGAAGAAGCGCTTCTGATCCGTTCGACCATCGCATATACACTCCAACCATCCTTTTCCAGGCACGCGCAAGCCGGCACCGAAAGAAGCCGTCTTGGAATGGCTGGAACAGGAAACGAGAAAAAGCCATCATGTCCAGAATCCAACACACCTTAGCTGTCCTAGCATCCCAAAACCGGAAGGGACTGATTCCCTTCATCACTGCCGGCGATCCGGCACCCGAGTTGACCGTTCCGCTGATGCATGCGCTCGTGGCCGGCGGGGCTGACATCATTGAACTTGGCGTGCCGTTCTCCGATCCCATGGCGGACGGTCCGGTCATTCAACGTGCTTCCGAACGCGCACTGGCGAACGGCGTCGGCCTGAAGCAGGTCCTGCAAATCGTTCGCGACTTCCGGTCTCGGGACCAATTCACTCCCGTAGTGCTGATGGGGTACGCGAACCCGATTGAACGAATGGGAATCGCGCCCTTCATCACGGCGGCCCAGCAGGCTGGCGTGGACGGCGTCCTGGTTGTCGATTATCCGCCCGAAGAGTGCGAAGACTTTGCCGCGATGATGCGGCAACATGACCTCGATACGATTTTCCTGTTGGCCCCAACATCTACCGATGAGCGCATTCGGCAGGTGGGGAAAATTGCAACGGGATATGTGTACTATGTTTCGCTGAAGGGTGTGACCGGATCTGGTCATCTTGATCTTCAGGCAGTCGCGGACATGATTCCAAGAATCAAGAAACATGTCAGCCTGCCTGTCGGAGTCGGGTTCGGCATTCGGGATGCGGCCACGGCCACCGCGATTGCGTCCGTGTCGGATGCTGTCGTCATTGGCAGTCGCATCATTCAGGAACTCGAAAATACGCCCCGCGAGCAGGCGGTGCAAGCAGTTCAAAAGTTCATTACGGAAATCCGGGGGGCGCTGGATGCGCAACCCGCCAAAGCGGCTTAATCAAACACACTGAAGAAGGCATGTTCGCCCGGTGCCGTTGCAGTTGGCGCAAACCGGGGCGAACGGTACAATTCGGCAAGCAAAAATGAAAAGAGGTCACAATGAGTTGGCTTGAAAAACTGCTTCCTCCGCGCATTCAGCGCTCCGATAATGCCACGCGCAAAACGGTGCCGGAAGGACTATGGGTCAAGTGTCCGTCCTGTGAGGCCGTTCTTTACCGAACCGATCTGGAATCGAACATCCATGTTTGCCCGAAATGCGACCACCACATGCGCATTCGTGCGCGGGAAAGGCTGGATGCGCTGCTGGATGCAGGAGGGCGGTATGAGATCGGGCAGGAAGCCTTGCCGGTGGATTCCCTAAAATTTAAAGACAGCAAGAAATACCCGGACCGCCTGAAGGACGCGATGGAAGCCACCGGCGAAACCGATGCGCTCATCGTCATGGGTGGTGCAATCATGACCTTGCCAGTTGTCGTAGCCTGTTTCGAATTTGAATTCATGGGCGGCTCGATGGGTTCTGTCGTCGGTGAGCGCTTCGCCCGTGGCGCCCAGGTCGCTCTGGAGCAGAAAGTGCCATTCATCTGTATTACCGCCACCGGCGGGGCGCGCATGCAGGAAGGGTTGCTCTCGCTGATGCAAATGGCGAAAACGACGTCGATGCTGACCAAGTTGTCGGAGAAGAAGTTGCCATTCATTTCGGTGCTGACCGACCCGACCATGGGCGGTGTCTCGGCATCGTTTGCTTTCATGGGCGATGTCGTCATCGCGGAACCGAAGGCATTGATTGGCTTCGCCGGGCCGCGCGTCATTGAAAACACGGTGCGCGAGAAATTGCCGGAAGGCTTCCAGCGGGCCGAGTTCCTGTTGCAAAAAGGCGCAGTCGACATGATTGTGGACCGTCGCAAGATGCGTGAGGAAATCGCCCGACTATTGGCCTTGTTGCAAAATCAGCCGGCGGAAGTGCTCGCCTGAGCAAATGCCCGTCCATCAGAGCCCGGCCCATCCCAGGTCCGGGCTTTTTTAATTTTCGAGCCACATACCATGCAAGACTCCAAGCAAGACTCTCCCGCCACGCTGTCAGATTGGCTCGCAAAACTGGAAACCATGCATCCCAAGGCAATCGACATGGGCCTGGACCGCGTCGCGCAGGTCCGGCAGCGTCTGGGTATAGGCTTCGATTGCCCGGTGATCACGATAGGTGGCACGAACGGCAAGGGCTCGACCTGCGCGATGCTGGAATCCATCCTGCTGCAGGCCGGATACCGCGTTGGCCTGTACACATCGCCGCATCTGCTGGATTTCAATGAGCGGGCGCGTATCAATGGCGAGCCGGCGACCGATGCCGCCCTCATCGAGCAATTCGACGCCGTCGAGCAGAGCAGGGAAGGCGTATCGCTCACCTATTTCGAGTTCACGACGCTGGCCATCCTTCGGCTGTTCGCCGCATCCGGACTGGATGCGGTCATTCTCGAAGTCGGTCTAGGTGGCCGCCTGGATGCCGTTAATGTGATCGATGCCGATGTGGCGATCGTCACGAGCGTCGACATCGACCATACCGACTACCTTGGCGACACCCGTGAAAAAATCGGCTTCGAAAAGGCCGGCATCTTCCGGTCCGGCCGCACCGCGATCTGCAGCGATCCTGTGCCGCCTCAATCGCTTGTCGGGCATGCGCAGTCGATCGGTGCGGACCTTTGGCTTATCGGACGCGATTTCAACTATGCCGGCGACAAGCAACAATGGAACTACGGCGGCCGCAGCCAGCGGCGCAGCGCGTTGGGATATCCGTCTCTGCGCGGCGCAAACCAGTTGCTGAATGCATCAGCGGCCCTGGCTGCGCTGGAGTCGCTGCGGCACCGGCTGCCGGTCGGAGCGCAGGAAATACGTACCGGGCTGGTCATGGTGGATCTCCCCGGGCGGTTCCAGGTGCTGGCGGGACGGCCGACGGTGATTCTGGATGTCGCACACAATCCACACGCCGCAGCCACGCTGGCGCAGAACCTCGACAACATGGCGTTCCATCCCTACACTTACGCGGTATTCGGCGCGATGCAGGACAAGGATATCGATGGTGTAATCGCGCAACTGAAGGACCGCATTGACCATTGGTGCGTCACTGATCTGCCGCTGGCGCGTGCGGCAAGCGCCGCGAAGTTGCAGGAGAAGCTATTGAATGCCGGCGTAACGCCCCAAAATCAGACTGGTGCCGAGAGTTCGATTGAAGTTTTTGCATCACCCGCCGCAGCCTACGAGAACGCCCTGAGCCGGGCGGGTGAGAATGATAGAATTGCGGTCTTCGGTTCTTTCCTCACGGTCGCTGGCGTCATGGAGTTCCGAAAATCGCAATCTCATTGAAGACCTCGTTGAAGACTTTAACCGCATGAGCTTGTTCTCGTTCCTCCGCAAAAACAAGCAAGAATCCGCCGCTGGCGACAGCAGTTTTTATTCGCGTGCCGAAGACGAAACGCAGGCGCCGCGCACCCGCAAGCGCCGGCAGGGCAAGGAAGGCGGTCAGGCGGTCGATCCGGTCTTGCCGGAAAAGAAGCGCGCGAGACGTCGACTGATCGGGGCGGTTGCCCTGGTGATGGCCGCCGTGATTGGCCTGCCGATGCTGCTCGATGCAGAACCCAAGCCGCTGGCAGACGACATTGCCATTCAAATACCTTCAAAAGACAAATCCGCACTTCCGCAGGTGAGCCGGCCCGCTGCACCAGCGGGCGTGTCCGCGTCCGCTTCGCTTGACCCGAAAGAAGAAGTCATCGATCCGCCGGTGGCTCCATCAAAAGCCGAAGCGCTGCCCGCGGAGAAACCGGCAATCGCGGAAAAGCCGGCGACGGTCCAATTGGCCGCCAAGCCGGATGTCAAGGCCGAACAGAAAGCCGCCCCGAAAGTCGATGATTCCGCACGTGCAAAGGCACTTTTGGACGGCGGAACCGATCCTACCAAGACGAGCAATGCCGCCAAAAAAGATGGCAAGTTCGTCATCCAGGTGGCTGCGCTGGCATCCAAGGATAAGGTCGATGAGTTGCAGTCCAAATTGAAGGGCGCCGGCATCAAGTCGTACACCCAGACGGTGGCGACCCAGTCGGGCGAGCGTATCCGTATTCGAGTCGGCCCGTTCGGCAACAAGGAAGAAGCGGACAAGGTCCGGGCAAAAATCAGCAAGCTCGGCCTGAGCGGCACCTTGGTTCCAGCCTGATTTCGTTCCGTGACGATTTTCGATTACCTGGTACTGTTCGTGCTCGTTTGTTCGGTGATCATCAGCACCATGCGCGGACTGGTGAAGGAAATCCTGTCCCTGCTAAGTTGGATCGTGTCGTTTGTCGTCGCCAATGCGTACGGCGAACACCTTGCGGCGCTCCTTCCGGATATGGTTCCCGGTGGAACTTCGCGACTGATTATTGCATTCATTGCATTGTTCATCGGCGTGCGCATCCTGATGCTGCTGCTCATGCTTGCGGTCGATGCGATTATCAAGGCAAGCGGTTTGTCGCTCGCCGACCGCGGCCTCGGCGGCTTGTTCGGACTGGGACGAGGAATGGTTATCGTACTGGCTGCTGTATTGATATGCGGTATGACGGCCATTCCACAGCAGCCGTTCTGGAAGGACGCGTTGTTCAGTCCGCTGGCGGAAACCGCGGCCCGGACCATCAAGCCGTTTTTGCCCGGAGATTATGCAAGACATGTGCATTTTTGAGTATGGCAGGGCAGGGTGCGGTT
Organism: Noviherbaspirillum sp.; assembly: GCF_035944575.1. Lineage (GTDB taxonomy): Bacteria > Pseudomonadota > Gammaproteobacteria > Burkholderiales > Burkholderiaceae_D > Noviherbaspirillum. Next base: position 26,092 of record NZ_DASZBA010000085.1, read on the forward strand.
TCGCCTGAGTCCACCCCAACAAACAAGACTGCGGCGCAGGGGCGGACCCGAAAGCACGCCGCAGAAAATCACAAGCCGGACGTAAGCATGCATGAGCACTGCGTCCGCACCGGATTAGCAAGAAGCGGAAGCGTATGAATCGTTCCGCCTCCCGTACAAATTGCATTTTTAGTTGAGGAGTCCACCATGTGTGGCATTGTTGGCGTTGTTTCCCACAGTCCCGTCAATCAGTTGATCTACGATGCGCTGCTGTTACTCCAGCATCGCGGTCAGGATGCGGCGGGTATCGCAACCAATCACGGCGATGCGTTTTCGATGTACAAGGCAAACGGCCTGGTACGTGACGTTTTCCGCACGCGTAACATGCGCTCGTTGCCCGGCAATGCCGGTATCGGGCAAGTGCGTTATCCAACCGCAGGGTCGTCCAGCGCGGAGGAAGCCCAGCCGTTTTATGTCAATGCTCCGTTCGGCATCATCCTGGCACACAACGGCAATCTGACGAATTGGGAGCAGCTCAAGATCGAGTTGTTCAAGAACGACCGCCGCCATATCAACACCGCATCCGATTCGGAAGTGCTGCTGAATGTGCTGGCGCATGAAATCCAGCAGGCGACGACCGGCTATTCGCTCGACCCGTCTGCGCTGTTCAAGGCGGTCACCGTATTGCACAAGCGTGTGCGCGGTTCGTATGCGGTGGTGGCGCAGATCGCCGGTTACGGCCTGCTCGCCTTCCGCGATCCGTTCGGTATCCGTCCATTGTGCATCGGGTTCAACGACACCGAACATGGGCCGGAATACATGGTTGCCAGCGAATCGGTGGCGCTGGAAGGACTTGGTTTCCGTTTCCTGCGGGATGTGGTGCCGGGCGAGGCCATCTTCATCGACCTTGAAGGCAATCTCTACAACCAGCAGTGTGCGGATGATCCGGTGCTCAATCCATGCGCATTCGAATTCGTCTATCTCGCGCGGCCGGATTCGGTGATCGATGGCGCGTCGGTCTATGCGACGCGACTCAAAATGGGCGAATACCTCGCTGAAAAAATCAAGCGGCAATTCTCGGCCGGAGACATCGATGTGGTGATGCCGATTCCAGACTCCTCCCGTCCGGCGGCAATGGAACTCGCATTGAAGCTGAACCTGAATTACCGCGAAGGCTTCATCAAGAACCGTTATATCGGCCGCACCTTCATCATGCCGGGGCAGGCGCATCGACGCAAATCAGTGCGCCAGAAGCTGAACGCAATCGGTTCGGAGTTCAAGGGAAAGAGCGTGCTGCTGGTGGACGATTCGATCGTGCGCGGTACCACCAGCCGGGAAATCGTGCAGATGGCGCGTGAAGCCGGCGCAAAGCGGGTGATCTTCGCATCGGCTGCACCGCCGGTCAAATTCCCCAACGTCTATGGTATCGACATGCCGACCCGCAACGAGCTGATTGCCTACGGGCGCAGCGATGATGAAGTCTGCCGCGAAATTACCGCGGACGCGCTGGTGTACCAGGATATTGACGCCTTGAAGCGTTCCATCTCGGATGCCAACCCGTCGCTGGATAGCTTCGAGGCATCCTGCTTCGACGGCATCTACGTCACCGGCGACGTATCGCGCGATTATCTGGATCGGATTGAGTTTGCGCGCAACAATCCGAAGCCGGAAGTCGACGATGCAGTGCGTTCGCAGCTGAACCTGAATCTGGCACAGGTCGACTAAGCTGTCGAACCGGATTGGATAGACTCGCCTCCGGCACTGCCGCAGGCGGGTTTTCTATTCAGTGCAGACGACGCCCCAGCAATTGGGCAAATTCGGTGGCGGGAAGCGGTTTGCTGAAGTAGTAGCCCTGCATTTCATCACAATGATGGTCGCGCAGGAACGCCACCTGTTCCTCAGTTTCAACGCCTTCCGCAATGACCTTCAGATTAAGGCTGTGGCCGAGTGAAATCACGGTGCTGGTTATCGCTGCGTCGTCAGCATCCGTGGCGATATCACGCACGAAAGACTGATCGATCTTGAGATGATGGAGCGGAAACCGCTTCAAATAGCTGAGGCTCGAATAGCCGGTGCCGAAATCGTCGATGGATAACTGCACGCCAAGGTTTTCGAGTTCCTTCAACTTGGTAATGAAATGCTCGGCGCTGTTCATGACCATGCTCTCCGTCAGTTCGAGTTCAAGATGGCAGGCCTGGAGATTCATGCTCTGAAGGGCGTGCGCCACCGAGTCCACCAATCCTTCTTCATTGAACTGCCGCGCGGACAGGTTGATCGAAATGCTTATCTTCGGCAAGCCGGCCTCCTGCCACGCCTTGTTCTGTGCGCACGCGGTATGCAATACCCAGTCACCGATAGGAACGATCAGCCCGATCTCTTCCGCCATCGGAATGAATCGCGTCGGGGATACCAGGCCCATGTCCGGATGATTCCAGCGGATCAGGGCTTCCGCACCAATGATGCGACCGCTTGTGGCGTCGACCTTCGGCTGGTAGAACAACTCGAATTCCTTGCGTTCCAGTGCGCGGCGCAACGCGCTTTCCAGTTCCGCGCGTTCCAGTGCGCGTATGCTCATGTCCCGCGAGTAGAACTGGAAAGCATTGCCGTTTTCTTCCTTCGCCCGATACATTGCAATATCGGCGTTACGCAACAAGGTTTGAATGTCCTCGCCATCGGTCGGGTAAAGCGTTGCGCCAATGCTGACGGTGACGAAAAGTTCGTGGCCGCGGATGATGATGGGATCCGAGAAAGCCTGAAAGATCTTGCGCGCGACGGCAGTGACGTCCTGAGGCTTGACGATGTCCGTCAGCAGCAGGATGAATTCATCGCCGCCTTGTCTTGCCACCGTATCGCCCTGGCGGACAACCTGCTTCAAACGGTTCGCGATTTCTATCAGCAGCGCGTCGCCCAGCGAGTGGCCGAAGCTGTCGTTGACGCTCTTGAATCTGTCTAGATCGAGAAAGAGGAGGGCGACCAGCAGGCCGTTGCGCCTGGCGTGTGCCATTGCCTGGCTGATGCGGTCCGCAAGCAGATTGCGGTTTGCCAGACTGGTGAGCGCGTCATGGTCGGCCAGATATTCGATACGGGCTTCATAGGTCTTGCGCTCGCTGATGTCGATGGCGATGCCATCGAAACGAATGAGTTCGCCTGATTCGTTGCGCACGGCGCGTGCGCGCTCCTCGATCCAGCGAATCTGTCCGTCCGGTTTGACGATCCGGTATTCCTCGGTAAAACTGCCTTTTTCCGCCAGCGTGGCATGGGCATGTCGGACAGCGGGACGATCATCCGGGTGAATCGCCTCGAACCACAAATCTTTGTTGTCGTAGAACGCTTCTGCAGGCCTCCCATAGATGTCTTCGACGATCGCATTCAGATAAATGAATCCGCTTTCGTTGACGGACCAGACAACGTTATCGATCGAGCTGAGAATGCCGGACAATTTTTCTTCGGTGGCGCGGAGTGCATGTTCCGCTTCCTCCCTTGCTGCCTTGGTGCGCAGGCTGACGACACCATAAGAGATGTCATCCGCGAGTTCTTCCAGCATCGCCGTCTGCCCGCCGTCGAATGCATTCGGGATGGCCTCGTGTATGGTCAGAACGCCGAATATCCGCGCACCTTCCCGCAACGGCAGCGACACCGCCACCTCATGTTCGCTGGAGATGATGGGTTGTCCGTCTTCATCGGTATCGTCGACCCCTGCCTGCGCCATTGGGATCAAGCGACTGTCGTCTTCACTGAGATAGCCGATTCTGGCAAAGCGATAGCCTCCCGCGTTCACAACCGCCCGGCACATGTCCTGCAGCAGCGAATACTCGTCAGTCGCATGCATCATTACATGATTGCATTCCGCCATGACGGTGCGGGCCCGCAACGTACGACGGAGCGCCTCCTGGGCCCGATTGCGGTCATCCACTTCCTGCTTGAGCAGAATGTGCTGACGCTGGATCTCGTTGTACAGAACCAGATTGTCGTAGACCACCGCAAGCTGGGCGGCGACTGTCGATGCGGCGCGCTCATCAATCTCGCTGAACCCGATGTCACCCTGCTTGTTCGTCAGGTATAGCCATCCATAGACTTTATGAGGGTTCGCAATCGGCACACCAAGAAAGTTATATATGGCTGGATGGAAAGACGGCAGGCCGATGGACTCTGGGCCGCCATCCACATGACTCAATCTCTGTACAGACCGTTGCAGCAATTCGCCGAGCACACCGGTATCCGCCCTGGACGTGCTCAGTCTGGTCCGTGTGACCGGGTCCGCGCCGCGCATCGCGAAATGAACAATTTCAGTGAGGTCGTCGCCGACGATGGCAATCGCCGCATACTCTGCGGCGCATATCTCCTGCACGACCCGGCAGCCGATTGCCAGCAAGTTGTCCGGGTCACGTTCGGAAGCAAGCTCGATCCCGAGATCGATCAATGAGGTCAATCTTAGGCTGACTGCCTGCAAATCGGTAAGTGCGCTCGAAAGCCGTTGAACGCCTAATTGCAAATCTTCGATGCCGGCTTCCCGTGGATTCGACGCCGGACTCAAATCGGTTCCCGATTCCGCGTATGGGGTGTCGAGCCGTGCCGTGTCGGTTCTCATCACGGCCGGTGAAGGTCCGAGTGCCTCGGAAACCACGTTTAGAATGATGTCCCGGCTGGAAGGCTTCGGAAGAATCCAGCGCACACCCGTGGCGGCGGCGATGGTTGCGGCATCACGTTCGTTATTCGCCGCAGTGTAAAAGATGACGGGAGTCTGCGTCATCCCTGAGATGGACCGCATTCGGGTCATGAATTCATACCCGTTCATCTGTGGCATCAGTACATCGACGATGATCAGGTCGGGCCGCTTCGCGCCGGCCAGTATCAATGCTTCTGCGCCACTGGACGCTTCGAGAAGCCGGTGACCTCCATAACCTAGCAATACCGTCAGAAATTGGCGATTCAATATATGGTCATCAACGATCAGAATCGTTGCCATCTTTACTCCTTTTGTAATTGTTTCGCACGATCGCGGCCGGCTTGTCAGCGCCGGAAGCGCGATGTTGGTGGCACCCTCAATCGGGCGCTACGCGTGAGACTGGCGTAAAGCGAGTGTCTTCGCCAAGGCCGATCCTGAACGCCGGATGGCCACGTCGCCGTTGGAGCGGCTTTCGGCCGATGTTTAAGCCAAGACCGGCTTCCCCGGGTAAAGGCTCCAAAGTCGACTCGGACTGTCTGGAGGCCTGCGGAAGTCTTTTCTGTTCATCGAACGCGTCAGTCGGCGCCGGATTCCTAAAGTCGTCGGTCGCCGATAGATGGTGCAAGGCGCTTGACGAGATGCGCCCCAAGAGTTTTCTCTTGTAGTGATGGATGTCCGAGAATTCGCCGTTTCGACGATCATTGCTGGCTATATCTGTGAAAACCGGTGATCCATCTTCTCTCCGCCGTATCGATTCATATCGTGATGAACCGGCGGCTAGAACGTATCGCATTGCTTGCCTTTCCTCGTCCAAATACCTGCCGGAGACGAGTATCGAATGGTGTGAATTGCTTATTGTTTCGCTCTGTGGTTTCCGGATGGATGTTCCTGATCGTCGCTTCAACATTCCGCCACTACACTGGGAGGCAAGAGAATGCGCTTGTTCGACGCTTTCTAAAACACCCAATGTCCCACGCCGAATAGAATGATGTTGCATGTCGTTGGCAAAACCCGATTTCATCAGCGTCAGAATCCTGGCACTGTGAGAGCGTAGGGGAAACTTAAAACAGGACGGAAACAGCCAAGTTTTGATTAGGATCACTTCCAGAAAGATAAGTGCAAAAAATTTAAGGCAACTTCCCGGCGTCGAAGTTTCGTTCATTCGCCGCGAAACCTTTGAAACCGGCGGATTGCAAAGTCGATGGAGTATTTATTCGGTGGTGCAGCTACAAAGTTCGAACTTTGTTTTCAAATGGATTTTGCGATAGCATTGGGCTCTGCGCCGATTTGCTTTCTGCTTGCGGGCGCAAGGATGCCATGTCCTAAATAAATGCCGCTAAATGGGATCGAAATTTCTTCAACCCGTTTCCAGCGCATGCGAAACGGGTTTTTTTATTGCTATGAACGACACAAAAAAATACGGCTTCACCACCACGATTCTGCACAGCGATCGGCAAAAGCCGATTGAGCATGGTTCCCTGCATAAGCCGATTCACACATCCGTCGCCTACGGTTACAAGGATGCGCGCGAACTGGCGGCGGTATTTCAAGGACGGCAACCGGGCTACCGTTACGGACGACAGGGCAATCCGACGGTTTCCGCTCTCGAAGATAAGATCACGAAAATGGAGCAGGGGCTCGCCACCATTTGTTTTTCCACCGGCATGGCGGCCATTGGTGCGCTGGCGCACGCGCTTCTGCGCAGCGGTGATCATGTCGTATCTTCCGCTTTTCTTTTCGGCAACACCAATAGTCTTTGGCAGACGGTCAGCGGACAGGGGATTGAGGTCTCCTTCGTCGATGCAACGGATGTCGCCAATGTGGAAGCGGCGCTAACGCCGTCCACGAGAATCGTGTTTGTTGAAACGATCGCCAATCCGCGCACGCAAGTCGCCGATCTGAAGCGGATTGGCCAGCTTTGCCGTGACAAGGGCATTTTGTTCGTTGTCGACAACACGATGACCTCTCCTTATCTGTTCCGCCCCAAGATGGTGGGCGCCGGACTGGTCGTAAACGCGTTGACCAAATCAATTGCAGGCCATGGCAATGCGCTCGGAGGCAGTCTCACGGATACCGGTTTGTACGATTGGAGCAAGTTCCCAAATATCTTCGATACCTACAAGCGATATACGCAGCCACAATGGGGCATGGCGCAGATTCGTGCGAAGGCGCTGCGGGATTTCGGCGGCTCCCTTGGACCGGAAGCGGCACACCACATTGCAGTAGGCGCGGAGACCATGGCCTTGCGATTGGAGCGGGAATGCGCCAATGCGATGGCCCTGGCATGGATGCTGGAGGCCGACCCTCGCGTGGCGGCGGTTCACTATCCCGGCTTGCCCTCCCATCCGCAGCACGCAATTGCCAGCGAACTTTTCAGCGCCTATGGCAGCCTGTTCAGCTTCGAACTGGTGGACGGGATCGATTGCTTCGATTACCTCAATCGCCTGAGGCTTGGCGTTCCTGCAAGCAATCTGGGCGATACCCGGACATTGGTTATCCCGGTGGCCCACACCATTTTTTATGAAATGGGACCGGAACGCCGGGCGAGCATGGGTATTGCCGAATCGTTAATTCGCGTATCGGTTGGAATTGAAGATACAACGGATTTGGTCGAGGATTTCAGGCAGGCTCTGGGTGCTCAGTAAAGTGTTGCAAGTAAATTTCCCAATAAAAACAATTCACTAAGGA
>NZ_DASZBA010000086.1:0-8370 GCF_035944575.1 Noviherbaspirillum sp.
CGTCGTTCTCTACGAAGCCCCGCATCGCATCGTCGACACCATCGAAGCGCTGGCGCGCAGTTTCGAGCCGACGCGCCGCATCGTGTTCGCGCGCGAGTTGACCAAGCTGTTCGAAGAGATCCATCGCTGCACGATTTCTGACGCCGCCGCCTGGCTGGCTCGGGATCCGCATCGCGAGAAAGGCGAGTATGTGCTGCTCCTCGAAGGCGCGACTGCCGACACGGAGTCCGGCGATGCCGAAGCGGAACGTATATTGCGCATACTTTTGACCGAATGTCCGGTCAAGCAGGCAGCCTCGCTGGCTTCGCAGATCACGGGCCGCAAGAAAAACGCGCTGTACGACCTGGCACTGCGCCTGAAGGACGCGGACCGGTGACAGACCGCACCCTCCTGTTCAATCACTAGCGCTGCACGATCATCGGCCTCGCTGCGCCCATCTCCTGCATTTGCTGCGCCGCGCTTGCCGCTTCCGCACGCGATGCAAACGGGCCGCTGTGCAGACGGTACAAGGTCCCCTGCTGCATTACCTCGATCGGCGGCAGCTCGGCGCGGTGCTTCTGCATCAATCGCGCGCGTGCCGCTTCCGCGTTGGCGGCTTGGGCGAACGCACCAAGCTGGATATAGAAACCGGGCGCCATGGGTGGCGCGGCCTGCTGGGTGACCGCGGGCTGAATCTCACTCGATGCGATCGTGGAGATCGGCGGCAGGGCCGGCGCGGCGACGGTCATGACGATGGCGCCATCCGACGGTGTACCGACTGCCAGTGCCGGCTGCATTGCGGCCGGCGCGGCAGTTGACGATGCGGCCAATGGCGCCTGCTCACGCTTGGCGGCGAGAGGCATGATCTCGTCGGGCAGCAGGCGCTCCACTTCGAGTTGACTGCTGCCTTTTTCCAGATAGCTGAGCTTCAATGCCGCGGCATACGACAGATCAATGATGCGGTTTGAAAGGAATGGACCGCGATCGTTTACGCGGACGATGACCTGCTTGCCGTTGGCGAGATTGGTGACCCTCGCATACGAGGGGATCGGCAGGGTCGGATGCGCGGCGGTGATCTTGTACATGTCATACGGCTCGCCGGAGGATGTTTTCTGGCCATGAAATTTCTTGCCGTACCAACTCCCGACGCCCTGCTGCTTGAGCGGCCTGTCGTCGGTGATGGGCGTGTAGGTCTTGCCGAATACCGTGTAGGGCTGATTGCCGCGCTTGGCATAGGGTTCTATACGAGGTTCGGGGTCGGGCTGATCCAGCAATCCCGGCGGTATGCTGTCGCCGGGGCCGTCGTCCTGATAGTAGCCGCCGCGACCGGAACCCGCGGGGGGCAAGGCGGGAATGGCATTTGATGCGCTTTTGGATGGCGCCGACTGGCGTCCGGGTGTTGCAGTGGCAGGTGGCTCGGACAACTGCACCGAGCTGCCGCAACCATATAGCGATAAAACCGATAACAGCAAGGCGCTGCTACGCACGATGCGCTTCTTTGCAAGCAGTTGCATTGCATTCTCTCCCTGATGGCTTGTGAACACGTCAGTTCAGGCTTGCTTGCTCGCCTGCTGTCCATGTCATCCTGATTCTTTTACAACCCTCAGGATTCTAGCCATTCGTAAAGAGTATTCCAATCGGAAATACCCGCAACGCGCATGCTTTTTTGTGTCAGTGTGTAATCACGCGGAGCGTGCCATGCAGTGTCGATTGCATTGCGGCCTGGATGGCACGCGCATATATTGGCCGCGTTAAACCAGCATCAGCTCTGCACAAGCTTCCTGTGACGCTGAATGCTCATCAGTATGCCCATCCCAAGCCCCAGGGTCATGAATGCCGTACCACCGTAGCTCATGAACGGCAGGGGCACACCTACCACGGGAAGGATGCCGCTCACCATGCCCATGTTGACGAAAGCGTACGTGAAAAAGATCATCGTGATCGCGCCGGCCAGCAGCCTGCTGAACAGCGTTGGCGCATTCGCGGCGATCAGCAAGCCGCGTCCGATGAGCAGCAGGTACAGCACGAGCAGAACGGTGTTACCGATCAGGCCGAACTCTTCCGAATAAGCCGCGAAGAGGAAGTCGGAAGTACGTTCCGGGATGAATTCCAGATGTGTCTGCGTGCCATTGGTCCATCCCTTGCCGGAGATGCCGCCGGACCCGATCGCGATCATGGATTGAATGATGTGGAACCCGGTCCCGAGCGGATCGGTGGTGGGATCGATCAGCGTCATGACCCGCTGACGCTGGTAGTCGTGCAACATCGACCATGCCACTGGCAGGCTTGCCAGTCCCAGGGCGGTCAGCGTAGCGAGAACCTTCCATGGCAGGCCGGCGAAGAAGATGACGTAGAAGCCGGCAGCCAGCACCAGCAATGCGGTGCCCAGGTCCGGCTGGCGCATGATCATTACACCAGGGATGGCAAGGATGATGCCCGCCACCAGAAAGTGATGCCATTGGATCATTCCCTCGCGTTTCTGGAAATACCAGGCCAGCATGAGCGGCACGGCAATCTTCATGATCTCGGATGGCTGGATCACGACGCCGACATTGACCCAGCGCCGCGCTCCTTTCTTGACCAGGCCGAACATCGCGACTGCCAGCAAAAGGGCCACTCCGACCGTGTAGATGGGTACCGCAAAGCGCATCAATGTCTGGGGCGGCATGATCGCCGCAATCCACATCACCACAAAGGCGATCAGGGTATTGCGCATGTGATCTTCAAAGCGGCCGGGCGCATCCATGCCGGCCGAATACATGGTGAGCGCGCTCACCGAAAGAATCAGGAAGATGATGAGTGCGAGCGTACCGTCAAACACCATGACGTAAGGCTTGATGGTGGGCCAAATGGTGCGCCGCTCGGAAAATTGCATGCTTGTCATTAGTGCTGGTCCCTGCCTGCTCCGGTGTCAACGGCTGCCGGCGCCGGCGCGCGTTTCTGGTTCTTTGCCGCAGCGGCTTGCGCGGCATTGGGCGCGGCACCATGCGCATGGGGTGCAGCGGCTTTTTCCACCGGCGCTTCCTTCTGCTCGGGCCGCTTGCCGAGCAAATAATAATCCATCGCGATACGGGTGATCGGGGCGGCTGCCGCAGCGCCGAATCCGGCATTTTCGACAATCACGGCAATCGCAATGCGAGGATTCTCGGCCGGTGCAAACGAGCTGTAGAGCGAGTGATCGCGATGATGCTCGGCCAGCTTCTTGGCGTCGTATTTTTCGTTCTTCTTGATACCGATCGCCTGCGCGGTACCGGTCTTGCCAGCGGACGTGTATTCGGTCTTGGCGAATGCACGTGACGATGTTCCTTCCTTGGTCACGCCGACCATTGCACGCTTCACGAAATCGATGTTTTCCTGTTTCAGATTGATGCGATAGCTTTCCTTCGGCACCGTCAGGGTGCGCTCCTTGCTGACGCTGTCTTCGATCGTCTTGACGAGGTGGGGCTTCATCACCACGCCGTTGTTGGCCAGATTGGCGATGGCATGCGCCATCTGCAGCGGGGTGAACGCGTTGTATCCCTGTCCGATGCCGATCGAGATCGTCTCGCCCGCATACCACTTTTTCTGCTCCGGCCTTTTATATGCGGCCCGCTTCCACGCAGTCGACGGCAGCAGACCGGTACGCTCGTTATCGAGGTCGATGCCGGTCAATTGCCCGAAACCGAACGGCTTCATGAAGTCGTGGATCGTGTCGACGCCGAGGTCGTTCGCAAGATTGTAGTAATAGGTATTGCAGGACACCACGATCGATTTGTACATGTCGACCACGCCATGACCGTCCACCTTGTCGTCGCGGAACTTATGGCTGCCGAACCAGAAATAACCGGGATCGGAAATGGTATTCGACGGCGTGCGCTTGCCGGTTTCAAGCGCGGCGAGCGCCATGAATGGCTTGTAGGTGGAGCCGGGCGGGTAGCTGCCAATCAGCGGCCGGTTCAGCAGCGGCCTGTCGATCGAGGTATTAAGTTCCTCCCATGTCTGCTGATCAATGCCGTCGACGAATACGTTCGGGTCATATGTCGGCTTCGACACATAGGCAAGAATGTCGCCGGTCGACGGCTCGATCGCCACCAGCGCGCCGCGTCGATCGCCAAACGCCTCTTCGATGATTTTCTGCAGCTCGATGTCGATGGAGAGAATGAGGTTATTACCCGGCACCGCCGGTGTCCGCGACAACGAGCGGATTGCCCTGCCCCCGGCGGTCACTTCGACTTCCTCGTATCCGGTCGTGCCGTGAAGGACCTTCTCATACTTCTTTTCCAGTCCTTCCTTGCCGATGTAATCGGTGCCGACATAATTCGCCGCGTCCTCGGATTCGGCGATGCGCTCGGCATCCTTGCGGCTGATGCGCCCGATATAGCCGATCACATGCGATGCGGTATCGCCGAGCGGGTATTGCCGGAACAGCCTTGCCTGGATTTCGACGCCTGGAAAGCGATAACGCTGCGCAGTAAATCGGGCCACCTCTTCGTCGGTGAGGCGGGTGCGGATCGGCACGCTTTCGAAGTTCTTCGCTTCTTCCAACAGACGGCGGAAGCGCTTGCGATCCTTGGGCTGAATTTCCACCAATGCCGACAAGCCGTCAATCACCTTGTCGAGCGGTTCGTTGACCTTGGACGGAGTGATCTCCAGCGTGTATGCGGAAAAATTGCGGGCCAGAACGACGCCGTTGCGGTCCAGTATCAGACCGCGGTTCGGCACGATGGGAGCAACCGAAATCCGGTTGTCTTCCGCCTGCCCATGGTAAGTCTCATGCCTGACGACCTGCAGCCAGAAAAACCGCGACAATAGAATGCCGAACAGGACCAGCACGAATATGCCCGCTACCGACAGGCGCAGACGAAATAAATGTACTTCCCGTTCCGTGTTCTTAAACTCAGTCATTCGTTCTTCAAGCCGGCAGATCTTCAGGGCGCAAATTCGCGCGAAGCATGTTTGAACAGCAACTCAAGCGTGTCAGGCAATCAGATCGGCCGGGTGTCATCGCGATTGACTGCACGCCGTTGCGGTGCGAGCAGTATCCAGGTGATGACCGGCCACAGCGCCGCCGTCGACAGGCTTTCGGCGAAATACGTCCAGCCTGCAAATTTGCCGCTGACCATCAACCGGATCACGAGTTGCACCGATTGCATCAGCAACAACAGCGGCAACACATGCAGCACCTGCGTCCATACCCGGAACCACAGCACCCTGCGATGCATCATGATGGCAAAGTAGGACAGCAGCGTGTACGACAACGCGTTCTCACCGAGCAACGCCGCGTCGTGCACATCCATCAGCAAGCCCATGGTGAACGCAATCCCGATACCCACCTTGCGGGGCTGATGAATACTCCAGAAGATCAGCGCCAGTGCAACGAAGTCAGGCACGCCTACCCAGTAGCCATAGGGCAGCAGATTGAGCAAAAAAGCAATGATCAGGCTGCCGGCAATGAATAACGGATTGACCGGCAGCAGGATGTAGTGAGGACGGTTCATGGCGTCGGCCTTTGCTTCTCGGGGACGGCGGCAGGTGAAGCAGCAGATGCGGCGGGAGCGGGCGCAGCAGCAGCGGGTGCGGCCGGGGCCGGGCTTGCCGCATCCTTGGCGCCTTCAGTGCGTTTTGGCTTCGCCTTTGCATCCTTCTTCGGATCGTCGGGAGGCGGACGCTGTGCCACCGGAGGCTCGGTCAACAGAACCAGCAACTGGCGGTTGCGGTCAATGCCTGCCAGAGGTTGGCATACGATGCGGGCAAACGCATCGGACGATTTGCTTTCCACCTGGGTCACCTTGGCGACCGACAAGCCGGCGGGATAGACGCCGTCAATGCCAGACGTCACCAGCAAGTCGCCGTTCTTGATATCCGCATTGGCCGGCATGAAGCGCAGATCGAGCGAACCCGAATGGCCTTGTCCGTAAGCAATGCTGCGCAAGCCGCTGCGCACCACCTGGACCGGAATCGCCTGGTCCTTGTCGGTCAGCAGCGTGACTTCCGCAGTGAACGGAAATACGCGGGTGACCTGTCCGACCACGCCGATATCATCGATCACCGGCTGCCCGGGCGCAACACCATGCCGGCTGCCGCGGTCGAGTATGACCTTCCGGGTGAAGGCATCGCGGGCGTCGTACAGGATCTCGCTCATGATGGACTTGACCGGCAGGCGTTCGTTGGCGTCGAGGAGCTTGCGCAGTTGCGTATTCTCCGCCGACAACTGCCGCACCTGCTGCAGCGTCTGTGCATTTGCCAGTTGTTCCTGTCGCAGCCTCAGGTTTTCCTTCTGCAACGAGGACAGTGCGGAGAAGTAGTCGCCGATGAAGTAGGCGGCGTCGCGCGGCATCAGTGCCGCGACTTGCAGCGGGTACAACACCGTGGCGACGGTTTGCCGGATCATGCCCAGCGAGCGCAGGCGGGAATCGGCAATCAGCAAGCCAATGGCGATCAGCGCGAAGATCGTCACTTTGGCGCGGGCGGAGGCGCCTTGCTTGAAAAGTGGCGGCGGGCTGTATTCCATTAAATGTTATCTACCAGTTTCAAGGGCGCCTAGCAGGCTGTTGACAACGATCGCGAAACCACTCTTCGGCCTGCGCCGCATGACGTATATCGGACATGCAGCCTGGCCAACCCGCTCGCCACAATCTTCAGTCATCTGCCAGGATCATGCTGTTTCGCGATACGCGCCATCCTGATGCATGGCCGCGTATCGTCGGGAGCAGGATGTTTTACTCGTACGAGAAAATCGAACCCAGCTTGTCCATCCGCTCCAGCGCCATGCCGGAGCCACGCACCACGCATGTCAGCGGGTCTTCAGCCACGATCACCGGCAGGCCGGTTTCTTCCATCAGCAGACGGTCGAGATCGCGCAGCAATGCGCCGCCGCCTGTCAGCATCATGCCTTTTTCGGCGATGTCGGCGCCCAGTTCGGGAGGCGTCTGTTCGAGCGCGTTCTTGACGGCCGAAACGATATTATTGAGCGGGTCGGTCAAAGCTTCCAGAATTTCGTTGCTGGAAATGGTGAACGAACGCGGAATGCCTTCCGACAAGTTGCGGCCCTTCACTTCCATTTCCTTGACTTCGGAGCCCGGGAAGGCGGAACCGATTTCCTTCTTGATGAGTTCGGCGGTCTGCTCGCCGATCAGCATGCCGTAATTGCGGCGGATGTAGTTGACGATCGCCTCGTCGAACTTGTCGCCGCCGACGCGCACCGAACCCTTGTAGACCATGCCGCCGAGCGAAATGATGCCCACTTCCGTCGTGCCGCCGCCGATGTCGACGACCATCGAGCCGGTTGCATCGGACACCGGCAGTCCGGCGCCGATCGCCGCAGCCATTGGCTCTTCGATCAGATATACCTGGGATGCACCGGCGCCGAGTGCGGATTCGCGGATGGCGCGACGCTCGACCTGGGTGGAACCGCAGGGAACGCAAATGATGATGCGTGGCGACGGCTTGAACAGTTTCGAGTCGTGCACCATGCGGATGAACTGCTTGAGCATCTGTTCGGTGACGGTGAAGTCGGCGATCACGCCATCCTTCATCGGACGAATCGCTTCGATATTGCCCGGAACCTTGCCCAGCATCTGTTTGGCTTCCTTGCCGACCGCCTGAATGGTCTTCTTGCCATTCGGACCGCCCTGCTGGCGGATCGCGACTACCGACGGCTCGTCCAGAACAATGCCCAGTCCACGCACATATATCAGGGTGTTGGCCGTGCCGAGATCGATTGCCAGGTCGTTAGAAAAATAACTGCGTAAGAATCCAAACATGTGTTGTCCCGATGCGCAACAATGATGCGCGAAGCATTGAAGGTTGAATGTCCGCCCACACGGCATACACTGGCGGCTGTGAGGCAGTAGCCCAGCATTCTACCTTATAATTTAGCTGAAATTAGCTGGCGGAAATACCAAAAATACGAGCTGAACACGCCTTTTTGATAAGCTTTTGCCAGAACTAAAACACTTTTGTTTTTAAAGATTATTTCTTATGCACGGCTTGCACGTGCCCTCCGACATGTCCCTCGAACTCAATGATGTAAAACGTCTTGCCCGTCTCGCGCAACTCGACCTGAATGAAGATCAGGCTTCCCGCACCCTCGACAAGCTCAACGGCATCTTTTCGCTCGTTGAACAAATGCGTGCCGTCGATACAACCGGCATCGAACCGCTCAATCATCCGATCGCTGCCCACCAGAACAATGTGGCGTTGCGTTTGCGCGACGACGCCGTCACGGAACCGGACCGACGCGACGACTATCAACAGGTAGCGCCCGCCACGCAGGACGGCCTATACCTCGTGCCGAAAGTCATCGAGTAACCGAATCGACAATAACGGCTTGCCGAAAGCACATCACGAAAGAACATCGGGCCCCTGTTGGCCATCCATTTATGCATACGAAATCCCTAAAAGAACTTTCCG
>NZ_DASZBA010000087.1:0-24549 GCF_035944575.1 Noviherbaspirillum sp.
CGGCATCGAGAAAATCTGACACTTGCAAGCGCCGCCGCGGCGCGCCCGAGTACCATTCACCACGGTTTGCGAAGTAAAAACGGGGAGCATGCTCCCCGCTTCTATTCCTGTTGCCTCATGCGGGTTATCCGCAGGATCAGCTGCCATCGTCCGACAGTCCGAGCGGGTTGCGCTTGGCGGGCTGCCGCCGCTTGTGCTCGCGGTCACGCTGGCGAAGGACGTCGATCATCACGTTGAACGTCCGGGCAAGTTTACCGATCTCGTCGTCCGACGTTACCTTGATATTGGCCTTCTCGTAGTCCCCGCTCTTCAACGCATGCGCCGCGACGGTCAGGCTTTCGATCGGACGGACGATGCTTCGGGCGAACATCACCGCGAAGACGAAAAATATCAGTCCGACGAGGATGACGCTGTACATCACGTTGGTGAAAAGCTGGTTAAGCGGCTGTTCGAACGCCTGGCGTGATTCGGACACCGCGACAACCCAGTTGTGCCCGATCACGGGTGCAAAGCCGGCCACTTCGGTCGTGCCGGATAGTGTCGAGTGGTAACTGATGTTGCCGATCGACTTGGCACCTACGATCGCATTGGCGAGATCGGGCATATTCAGGGTTTCGATCTTGTTCCGTCGGAAGCGCTGGTCGGCCACGATCTGTTTCAGCTTTTCACTCGGAAGCGGCGTGAGGCTCCGGTATAGCTGCGTCTGGTCGGGGTGGTAGATCATCACCCCGTCGCCGTCCACCAGGAATGGCGTGAGGCGCGTGCCGCGAGTGATCTCGCCCAAAATGCTGGCGACAGTCGTTCCCTTGATGCGCAGCACCACGACGCCGATCACGTTGCGTTCGGAGTCACGCACCGGATTGGAATAGTAGATGCCCGGTGCACCGGCGGTCGATCCGACCACCATGCCCGTCATATGCGGACGTCCCTGCATTGCCTCCTTGAAGTACTCGCGGAACTTGAAGTTCTTTCCCATCACGCCGTCATCGCTCGACGCCACGGCCGTTCCTTCCGGATTCATCAGGAACAGCGGATACACATCGGGGTTGGACTTGACGAGGTTATGAATCTTGGCCTGAATCGAGGCCTTGGCCGCGTCGGTAGGGTGTTGCAGGAAGCTGACGAATTCGGGATCGGTTCCGAGATAATTGGCAAGGTTGCGGCTGTCGTTGATGAGCTGCGAGACACGGCCGGCCGAGCTCTGCGCCAATTGCTCCAGGTTACGGATCTCCGCCGACGACAGGCTTTCAATGCTACCGGTGAGGTTGTAGTTGGCCGTGATCAGCATCGGCACCAATGCGGAAAACACCAGCGCCGTCGTCATCTTGACCACCATCGGCCATGACGCCGGCCGGATCACCGCACGGCCGAAACGCACCAGGCGCGCTTTCAGCAGCCGCGGCGAGTCGAGAAGCACCCGCCAGCTTTCCCCGCCTGCCGCATCGGCGTCACCGACGCGAAGTGCTTCCTGCAATCCGAGGGTGGCCACATGGCCGGCAAAAAGGTGGCGGCGGAATTCCTGCACATCCTGAGGCCGGTCTTTTGCGTCGATTTTCAGTGCCCAGTCAACCGCGCGAAGGAATTCGACGCTGTAGCGCCCCTTCCCTGCTTCCTCCGCCGGCACCATGGGGTCCAGCGTATCGCTGCGATCCGATGCGGCAGGCGGTTTCTTGCCGGTGATCATCCAGTACAAGGTTGCGCCCAGCGCATAGATATCTGTCCACGGCCCTTGTTCACCGCCCTTGTATTGTTCGATCGGCGCGTAACCAGGCGTAATGACATTAGCGACTTCCTGCGGGTCGCCCACCGTCTGGCGCGCGGCGCCGAAATCGAGCAGCACCAGGCTGCCGTCCTCGCGGCGCACATAGATATTGTCCGGCTTGATGTCGCGATGCAGATAGCCCGATTCGTGAACCAATCCGAGCCCGTCGAGCAGTGGCTGCAGCAATGTCAGAAGCTCCTGTTCGGGAAGATCATTGTGCGTCGGCCACCACGCCTTCAGGGCCTTGCCTCGCTCGTATTCGAGCACCATGTACGCCGTGCGGTGGGCTTCGAAGAAGCGTGCCACGCGGACGATATTCGGATGCCGGAAGGTGGCCAGGGTGCGAGCCTCGATCAGGAAGCTATCGAGCCCATGCTGATAGAACTCCCTATCCTCCGGCCAGCGCGGCGTCACCGATTTATCGGAAGCACGCTGCGCAAAATCGCCGGGCAGGTATTCCTTGATCGCCACTTTCACGTTCAAGTGAACATCCGTGGCCAGATAGGTAATGCCAAACCCGCCCTGGCCCAGCACCGAGTCGATGCGGTATTCGAACAGATTGAAGCCGACCGGCAGGGCGAGGTTTTCCTTCGGTGCGGCGAGAGGTGGCGGGGTGCGCGGTGCGGCTGGCGTCGCGGCATTCGCCGGGACGGGCGCCATTGTCTGGAGCCGGGCGACAATGCGCGTCGCGTCGTTGTCCGGCGCCGGCACCAGCACCGTGGCGTCATCGTCCTTTGCCACTTCTGCGACCAGAAAATCGGCCGTCTGCTCCGCATGGGCGATCGCCGTGTCGACCATTTCCAGGCGCTTGCGCAGTTCCGCGGCGACTTCGTCCTGTACCTTGCGCAATTTCCGTTCGGTGCTCACCACCGCTTCCAGTGCGCGCACCCGCTTTTCCAATGCGGCCTTTTGTGCCGCCAGGTTGGCGTGATCGTCGACGGATGCGAGAATCACATCACTAGCGTCGCTGGACTGACCGACCGGTATCCTGTCTTGATTCATGAAAGACCGCCCTTGCCTGGAAATAACTAGCGCCATTTTAGACGCTAGTGCCTGCATTAACGTGGATAAACCGGCCCTAACACCGTATTGCGACCCGCTTTTGCGTTAAAACGGATACAGGTCAGCGCCCGCCGGTAAAACAACAGTGTATTTTTAACATTTGCTTGTGGCAAGCAAGGCGTGTTGAAAACGATTACACCTTGAGCATTGAAAAAGCCGCAGGTGCATAGTATCGTCCTCGGTTACACCGTTCCAACTGGAGTTGTTTTGACTAACTGGAAGCCGCTTTCCCCCTCCCGCTATCACAGGCTTGGCCTCGGATCAGCATTTGGGATGACCGATGTCGGGCTCTCCCGGCGTTCCAATGAAGACAATTTTCTGATCGATGAGGAGATCGGCCTTGTTGTCGTCGGTGACGGCATGGGCGGCCACGATGCCGGCGAGCTTGCCAGTGCCGAGGCGTTGAGCGCCGTGCGTCATTTCCTGAAGAATCAGGCACCGCTTGCCGATCCGGACAACGACGATACCATCCCGGCGGGATCCCAGCGTACGCCGCCGGGACTTTCCCCTGATCCCGACCGTACCTGGTCGGACGCGGCCATGCAGGCCGTAAGCAAGCTGCACGATGCGGTGGACTTCGCCAACAAACGGCTGTACGCAGAGAATCTTGCCCGTTTCAATCCGGATGGCCAGGGCATGGGCACAACGCTCACCGGGTTCTGGCAAAGCTTTGCGAACGGTCCGCTGGTACTGTTCCATGTGGGTGACAGCCGGCTCTACCGTTACCGGTCCGGCCGGCTGACCCAGCTTACCCGCGACCAGACTCTCTATCAGGACGCGATCGACGCCGGCGACTTCCGTGATCTTCCGCCGCGCAATCTGTTGCTGCAGGCAGTTGGGCCATCCTCCTCGGTAATACCGGAAGTACGCAGTCATGATGTGGCATCAGGGGATTTGTACCTGCTCTGCACCGACGGTCTGCATGGCGAAGTCGCCGATGAGGCTATCATGAAAGTGCTGGAACGCACGACGCCGGCCACGCTGGCGGAGTCCTGTACGGCGCTGGTCGCGCTGGCCAATGACAGCGGCGGCAGGGATAACGTGACGGTGCTGCTGGTTGCAGCGGATTAGTATGCGGCGGCCGGCGTTGCGTACACAACCGCCCAGTTTTAGAGAATCGCGGGATGTTCTCCGCGCACCCGGGTTCTTCCCCCCGTCGCTACGCACTCACCAGACCAACTAGCCACCCCCGCTCTGCCCACTCTCCGTCGAGCATTGCCGCAAACGATGCATGCAGTGGAAGGTTCGGCCCTGCAAGAAAGCATGGGTCAATCCGAGGCGATCCATCGGTCCACCACATGCTGTATTGATGCAATGAGGGCAGACCGGAGTTTGCCTGAAATGCAGCAGCGGCTGCGCCCGCCTGCGTAATGTCGGTGATAGGAACGCAGCTTCCCTGAGGACGGCGCGGCAACGACGGAGCGGCTCGCTTCGGATCCATCGCAAATCCCGCAGGCGACGCCGCGATCGCCAATCCGGCCAACTGCAGGTCGAACCCCTGCAGGGAGAACCCCGGGTCCAGCGATGAGAGCGCCAGTCCTTCAACCTCGTCATACCATCCCCTGGACCTGCCGATCCAGTCGGCGATACCCCATCCGTCAGGCAGTGTGGCAGCGATCGTCAATGGAAAATGCCGTCCTACGCGGTCCACGCTCGGCATTAGTACGCCTGCCCAGCCGCTGCCACCGCACACGCCTGGCGCCAGGGCAAAGCGCCAGATCGGGCTGGACAGGTAGATATTCAGCCACTCCTGTCCCAACGTTTCCTTGCTCTGCTGGAGCGAATATTGCAGCCAGCTATCCCAAACCGACAGGAAGGCGGGAGGCAGGCGCCGCGACACAAAGTCGCCATGGGTGGTTACCTTGCCGAAAAAGCCGGGGGAGGTTTCGGGATAAGTCACTATAGTTTGTCCAGGCAACGGAACTGTTCCAGCGCGTCGCGCCGGAATGGATTGATCACACTGCTGGCGCTAAGCTCCATGGCGAATTTGCGCCCCTGCAGGTCGTAAGTCAGCTTGAAGCGTTCGCCTTGGGCGGTCGGCTCGATCACGCCCTTGTCGATCATGCGGAACCATGCCCATGGCCCTTCGGTTTTCAGCACCGGCCCCGCGGCTTCGGGGGTGACATCGAAGAACACGCCGCGACTCGGCTTTCCGCTTGGAAGCTGGAAGGATGCAGGGTCCGCCGGCCCGCCCTTTTCATAAGTGAAGGACTGCCCCTCCACTTCCAGAAGCAATTCGGCAATCTTCGGGTCGGCGCTCACTGGACGCAGTTCAAACCGCATCGACGGCTGCTTGCCGCCGGCCACGAAAAATGCATCCCTGATCCGTGCCGCCCGCTGGAAATCGGCCAGCACATCCTGCGGCAGGTCGAGCGAAACGGCACCTACCGACCGCCAGCGCCACTGGCCGCCGGTCATATCGACATAGGGAAGCAGGTTTTTCTGGAAAAAGTCGTCGATCAGGCCGCCGGGTGCGAAGAATTTGCCGAAGTCGTCCGGCGTGGTTTCCTCCGTCGCTTTGCGCACCACCGGATAACGTCCGGCAATGGCCTGCTTGCAGAACGGCGCGACGTTCGCCGACCATAGGGCATTCAAGCGCGCACGCTCGGTACCCAGCGTGAGGGCCGAGCCATTGCTGTCGACGTTTTGCACCAGCGCGCCCACCATTGGCGGCTTGCCGCTGCCTTCGCGCTTGAGCTTGGCCAGTGCGTCCGCCGGCGGTGGCGGCGTACCCGTGCGGCGAGCACTCTCCGCAGCGTCGAAATAGGCGGACACTTCCATCATCGCAGCCAGCAACTGGTCGAGCGGCATTGCCATGTTGGGTCCGGCGCTGGCCACGAGCTTGTGTAACTCGCTGAAATGCAAATCGACCGGGTTGTTGGACTTGACCACCGGTGCAGGCCCGTCAAGGTCGGTCGCCAGAGCGGCTTCGAGCTTCTTCTTGTAGGCATCGAGCTTGCCCTTGATGGCATTGGCCGCAGTGTCAGTCGCGGATTTGGGCTTGGGTGCGTCCAGCATGGTTTCCCTAGCTGCCGATTTCAGGAGATTGCGCAGCGGTGAATCCGGTCCGCCAAGGATCGCCATGACGCGCGCACCCTGGTCGAGGCTGGTGAAAGGCACGATGCCCACATCGGCCAGAAGATCGTCCCACTGCTTGATGTACTCGACGAAATACAGTTGCTGCACCGACGCCTTGAGCTGTGCGCTGCGTTCGGCATCGGCCACCGACTCCTGCTTGGCCAGCACCCAGCTATCCTTCGCCATGTCGGCGATCGCCTGGTCGCTTTGTTCGATGAACTGCTGGTAGCCCGCCAGCGTGTACATGCCGGGCACGCCTCTTGTAAGCGGCTGCCCGCTGCGGCGCACGAATACCTGCAACACATCCCGGCCGCCCGCGCTGCTGATATTGAACTCGGGCAGGTTCGAACGTGCCATGTCGCGCTTCACCCTGTCGTAGATCCACTGTGCCAACGGCATGCGTGCCAGGATGAGCCGCGTGTCGGCCACCAGCATCGCGTCCAGCGGGACGGCCGTATTGAGTTCTTCGCCTTCCAGCAGTGCGGCGACATGGCTGGACAATGCAAGGCGCTGTGTCTCGTTGGCATCCGATAGATTGCGCTGCCAGTCGTAGTCGATCCACGCTCGCACGGCCCTCGCATCAAAATGCTTTCGGTCACCAAGCATCAGGTACACCCGGAGCAGTTCGTACAGGTATTCCGGACTGTTCGCGCTGCCTCTGCGCAACTGGTCTTCCATGCGCTCGACGATCTTCGGCAGCAGCGTGTCCCGCAGCAGGTTGCGATAGGCGGCCTGAGCGCCGGCGCCCAGCTTGTCACCCTGATAGAGGCCGAGCGTCATGAGCAGGGGCGCGCTGTTGTCGCGGTCGGCATAGCCGCCAGGCAGATCGCGGGCCGCATCCAACACCTTGAGCGTCGAGACCGGATTGCCCTTCGCCGGGACGGCATGAGCAAGCTTTTGGATTTCTTCGACACGGGTAGCCACATCAGCGACATAACTCCGGTTGCGCAGATAGCTGGTAGCCAGTCCGGCGGTAGTGATAATGAGCAAGGAGGCAAGCGCACCGATCGCGCCCCATTGCAGCCACTTCCGCTTGCGCTCGAAGCGCAGGTCGGCGCCGGCAAGTTCCGCTTCCTGAAAAATCACTTCCCGCAGAAGGCGGGTGATGAAGTAGCTGCGCCCGCTGGCTTCGTTCGGCGCCAGCACCTGCCGGTCCAGCCCGAACGCGGCGGCCAGCGAACCCATGACGCGGTCGATCGGGCTGCCTTCCTGGGTGCCGCTGGTGAAGTAGACACCGCGCAGCATCGCCTTTTCCTCGTAGCGGGTCGACTGGAAGACGTCGCCGAGGAAGGTGCCAAGCACATCGCCGATGGCGGCGAATTGCTGCGGAAAGCCATAGATCAATGCACGACGCTGCAAATCACGTTCATGCTGCATGCGTTCCAGAACGCGCGCCTGCAACTGCGATTCGAGCGCCTGGAATTCAGCGGGAAATGCTGTGAGCGCGCTGTCGACCTGGTCGGCTTCGGCCAGCGGATAGGAAATGCCCCAGACCTGCGCCCGCTCTTCCCTTCCGAGGTTGTCGAAGAACTCGACAAAGCCGGCCAACAGGTCGCATTTGGTGACCATGATGTAGATCGGAAAACGGATGCCAAGACGCTCGTGCAGTTCCTTGATCCGTTCACGGATTGCCAGCGCCTGCGCGCGGCGGGCGCTGTCGGTCTGCTGCAGCAGGTCGGCGACGCTGAGTGCGACGATCACGCCGTTGATCGGACGGCGGCGGCGATGTTTCTTCAGCAGCTGCAGGAATCCTTCCCAGGCAGCCTTATCGACTTCGGCGAAGCTGTCCTGCGTGGTGTAGCGGCCGGCGGTATCGAGCAGCACCGCTTCGTCGGTGAACCACCAGTCGCAGTTGCGCGTGCCACCGACGCCGGTGATGGCATTCTTGCCCAGCGCTTCGGACAAGGGAAACTTCAGTCCCGACTGCGTCAGCGTGGTGGTTTTACCGGACCCCGGCGCGCCGACGAACATATACCACGGCAACTGATACATATACTGGCCGCGCGCCTTGCCGCCCAGTCTCGCCTTGCGCAGCATCTGCATTGCTTCCTGCATGCGCTTGCCCAGCGCCGCGACTTCGGCCGCCGATTCATTGGCGCCGGGACGCGGCGCGGTCTTGTCCCCGTCGCCGGCGATCCCCTTCATCAGCTTCAGGTTCGCCAGCTTCGCGGCGATGTACTTCCAGACGAAGTAGGCGATCCACAGGACGAACAACACGCCGATCAACGCCCAGCGGGACCCCTCCGACGCAAACGGTTCGACGCCGTCGAAGGCAAGCAATGGCGCTTCGAACCAGACAATCAGGGAGAGCAAGAGGACACCCAGCAGGGACAGTACCCACGGTTTGATGATCCAGGAAAAAAGTCGCTTCATGGCGGTCCAGATAAACAGCGATTGGGAGTCAAGGTCGGCCCATTTGTCGAAGGCGCGGTTACAGCGGCGCTGCCGGCGTGAGCAAAATGATGTCAACCCGGCGATTGCGCGCCCGGTTGGCGGGCGTGTCGTTCGGCACCAGCGGTTCGGTTTCGCCGCGTCCGACGACACTGTAGCGGTCGGGCGGCCCTGCCCGCTCCGCCAGCAGCTTCAACACCGAGCCGGCGCGTGCCTTCGACAGTTCCCAGTTCGAGGGATAGCGCGCCGAGAAGCCGCGGACGTTGTCAGTATGTCCAACCACGACTACCTTGCCCGGCACGGCCTTGAGCGCGTCGCCGATGCGCTGCATGAGCGGCTCGAATTCGCGTGCGATTTCGGCACTACCAGAGGGGAAAACGCCGTCGCCACGCAGCGTCACCGTCGACTTGCCAGCGGTTTCGTTCACCGTCACCAGTCCGCGCTCGATATCTTCGGCCAGGAACTTCGCCAGCCTCAGCGGTGCAAGCACCTCGACTGTCGGCGCAGGCGGCTCAAGGCGCTCGACCTTGATCTGGTGCAGCGACGCGAAGACCGGATCGGATTCGTTGTTGAGCAGATAGCTGAGGACGAGATGCAGGATCACCAGAAAGACACCTGCCACCGACGCCAGCACCCAGACAGGTACCACGCCGAGCAGTCCGCCGCGTTTTTCAGTCGATCCCCGCCAGCGCAACGACAGGTCGCGCTCATAGTTGCCGCGCTGGTTCTGGATCATGTGGTGCAGGCGATCGCGCAGCGTTTCAAGCTGGTCGCGCCCGCCCTCCAGCACCCGGTACCGCCCTTCCAGGCCGAGCGCCAGGCAGAGGTACATCAATTCAAGCAGATGCAAATGAGCCCTCGGATCCTGGCTGAGGCGGTGCAGGATCATGAAGACTTTTTCGCCGCCCCAGGCTTCGTTGTGAAACGCCACCAGCAGGCTTCGGCTTGCCCAGACACCGTTGCCACCCCAAGGCGTGCTGGAAATCGTCTCATCGAGGAAGGTGCATAACGCATAACGCGCCGCCGCGATGGATTCGGCATCGATACGGCGCGCGCGCAGCTCGCTTTCGAAATTCTTGATTGCATGGACCAGTTGCGCTCGCAATCCTTCGACGTCCGGATGAGCGACCATATGCCGCAGGGGCACGACCAGATCCAGCAAAGGATTGGCCGCCCGCACGATCGGGTTGAGGCCACTGCCGTGCAGCTCGATCGAAGTGCGACCTTCACCCGCCGGATACGTGGCTGCGGCCGTGCCTGCCGTTTGGTACATGGCTGCCGGCGCCGGAGCGGCCTGGCCGGCCGCCGGGCGCCGGCCACCCGGCGTCGGCACCAGCATCGTGCGGTCGGCGTCGAGCGCCGGGTCGAGAGGATCGTTTGCGCTCACGGTGCTTACCTTCTAATCGCCCAGAATTCCATCTGCAGACCGGGAAAGTCGCCGGCCACGTGCATCGCAAAGCCGGCCGATGTCGGCAGCGTTTTCCAAAGGTCGCTACCGCGGTCAAGCTCGAAATAGGTGAATCCGGCGTGATACGGCAACTGCCGAGGCGCGACCGGCAGCGGGCGGAGCCCGATACCCGGCAATTGCAGGTTCACCAGGTCGCGGATCTTTTCGACGGTTCCGATCTTGACCTTGGGCGGGAAGCCGGTGCGCACCGCCTCCGCTGGCATCTGGGCGTTAACCGCCAACACGAACGCCGCCGATTTCACCAGTTCGGCATCCGGCATCACCGCCACGCGGATGCCGAACTGTCGCTCTTCGAGGGGGATCGGGATAGCGTGCGCATCCATCACGATGGACAGCGATTTGCGCAGGTCATCCATCAGCGGTGCGAAGCTTTCGCGCAGGCGGTCATGCCGGTATGGCGGATACTGGATCGCCCGCTTGTTGGGCTTGCTGAAAGTCGCCATTTCACCGGCTAGTTGCGCCATTGCCCGATACAGCTCTTCCGGATGCAGGCCGGTCATGCTGGCCAGGTGGGCGAACATCGGTTCGCTGCGGTTGATCAGTTGCAGAAGTAGAAAATCGGCGATCTCTGCGGCACCGCCGGCGCCAGGCTGGCAGAGCCGGTCCGACAATGCAGCGCCGCGCTGATGCAGCAAGCCCACCAGTTCGTCAGCGAACGCGCCAAGTCGAGGCGCAATGCGATAGTCGAGGCATGGCGGGCAGTATTCCGCATCGAGAACGATCCGGTTATCGGCGCGCCGTTCGATGATGCGCGCCACGCCGATCGAGGTGTAGGCATTGACCACCTCCGACTCCAGAGCAAGCCTCAGGCGCAGCTTGCCGACCTGCATCAGCGCGCTGTTGTCCTCGCCGTTGCTGTCCCAGGCTTCGTACTCCGCCTTGCGGTAGCGGGCGAAATCGTCAGAGGACGATTCGTTGCTGACCTCGGCGATGCCCGGGCGGCGTGTCGGCAAAGCCAGCACCACCAGCGCATTGCGTGCATCCTCGGGAATATCGAGTGGAAGCGGCAGATCGTCATCCGCCGGCAATTGAATCGGCGTACCGTCCGGCAGCACGCCGGAACAGGACAGCAGGGACAATTTGCCGAGGGCGAGCTGCTGCTCGTCGATCTTGAGCGACGAAAATCCCCAGGAATACGGTCGAAGCGCGCCGACGCGCGACTCCAGCATGCTCTGGAGATAACGGTCGTGCTGTTGAAGGTGCTGGGGCTGCAACAGCATGCCCTCGGACCAGACTACCTTGCTATTCCACGACATTGTGCCTCGCCATCGTCATAAAAATGTTCATTCGTTGTCAGGTATGGGCAGGCTGCCGGCGAAACGCCTACTTGCCGGACCGCCGCAACCTGTTGATCTGTTCTTCATAAGCGGCTGAGAACGTATCGCCGAACAACCGCTGGAAATCATCGTCCGCTTCGCGCGAAATATCTTCGTACAGCTCGACAATGTGATCCCACATCTTCGCCTTGCGATTCGTTGCGAGCATCATGTCCATGACACTCGATGCCTTCAGCTTCTCCTCGATCATCGCCGGATCGAAACGCTGAAGCACGCCGGCCAGCGCGGCACGCATACCGGCAATCACAGCGAGTTCATGTGCTTTCAGGTCATCGAAGGCACTGCCGATCGATTTCACTGGCGGCATGTAGCCGCTCAGCTCATTGGTCAGCATCTGCTTCAGCGCGCTCTGCGCATCCGGGAAAAATTTAAGCGGGTTATTGGCCTGCGACGCAATCATCGTCATTTCGATGCGGCTTTCCCGCTTGGTCATGGAGCGTGCGACCAGGACTGCCATCGTGCCGGTGACCGCTTCGCGCAACATCGCGCCCACGGTTTCCGCGACTTCCGTCGCCGGGCGGTTCATCGGTACGCCGGACAACCCCATCCCCTTCAGGAGCGCCTGCAACACGGCACTGTCCTGCGCGCCGGTCGGTGCGCTTGGCGTGGTTGGCGCTGCGGGCCGCGCCACGGTGGCGGGTGGCGCAGCCGGCCGGTAATCGGCCAGAGGGTCGTAATCGTCCGGTATTGCCATCGGCGACGCGGCAACATTCTGCGCAGCCGGGAAAGCCTGGACTTCCGGAGAGACATGGTCGCTTTCAGCACCGCGGATGATATGCGCCTGCGGGTCTGGCGCTATGCTGCCGAATAAATTGAGTCCCAGCGGATCTGCGCCGCTACGGACAGCCGGTTGGTCGATGCCAACGCCGCCCAGTATGGAGGCCGTAGAGAGCGGATCATGCTGATGCGGAAAATGGCCTGCGGATGGTCTGGCCTGAGCCGCGGGCGGCACGGGCGGCTGGAACAACGGCGGCACCGGCTTCGGCTTGGGCTCCGGCAACGGCGGCAAGGCTGTTTTCACGGCTGCCGACGCCGGCGAAATGGATTCAGCCTCGACGACCACTTCAATGACATAGTCGCCGATGGTCAACAGGTCGCCATGGGCAAGCTTGACTTCGCGTCCATTGCCCAGCGGACGCTGGTTGACCATGCTGGGATTGCTGCCGGTATCGGCGAGATAGTAAGCGCCGTCGCGGAAGGCAACCTTGGCGTGGGCGCGGGAGATGTACTTGCTGGGGTCGTTCAGCACCAGGTCGTTTTCCGGCGTGCGACCCACGGAGCCCCCGGATGCGTCGAAGCGCTTGACCATCGGCGCCGACATCGGCTGGCTTCGGTACGACTGGATACGCAGGGTTAACGGCATTGGCATGTTCCGGGTAATCGATGAAATCAACTGCGGTCAGTACTGCTGCGTTGACACCCCCTGCTCCGCATGTGGATTCCCTCCCTCTCTCGGAGGGAGGATCATGGTGCGGCAGCAGGGTCAAACAAATCGCGACGATGGCGCAACCTTCACACCCTCTACGCGGGCCGCCCCATCCCTACCGTCCCCTACGAGGGTTTAAGGCGCTATTCACCTACGGGTCAAAACAGCCATGTTTTAACAGAGACTTGTCTCCACCAAACCGCCTTTCAAACCCGCAACATTATACGTCCCGACTTTCCCAGTGGCTACGCTTGCCACTTCCTCATGTCGTTCCGTCATCGGCATCGGTCGGCGCTTCCGGATCTGTCGGGGCGGTTGGCGCGGTCGGGGCGCTGACCGTGACGCCCGATCCGCTGCCCGCCGAACCGCCGCTATTGAGCAGGATGGGCGTTCCCGTGACCGACACGCTGGTCGGTCCGATCACCACCGAGCCGCCGCCCGCCTTGAGCGTGATACTGACGCCCGCTTCAATGACCACGTTCGTGCCGGCCTTGATATGGATGTCGGTTCCGGCATCGACGCCGAACTTGGTGCCGGCCTTATTCTGGATCGCCATCCCGACGTCCTGCGACAGCGTGCCGTCGACTTTCACCTTGTTGTCGCCGGTGACGGTCGTGCTCCTGCCGCCGTCGACCTTCTCGTTATGGTCTCCGGTGACGGCGCTATGCATGCCGCCATCTATTTTTTCGTTGTAGCTGCCGGTCACCGTCTTGTGGGTGTTCCCGGCAATTTTCATCTTGTAGTTGCCGGTGATCGCCAGATGGGCGTCGCCGCCGATCTTTTCATGTCTGTGTTGCGTCACCACCAGGTGCCGGTTGTTGCCGATCCATTCCAGGGAATCGTTCTTCACCCGGTTATCCTGGTTTTTCTCGGCGTGGATGAAGATCTGCTCGCTGCCCTTCTTGTCCTCGAAGCGAATCTCGTTGTAACCCTGGCCGCCCTTGGAAGAATTCGATTTGATAGTCGACCGGGTCGCGTGGTCGGGCAGCGTGTACGGCGGCATCGTATCCGCGTTGTAAACGCTGCCCGTGATCAGCGGCTGGTCGGGATCGCCTTCCAGGAAGCTCACCACGACCTCGTGGCCGATGCGCGGGATGAACATGATGCCCCAGCGCTTGCCGGCCCATCCCTGCGACACCCGGACCCAGCAGGAGCTGGTTTCGTCTTCCGGACCAACCCGGTCCCAATGGAATTGCACCTTGACGCGTCCGTACTTGTCGGTCCAGATTTCCTCGCCCGCCTTGCCCACCACCATGGCCGTCTGGGGACCGCGCACGTACGGCTTGCGCGCCGTGCAGTCCGGGCGATACGCATGTTCCTTGCGAATCGCAGACAGGGAGCAGACGAACACCGGGCTCGGCTCCTTCGGCGGCACCGGCTCATAGAAGTCGGATGCCAGGGTGTATTCAGCGGAAACCACCAGGTAATCGCTGTTCTGGTCGGCACGCGGATGCCCGGTCAACGTGAACAGACCGCCGGGAAACACGCCGCGCGCGTTGCTGCCGGCATATACCCGCTCATAACGGGTATGCATCGCCTCGATGCGCGCCTGTGCGTAGCTTTCGCCCTTTGCGCGTGCGATGAACTTGCCCGGATAGTCGAAGATCTCGTGGGTCGACTGGTCATAGGTGCGCACCAGCGCCGATCGCACCAGCAGCGACGAGCTGCTCGCCGTCGGTTTCTCGAAGTCGTAATCCCGGAGCACGTAGGCGCCGGGCTGGACCTCGCCGCCCATGGTCCAGTCGTACATCACCTCGCTCAGTTTCATCGTGTCGTCGTCGCGGGTGGCATAGGGAATTTCGGCGAAATTAGTGATCGACTGATGTGCGCCGTAGGAATCGGCCAGGACCATGGTATGCCTGCCGAGCTCGCTCTTGAAGTAGTAGTAAATTCCCTCCTTCTCCAACAGGCGGCTGACAAAGTTGAAGTCGGTTTCGCGGTACTGCACGCAATACGGCATCGCCGTGTACTCGCCTTCCAGCATCGTGACGTCGAAGTCGGCCACGGTGTAGGGCTCGAACACCGCCTTGATAATCTCGATAACGGTCTTGTCCTGAAAAATGCGACAGTCGGCCGACCGCGTCAGGAACCACAGCCACGGCCGTACGGTTGCCTGGTAGGTCGAGTACCGTCCCTGCTTGCCGGTCAGGGCAAAGCGGGTGACGAACCCGTTGAAGTGCCGCTGTCCGCCCTGCACCTGCGGCAGGTCCACCGACACCGTCAGCAGGGTCGCGAGCAGGTCGTCGATATTCAGGTCCGCCCGCTCGCTCAGCAGGTCGAGGTTGTACTCGCTTAGCGCGCCGAGCTGCTCGGTGCCGGTCATGCGGCGGAACAGCAAGACATCCGCGCCGAGTGCGCAGGTAACCGATATCTCCCTGTTTGCTTGTGTTGCTGGCATGTTGTTTATTGTCATTGCCGCATTCCGGCGGCGGTAAGTGGAGTTGTCAACCGATGAAGGAAAGCAAAGGCACCGTTACGGAATCATGGTTTTTACCGTCGCCGGATTGACGATGCTGATGACGCCACCCCAATTGCAGATGCATTTCGACACGTTGTCCAGCGCCGGCATATTGGCGATCAGTACCGTTGGCGCGCCCACGACCCATGGCGAAGAGGTGGCTGGCACGCACGGCATCGGGGTAAGCACGCCGAGCGCCGCCGCGGTCGCGGCCGCCACCGTCGGGTTGGCCGGCGAACTGCACATCCCGAACGGCATGATGTTCACCAGTGGCTTGTGATCCATGATGTTGGCAGCGGGTGGACCTTCCGCCATGACTTTGTTGGTCGGCAGCACAACCAGGCTCGAAGGCGCGACGCCGAACGAACATTGGAGCATGGCACCCATGGAGACTTGATTTGGCATGTGTCTATTGTTTTGTTAGGCGAGCTGAAACGCGATGCAAGGCGACAGGCTTGGCGGACGCAAACGTACCGGGCACATCAAAAATACGCCAGCCGTTTCTGCACCTTCAGTTCAGTCCGGATCTTGTTTTCGGTGATTTCCTGGTCTTCGAAACCGTCGATCCCGGTGGTGCACAATTCTTCATCCTTGCCCTCCTTCTTGATTCCGTAAAGGCAGTGGTAGGAATGGATCAGTTCATGCGCCAGCACGATATAAGGCCGCGCCGCTTCGCCCTTGCTGGTCACGACTTCCACGTTGGTGAAGTACATGGTGCAGACCGTGCCCTGCCCTTTGACCGTCGATGACATCGGGTCCTTGGCTGCGTTCTGGCTCCCGCCGAGTTTGTAGAAGCTGCAGCCCTCCGGTGCCTTGTGACGTGGATCGTCCGATTTCTGCAGGGTTTTGTTCATTCCTCCGCCGGCATAGTACGCCGCCTTGTATCCCGACTGTACGAACGTCATCGATTGCGGAACCACCATGACGTTCACCGATGGAGGGAAATCCGCCCTGTGTCGCGGTGTCGCCTTGGCGATGAGGTCAAGCAGCTTTGCGCCGGTCGGCGACTCTGCGATCTTGGCAAGCGCTTCCCGCACGATCGGTACGAAAAACGGGTTTGCAGCGGTATCGTACTTGCAGGCGATACCCGGATAATCCGGTAGCGGGGCGATGATCTCTGCCATGGTGATATCCCTCAATTAAAAAATCATGGTTATTGCACCTTGTACGGGCCGGCAACCAGGCCCGGCCATGACCAGATTGGAGCTGTTGTCAGCCGCTCGGCAACCTGGCGGATGCCTAGATCAGGTGCCTTTTACCATGTCGGCGAAACTCTTCGGCGGCAGGGCCGCAGCAACCGGCATCCCCGCCGTGGCAACCGGGCCGGGCGGCGCGACGACCGGGGCCGGCCCATTGACCGATCCGTTCTTCCACAGCGGCCCTACGAAAGCCAGCCAGTACGGGCCTGCCTCGCGCTTCACATATTCTCCGCCGGTGATGCCGAACATATGGTGCACATAACGGTGCTTGCCCTGGACGAAGGCAGCCACTTCAAAGCTGGGGTGGCGGTAAATGTTGTAGTACTGGCGGTCGACGTTGACGGCAATCGCGTAATCGAGCGAAATCGGGATACGCGCGACGCTTGGCGCCTTGTCCACCTGCGCCAGGAATTTCTCGCGGTCGCCCGGACCGCAGACGATGAGGGTACTGATCGATACGTTGCGATTGTTCCAGATCTCTATCGCCTCGTTCGCCATGTTATCCAGGTCACCGACCTTGCCCTCGACGACCCACATATGCTTTTCGAAGAATGAATTGTGAAAGAATGCGCTCATTTTTGTTGTCCGTAGATGGCCGGTACTCCCGGCTAACCGAGGTGATGAAACTGAATTTCCCGAAACGACAGGGGAACCTTCGCACCTGCCGACGTCACATAGGTTGCATATTGCCGCACGAGCGCGAGGAAGAAATCAAGCATACGTCCCCGTGGCACCTTGTACTCGCCCGAATTGGGATCAAAGAAAATCATTCCGTCGGGGTGGGCATACAGCGCGCACAAATGGTTGGTCGGCATTCCCTGCAGGTTCATGATGATGATGTAAAAACCGGGATTGGCGTAAAGATGCGTCAGCGCCGACCCGAAGGTTGCGTAGTTGGTTTCGCTGACCGTGCCTCGCCGACGCATGCCGACCGCTGCCGGCGCCACCACGTCAACGCGCTCGCCATAGCTTGCTGCCGGCAAGTTGTTGAAGAACCCGGCGAAGTAGTCGATATTGCGCCACCCCTGGTCCGAATTCAGGTAGTCGATGCGTTTCGACGCCACTTCTGCCGGCACCTTGCGATAGCGCTGGACCCAGCCAAACGACAGTCCGGTACAGCCGCCGATCTGTACCTCCGGCAAGGCCGCCAGGAGAGGACGGGATTTGATCTGGCGACGCTGCTTGTACTTGGCGACGCGAAAGCGCTTCAAGTCGGAAATCGTCTTCCAGGAAGTAAAATTTGGCATGTTTTTTCTAGCTTTAATCAATTTGATGCGGTAGTAGTGCGTAAGGCTTCCTGTTGCATTGATGCGCCATTCTTGCGTTCACCGGACGTCAATCCCGCACGGCGGAGGATCAAATGACGCTGAAATGCAGCCCGAGGGCTGCCATGTCATGCGATGGAATGGATGGCACGACCTTGACATCCGCGAGCTTCAGGTTCGGAATGTAAAGCTGCCAGGCCTCGATGCCGCCCAGCGTGTCCGGCACATACACACCCATATCCTTCAGCCGCTTGCGCTTGGTTGCGTTGGTGACCATCTGGCCGACCATCGCATTCATGTCCTTCACTGACATCGGACTGTCCAGCGAGAACTTCGAGCTATCCACCTTGGTGGCCGCCGGCTGCGGCGCAAACCCTCCCCAATACGCCTTGGCGCCATCCTGTAATGCGATTTCCTGGTATTCCTCGATGTCGTTCCAGTCGATGCGGATTGCCGACGCAAAGCGCACCATCTCGCGCATGCTGACGCTGTTTGCCTTCGCTTCGAGATAGCGGCCCCGCGCACCGAGCTTATCCTCCTCGAACGGGTCGACCGCGGACCACCACGGCGACAGGAAACCGTTCCTGCCTTCCTGCACCGTGTACGAGGAAAGCTTGAATAACTTCATGCCCGATTTAAGCGAGACGACACGGGCTTTTCCATTCAGGAACGCTTCCTGGATATACGCCGGTTCCTTGCTGAAGTCGGAATCCTGCAGGCTGCCGTTAATCATGTGGACTTCCTTTTGTCAGAGAGAATTCGCAACGGGAGCTGCGCAACCCGGGTTCATTCAAACGAATAGGCAAATTCCCCACCTTCAGCGGTCACGTGCACCCTGGTAATAGACTTCCCTTCCATCATCCGCTTCAGGAACTCGCCGCTGATCGTCGGCAAGACTGAATTGGTCAGAATCGCATCGATCATCCGTCCGCCGCTTTCCAGCTCGGTGCATCGGCTTGCGATCAGCTTGACGACATCGTCGGTATAGGTGAACGGCACCTTGTGGCTCTGGCCGATGCGCTTTTCGATGCGGCCGAGCTGCAGGCGGATGATCGCGCCGATCATTTCATCGTTGAGCGGATAGTACGGAATCACGACCACGCGCCCCAGCAGCGCGGGCGGGAACACCTTCAGCAGCGGTTCGCGCAGCGCCTTGGCAATGCCGTCCGGCTCCGGCATCAGGTCCGGGTCCTTGCACAGGTTCATGATCATGTCGGTGCCGGCATTGGTCGTCAGCAGGATCAGCGTGTTCTTGAAGTCGATGACGCGGCCCTCGCCGTCTTCCATCCAGCCCTTGTCGAACACCTGGAAGAAGATTTCATGCACGTCCGGATGTGCTTTTTCCACTTCGTCCAGCAGCACGACGCTGTAGGGGCGACGGCGCACCGCTTCGGTCAGGACGCCGCCTTCGCCATAGCCGACATAGCCCGGCGGCGCACCCTTGAGCGTGGAGACGGTGTGCGCTTCCTGGTACTCGCTCATGTTGATGGTGATGATGTTCTGCTCGCCGCCGTACAGCGCCTCGGCCAGGGCCAGCGCGGTTTCGGTCTTGCCGACGCCTGATGTGCCGGCCAGCATGAAGACGCCGATCGGCTTGCTCGGATTGTCCAGACCGGCGCGGGATGTCTGGATGCGCTTGGCGATCATGTCCAGGCCATGCCGCTGGCCGATGATCCGTTTGCTGAGCGTATCGGCGAGCTTGAGAACATTCTCGATCTCGTTGCGAACCATGCGACCGACCGGGATGCCGGTCCAGTCCTGTACCACCGATGCGACCGCCTGGTGATCGACCGTCGGCAGGATCAGCGGCGACTCGCCCTGGTGTGCCGCGAGCGTTGCCTGCAATGTCTTCAGTTCCTCCAGCCATGCGTCGCGTTCCGCCGCGCCAGCCTCTGCAACCGGTGCGTCGGCCGCGCCCTCCACCTTGCCGGTGACGGTGCGCAGCTTGCCGCGCAACTCGAGGATGCGGGTTACAAGTTCCTTTTCCGCATTCCAGCGGGTTTCGAGATCGGCCAGACGGACACGCTCCGCATCGAGCTTTTCCTGTGCGACGGTATGGCGTGAATTGGTGTCGACACCGACCGCGGTTTCCCGCGCGATGATTTCCAGTTCGGTCTCCAGCGCGGTGATGCGCTTGCGGCAGTCGTCAACGGCCGGCGGCGTCGCATGCTGGCTGACCGCGACCCGTGCGCAGGTGGTATCGAGCAGGCTGACTGATTTATCCGGCAACTGGCGCGCAGGAATGTAGCGGTGCGATAGCTTGACCGCGGCTTCCAGTGCCTCGTCGAGTACCTGCACCTTGTGGTGCTTCTCCATCGTCGAGGCGATGCCGCGCATCATCAGGATTGCTTTTTCCTCAGTCGGCTCTGGTACCTGGACGACCTGGAAACGGCGGGTCAGCGCCGGGTCCTTTTCAATATGCTTTTTGTACTCGGCCCATGTCGTCGCAGCGACAGTGCGCAATGTGCCGCGCGCCAATGCAGGCTTGAGCAGGTTGGCCGCATCGCCGGTACCGGCAGCACCGCCGGCGCCAACCAGCGTATGGGCTTCGTCGATAAACAGGATTACCGGCTTCTCGGACGACTGCACCTCCTCGATCACCTGGCGCAAGCGGTTCTCGAACTCGCCCTTCATGCTGGCGCCGGCCTGCAGAAGACCGACGTCGAGCGTGCGTAGCGTCACGTCCTTGAGCGATGGCGGTACGTCGCCGGCGACGATGCGCTGGGCGAATCCTTCCACCACCGCGGTCTTGCCCACGCCGGCTTCGCCGGTCAGGATCGGGTTGTTCTGGCGACGACGCATCAGGATGTCGATCACCTGACGGATTTCGTCGTCACGGCCGACGATCGGGTCGAGCTTGCCGGTACGTGCCTGCTCGGTCAGGTCGACGGTGTACCGCTTCAGCGCTTCCTGCTTGCCCATCGCTGCCGGCGATACCGCGCCGCTGGCCTCACCTGGTGCAGCACCGCCACCGACCTGGAAGCCGTCTGTCGCCTTCATCTGCGCTTCGGGGGATTCGCCGAGCAGACGGGTGAAATCCTCCACGAAGGCCTCGAGCTTGATCTTTTCGAACTGGCGGGAGATCGCGTACAGTGAATTGCGCAGCGATGAGGTCTTGAGGATGCCGACCAGCAGGTGACCGGACCGCACCTGCGATTCGCCAAACATCAGGGTGCCAAACACCCAGCCGCGTTCGACCGCCTCTTCCACCTGCGACGACAGGTCTGTTACGGAGGTGGAGCCGCGTGGAAGACGGTCCAGCGCCTCGGTGATGTCGCGCGCCAGTCCCGCCGGATCGAGTCCGTAATGCTTGACGACACGCATCAGGTCGGAATCCTGCAGCTGCATGATCTGGTGCAGCCAGTGGACCAGCTCCACGTACGGATTGCCGCGCAGCTTGCAGAATACGGTGCTGCTCTCGATCGCCCGGTAACAGAGGCTGTTGAGTTTGCCGAACAAGGCTACGCGACTGATTTCCGCCATGGTGAGATCCTTTTTAGAGCTGGTTGATGTGATTGGTCGGGTTGAGCAGGAGCTGCCTGTCGTCCTGCTTCGGGGTACGACTGCTGAGCCAGGTGGTCCATCCGAGCCTGGATTGCTTGCCCAATGTGAGCCGCGGCACTTCTTCTTTCTTCAAAATCAGGTTGACGTCCCAGTTGTAGCCGACGCCCGCGTAATTGCGCACCCATGCGACGAGACGCTTGATGCTGTCGCCGCCGGGCAGCATGTGCTGGTATTGCTCAAAATCGACAGGACCAATCTCGATGCGAAACTTGTGCTGGCAATTCCAGACTTTTGACCCGAGCACGGTTGTCATGCCGAGCACCTCGGCGTCAGGCCCGCTGCGCAGCCTGCACCGGCCATCGGCGGGCAGCGTCATCCAGTGGCCGACGAATTCCTTCAGCGCCACCGGCAGCCGGAAGAAATCGGACAGGATGGCTGCCAGGCCTTCGGCGTTGCGGGCGTGTGCCGACAACCGGCCGGCATAGTGCAGCTTGGCGAAATCCGGCGCAGCATCACGATCATGCAGCGATTTCATGCCGATACCGATCAGCGAGCCGACGTAGTCGGCAAACCGGTCCGACTCCGGCCGGTCCAGACTGACCGCCGGTTGCGCACTGGCCCAGCTCCGGTAAAACAGTGCGATCATGCGGTGATGAAATACGTCCAGGAAGCGGGCCAGAGTCGGATCGTTGGCATTGCGTACCCGATCACGGATGTACTCGGTCAGATGTACAGGCATCGGACCATTGGCGCCCAGCAGGCCGAAGAAATTGACTTCCACGCGCGGTGGCTGATCGCCGGTGGCCGGCGTGAATGACTCGATCATCGAATGCGCGAAGGAGAGCGACGGCGGCTGGCCGAAGCGCACGGCGTCATCCTGTGGACGCTGTGACTGGCCGATGCGCGGCTTGTCGGGGTAGGCGCATTCGATGCGACGCAAGGCGGCAAAAAAATCGAATGTGGCCGGGTCCGATTCGAGCCGCTGGAGGATGTCTACAGGATTTCGCATCGCCCCACCCTCGCCGGCCACTTCATGATCTCACCGCGCTTGGTGGTTTTCACCACCGTTTCAGTAAAGGAATTCAGTGATACGTATTTGGCGAAGAATTGCTCCAGCACCGCGCCCAGGAGAAACACGCCGATACCTTCGAACGCTGATTCCTCCATCGTCACCGCGACCTGCAAACCGCGTCCGTAGGTAATCGGCCCGGGCACCGGAAGGCGGCGGACGATCGGCGATGCGGTCACGGACCTGAGCCCTTCGATCTGTGCGTGGCTTGCTGCGTCGGACGCGGAGCAATACAGGCGCATCAGATCTCGCAACGCAACCGCGCCTTCCTTCTCGCTGCTGTCCATCAGCGACAGGTAATTCAAAGACAGGTGACTGACCAGCCGCCAGGCGGTTTCGCCTTCCGCATGTGACGGCGACGGCACAGTTGGTCCGGCGACGCAGCGCACGGACTGCACCGGCGCACTCGACTCGACGGTGAAGTCGGTCTTGCCGCTGCCGACCGGCATGCTGAGGACGAGGTCGCGATTGGTGCAAAGGGTATCGATGCCGAGCTGACGCAGGCTGCTTTTGTACGGCGCTTCGACCGAATCCACCAGCGACAGGAAAATCTCGCTGCCTATGTAGCTTGAGCGCGGACCCTGCCGACGCTGCCGCTCGGAGAGCAGACGGCGGCCACGCCTTACCTGGTAGTAGGCTTTCTCCTGGCTGCCGGACTGCAAATCGTTGGAGGAATAGAATGGGCTGAAGAGTTGTTCGGCGTCCGGGCCGGTCCCGTACCCTTTCACCCCCGATACCTGGTACACCTCGAAATCCATGGGCCGGGTGCGGTCGGGCACGACATGGTATTCGGAAAACTGGTCCGACAGATGGATGCGGTCCGCGCGTTTGGGGAACAGGTTGATCGCCGGTGTGCAATAGAGCGAAAAATTGGCCGCCGACACGGTCTGCTCCAATGACGGATCGGCGCGGTTGAACAGAACGACGACGTCGATTTCCTTGTCCGGGCAGCGTGCCATGCCCTTGGCAAGTCCGCCCAGTTCGGCAAACATATAGCGCTGGGGAAATGCAAAATATTCCTGCAGCAGGCGGTAGCCCTGGAATGAACGCGGACCACAGGGCAACAACGCCTGGTCGTCGTCAAATCCAACACGCTTGATATTGCTCTTCGCGACAATCTCGTGCCAGCTTGCCGGATGCCTGGTCGGCATGACCACCATGCCGACGGCGTTCGACAGCAATTGCTCCAGCATCCGCGCGGGGAGCGAGTCGCTGCCCCGCAGGTACAGCGGCAACTTGTCGAGAGGGATTTCCCCGAAGGTTAGGCCCGCGGTCGCTTTCAGTCGCAGGCGCAGCCCTGCCTTGATGCTTCCGAGACGGGATATCTCCACGCCGCCAACCTCGCCGGCGTAGGTGAAGTATTTCGCTTCGGCCAGCTCCACCGGCCACATCGTCACCTCATGCGCGGTCCGGTATTCACAGGAGGTCTGGTCGCCCTTGCCGAGCAGGCTCCGCAGTGCCGTGCCGCGCTCCACCTTGAAGCCGGCGGCAAGACTGCCCTCGGTCAGGTCCGGATGCAGTTGCACTACCGCCATCGACGGCGTCGGCGCCAGGTACTGCGGATAGACCAGTTCCAGCAAGTGATTGGTGAAGCGCGGGAATTCGGCATCGATCTTGAGCTGCACCCGCGCTGCGAGAAAACTGAAGCCTTCCAGAAGACGCTCGACATAGGGATCGGCGCAGGCATAGGTTTCCAGTCCAAGCCGTCCGGCGATTTTCGGGAAGTCACGCGCGAACTCGCCCCCCATTTCCCGCAGGTGCTGCAGTTCCCGTTCGTAGTATCGGAGGAGCTTGGTATCCATCAGGTAGGCATGAGCTAAACGTCAGACGGGAGCGGAATCGAAGTCAAATACCTTGATTTCGCCGATCTCCAGATCGAGCTCCGTTTTCAGGTAAAGACGTTCGGGCAAAGGCTGGCCCCATAATTCGCCATGCACTTCAAACACGATGTGATTCGGACTGCCGGTAGCGTCTTCCACCGCCACTGCCTTGATCCGAACCGAATCGCGGAGGATACGTGGTTCGAAGTCCCAGATCGCCTGACGAAGCCTTCTCTCGACTTCAGATAGATCCAGACCGGAGGCTGTCTTGCCGGAAAAATCGGGCAGGCCGAAATTGATGACCGACTGTGCCGCGAGGGGGGTCTCCTTCAGGTCCTGCAGGATGCCCAGTCCGGTGGTATTGAACAGCCAGCCGAGATCACGCAGCACCGCTTTCCGCAGGCCGCGCATGGACAGCACGCGTTTGTCGCGGGGCTCCTGCGTAGCTTCGGTTTCATCGTCGGTAAGACGATCCAGCAGCGAGGGTTGCAGCCGTTCCTTGCTCGTCAGTTCAGCCATGCCGCGATCCCCGCGGCAAGATGGACAGTGCTTCCGGCGTCATCCTCAGACCGCTTCTACGGTAACGTCAACCGTCACGTTAAGCTGGACCGAGCGGATTTCCATCAATGGATAATCGCCCCTGTCGGTGGTCAGCATCCGTTGGCCGACACCCCAATAAACGTCAGTCGCCTTTTCGGTCCATTCAGTCT
>NZ_DASZBA010000088.1:0-9051 GCF_035944575.1 Noviherbaspirillum sp.
CGTCGCCTTCCTGGATCAGGTCGTGCTTGACGCGGATGCCGGTGATTTCCTCGAAGGCCTTGGCCATGGTCTTGGATTCGTACACGTGGGTATCGATGGTTTCGGACACCACGTTGATTTCCTTGACGCCTTTCGCCTTGAGCTTGTTGGCCGCTTCGATGAACCATTTCATCTCATCCAGCTGTTGCTGCTTGCTCAGGGTTGATGGTTGAAATTCCTGGTCAATCCATTTTTGTGCCGCGTTCATGTCAGCCCAGGTTGCACCGGAGGCTAGCATCGCGGCAGCCGCTAACGCCGTCAGTTTCAGTCTCATATCTCCACCTTTTTATAGCCTTCCCATGGACATAAACACACGATGGAGGGAAAGGAACCCACCGTGCGCCGAAACGCGGGTTCAACCCCAGCGCATCAAAACCAGTAACACCACAAAACCCACGATCGCGCCGATCCATTGCGCGAGATCGGTCAGCCCGGTCCAGGCCAGGTTGATGTAGGCGGCCGTCAATAAGCCGATGAACAGGCGGTCACCGCGCGTGGTGGGTATCGGCAGGAATCCCTTGCGCTCGACGCTCGGCGAGCGGATCTGCCATATCGTCATTCCGATCAGCATCAGCACGATGCAGGTGAAGAATATCGCCACGGGCGGCGTCCATGCCATCCAGGAAAATACATTGCCTTCCATCTCACACCCTCCCCATCGCGAAGCCCTTGGCGATGTAATGCCGGACGAACCAGATCACCAGCGCGCCAGGCACGACAGTGAGCACGCCGGCCGCTGCCAGCACGCCCCAGTCCATGCCGGCGGCCGATACGGTGCGGGTCATGGTTGCGGCGATCGGCTTGGCGTTGACCGATGTCAGCGTGCGCGCCAGCAGCAGTTCCACCCAGCTGAACATGAAGCAGAAGAACGCGGTGACACCGACGCCCGCCTTGATCATCGGCAGGAAAATCTTAATAAAAAATTTAGGAAAACTGTAGCCGTCGATATAGGCGGTTTCATCGATTTCCTTTGGAATGCCCGACATGAAGCCCTCCAGAATCCAGACCGCCAGCGGCACGTTGAACACCATGTGGGCCAGCGCAACCGCCAGGTGCGTGTCCATCAGGCCGACCGTCGAATACAGCTGGAAAAACGGCAGCAGGAACACCGCCGGCGGCGTCATGCGGTTGGTGAGCAGCCAGAAGAACAGGTGCTTGTCGCCGACGAACGAATAGCGCGAGAACGCGTAAGCCGCAGGCAGCGCGATCGACACCGACAGCACCATGTTGATGGCGACGTAAATGATTGAATTGATGTAACCGTCGTACCACGACGGATCGGTGAAGATCGTCTTGAAATTGTCGAAGGTCAGGTTGTTCGGCCACATCGTCAGGGCGCCGACAATCTCCTCGTTGGTCTTCAGCGACATGTTCAGCATCCAGTAGATCGGCAGCAGCGACAGCAGCAGGTAGATCACCAGGATGGGCACGGTAAGGCGTTTTTGCATCATTTTTTGTCTCCCGTACCGACGCGTTGCATCCAGTTGTACAGCACGAAGCAGAATAGCAGGATGATCAGGAAGTAGATCAGCGAAAACGCCGCCGCCGGACCAAGGTCGAACTGGCCGACCGCTTTCTGCGTCAGGTACTGCGACAGGAAAGTGGTCGCGTTGCCCGGGCCGCCGCCAGTCAGCACGAACGGTTCAGTGTAGATCATGAAACTGTCCATGAAACGCAGCA
Organism: Noviherbaspirillum sp.; assembly: GCF_035944575.1. Classification (GTDB taxonomy): domain Bacteria; phylum Pseudomonadota; class Gammaproteobacteria; order Burkholderiales; family Burkholderiaceae_D; genus Noviherbaspirillum. The sequence continues at coordinate 1,720 of NZ_DASZBA010000088.1, forward strand.
GCACAGCGATCATCAATACATTGCGCAGCTTGGGCAACTGGATGAAACGGAACACCGCCCAGCGTGATGCGCCGTCGATGCGTGCCGCCTGGTAATAGGCATCGGGAATCGCGCGCAGGCCGGCATAGCAGAGCAACACCACCAGCGGTGTCCAGTGCCAGATATCCATCACGAGTACGGTCACCCAGGCGTCGACGGAATCGCCGGTGTAGTTGTAGTCGATACCCATGCTGTTGATACCGTAGCCAAGCAGGCCGATGTCGCCGCGGCCGAAGATCTGCCAGATGGTACCGACCACGTTCCAGGGAATCAGCAGCGGCAAGGCGATAAGCACGAGCGACATCGACGCCTTCCAGCCGTCGGCGGGCATGGTGAGCGCGATCAGGATGCCGAGCGGAATCTGGATCGCCAGCACGGATAACGAGAAGATCAGTTGCCGGTACAGCGCGCCGTGCAGTTCTTCGTCGCGCATTACCATCTTGAACCATTCAGTGCCGACGAAGACGTGCTGAGTCGGGCTGAGAATATCCTGCACCGAGTAATTGACGATGGTCATCAAGGGCAGGATGGCGGAGAACGCCACCGCCAGGATGACGGGAAGAATCAAGAACCAGGCGCGGTTGTTATAGGTTTTCATGTCAGGCTACCCGCTTATCGTTGACGTAATACAGTGTTCTTTCCGGCGGAAAACGCAACCAGATCTGCTGGCCTTCGTTTGCCGCGAGATGGCGCATTTTTGCCGCGACGGTATGCGTGCCGACCCTGAATTCCGCCAGGCAGTGGGTACCGAGATTGCGCATCGAAATCACGGACGCGGCGAGTGTGCCCTCCCCCGGCTGCGCCATGCATTCGACAAACTCCGGGCGGATGCCGAGGGTTACCTGGCCACCCTTGGCCGTCCGTGCGGCCTCCCTTGCCGACGGTGGCAAAGGAAGGCTTCCGCCGTCGATGCGAATGACGCCATCCTGTGCCGGGCAGCTGATCAGGTTCATCCCCGGGTTGCCGATGAAGTAGCCGACGAAGGTGTGCGCCGGCTCCTCGAACAACTCCTGAGCGGTGCCGGCCTGTACGACCTCGCCCTGTGTCATGACCACCACCTTGTCGGCGAAGGTCAGCGCCTCGACCTGGTCGTGTGTCACATAGATCAGCGACAGTTTCAGTTCATGATGGATTTGCTTGAGCTTGCGGCGCAGCAGCCATTTCAGGTGCGGGTCGATCACCGTCAGCGGTTCGTCGAAGAGCACGGCCGCCACATCGGGACGTACGAGACCGCGCCCCAGGGAAATCTTTTGTTTCGCGTCCGCCGACAATCCGCTGGCACGATGCTTGAGATCGGGCGTTAATTCCAGCATTTCGGCAATCTGCTCGACGCGACGATTCACATCCGCGCCTTTCCAGCCGCGATTGCGCAACGGGAAAGCAAGATTGTCGAATACCGTCATCGTGTCGTAGATGACCGGAAACTGGAACACCTGCGCAATGTTGCGCGCCTCCGGCGGCAAGGCGGTCACATCTTTTCCGTCGAACAGCACGCGGCCGTGCGATGGACGCACCAGGCCGGAGATGATATTCAGCAGCGTGGTCTTGCCGCATCCGGACGGCCCCAGCAGAGCGTACGCACCGCCGTCGTCCCACTGCATGGTCATCGGCCGGAGTGCATAGTCGCTCGGCGATGCCGGGTTCGGCTTGTAGGCATGTGCCAGGTCAACGAGTTCGATACGGGCCATGCTTATGCTCCAGCTTCGGATCGGGCAGGCGCAAACAGCAATGCGCCGCCGGGGGCAAACAAAAACAGATCGTTGGAATCGCAATACAGATGGCATTGCGTGCCGATGTCGAGGTTATGCACGCCCGGCAATTGCGCGACCAGCCCGATCGGGCCGCGATGCACGTGAACATAGGTTTCCGAACCGCTGATTTCCGCCAGCTCGACTTCGGCGCCGATCGCAATTTCATCCGCGTGCCGTGGCGCAAGCCGCAGGCTGTGCGCACGCACGCCGAGGATGACTTCGTTGTGTCCGGTGATTCCTTGCCGCTGCCGGGGGCTGAGCGCCACCGCCAGCCCGGAGCCCAGTTGCGCGACGCCGTCCGCATCCACGGTCGCAGGAATCAGGTTGATCGGCGGATCGCTGAAGGTGCGTGCGGTCTGTATGGAGTTCGGCGCATTGAACACGCTCAGCGTATCGCCGTGCTGCAGCAGCCTGCCTTCATGCAGTACCGCGACATGACCGCCGAGCTGGAGCGCTTCGAGCGGCTCCGTCGTTGCGTACACAACGGTTGTCTTGCCTTCCGAAAAGAGTTCGGTGAGTTCCTCGCGCAATTCCTCCCGCAGCTTGTAGTCGAGATTGACCAGGGGTTCGTCCAGCAAAAGGAGACCGGCCTCTTTGATCAATGCGCGTGCCAGCGCCGTGCGCTGCTGCTGGCCGCCGGACAGTTCGGCGGGCGAGCGCTGCAGGTAGGGCGTGATGTGCAGCCGTTCGGCCATTTCGGTGACGCGCTTGCGGATGGTTTCCTCCGGCAGGCGCTTGATGCGCAGCGGCGATGCGATGTTGTCATACACACTGAAGGATGGATAGTTGATGAATTGCTGATACACCATCGCCAGGTCCCGCTCGCGAACCGACACGCCGGTGACGTCGGCGCCACCAGCCAGCACGCGCCCGGTCGTCGGCTTGTCGAGCCCGGCCATCAGGCGCATCAACGACGTCTTGCCGGCCCGCGTCGTGCCCAGCAACACGTTGATGGTGCCTGGAACGAGCGCAAGCGACAGCGGGTAAATGTGATGTTCAGCGCCGTATCGGCTGCTGACGTTTTCCAATGCTAGAAGCACAGTGTCTTCCTCCAAAAATTCTACTGGCGGCGCTTGAGTTCTTATGTTGGCTCGGCCGGGCTGCGATAGGTGACGCCGTATCGCGCATGCATGTCCGGTTGCTCCGGGGTTCAGGTGAAGACCGGGAGTGTACGGATTATGTGCGTGTTATTCCTTTCCTTGTGCGGCCATCCAGGCATCGAGCTTTTCTTCCGTTCCGGGTGGCATATGCAAGCCAAGCTTGGACCGGCGCCACAAGACATCATGCGCGGTGACCGCCCATTCGCGTGTCATCAGATACTTTACTTCGGCGGCATACAGTCCCGGCGCGATTTCTTCGCCCATATCGGATATCCGGGTGCGCCCGGCCAGCAGACGGTCGGTATAGGTGCCGTAGGCGCGTGCAAACCGCGCCACCAGTTTCGCCGGCAGCCATGCATACTTTCGTTGCAGCCCCTCCCGATAGGCATCGAACTCCAGCACCGACCGATTGGCCGGCCGGTTGCCGAACAGGTCGCCGCCGGGCAGGCAGGCATTGGCGGTCCATGCGCCATGGCGGTTGCCCAGGGCTCCCGCAACCATGTCCACCGCCTCTTCGGCCAGCTTGCGGAAGGTCGTGATCTTGCCGCCGAACACAGACAATAGCGGCGCGCCGCCGTTTTCCAGTTCGAGCCGGTAATCGCGCGTGACCGCCGACGCATTCGATGCCTCATCCTCGACCAGCGGCCGCACGCCGGAGTATGACCAGATTACATCGGACGGCTTCACTGGGCGGCGGAAATAACGCTGCGTCAGTTCGCACAAATAGTCGATCTCGGCCTGGTCGATGCCGACCTTGTTGGTGTCGCCGCGGTATTCGATATCGGTGGTACCAACCAGCGTGAAGTCGTTTTCGTAAGGGATCGCGAACACGATCCGGCCGTCGGGGTTCTGCAGAATATAGGCGTAAGGATGGTCGAACAGGCGCTTGACGACGATATGGCTGCCTTTGATCAGCCGCAGGTTCTTCGTCGACTTTTCGCGCGCCGCGCCGCGCAGGAATTCGGTCACCCAGGGACCGGTCGCGTTGACGATGCAGCGCGCATGAATTTCGATCTCCTTACCGTCCACCGCGCGCAGCTTCGCGTTCCAGCCTTTGCTCGTTCTCGTGGCGGACTCGCAGACCGTACGGGTCAGGACGGTACCGCCTTTTTCCGTCGCATCCATCGCGTTTAGCACCACCAGCCGAGCATCGTCGACCCAGCCGTCCGAATACACGAAACCGTCGGTGAATTCGGGCTTGAGCGGCTTGCCGGCGTCATGCTTGTGCAGGTTGACCGCTTCCGATCCCGGCAGAAGCTCGCGCCGCGCCAGCCGATCGTAAAGGAACAGTCCGGCACGCATCATCCAGACCGGGCGCTGCCCCTTGTCATGCGGCAGGACGAAGCGTAGCGGCCACATGATGTGCGGGGCGGATCGCAGCAGCACTTCCCGTTCGATCAGCGCTTTGCGCACCAGTCCGAATTCATAGTTTTCTAGATACCGGATGCCGCCATGGATGAGCTTGCTCGATGCCGAAGAAGTGTGCGACGCGAGGTCGTCCTTCTCGCAGAGTATGACTGACAGCCCGCGTCCGGCCGCATCACGTGCGATACCCACGCCGTTGATACCGCCGCCGACAATTAGCAGGTCACAATCCATGTTGTCCAGTCTCATGCGGTTGCCGAAAATGTTTGTAGGGATGGAAACAGGCTAGTAAGATACGACAAAATGCGAACGCAAATCAACAAATAAATTGAGTTTACGTTTTCGTTTCTGTTCGTTTTAAATAGTCCTCACTATTTGATAGTTTGCAAAGGAGAAACGGCATGACCCTTAATCCACGTCAAAGACGGTTGCTTGATGTCGTGAAGCAACGCGTGACGATGTCGGTCGAGGAGCTGGCGCAGCAGCTCGGCGTCACGCCGCAAACCGTCCGGCGCGACGTCAAGCAGATGGAAGAGGCGAAATTGCTGGCTCGCTACCATGGCGGTGTGGGCATGCCATCCTCGGTGGAGAACATCGACTACAGCCAGCGGCAGGTCATGAATATCGATGCCAAGCGCCGCATCGCCGCCGCGGTGGCCGAACGGGTGCCGCCGGGCTGTTCGCTGCTGATCAACATCGGCACCACAACGGAGGAAGTGGCGCGTGCGCTCATCCGCCACCAGGGATTGCATGTGGTCACCAACAATCTGAATGTCGCGGCGATCCTGGCAGACAACCCGCAATGCGAAGTGATTCTCGCCGGCGGCATGGTGCGCGGACGGGACCGCGGCATCGTCGGTGAAGCGACGGTGGATTTCATCCGGCAGTTCAAGGTCGACATCGGTATCGTGGGCATTTCCAGCATCGAGGCCGACGGCACACTGCGTGATTTCGATCCACGTGAAGTCAAGGTGGCACAAACGATCATCGAGCAATCTCGCGAGGTCTGGCTGGTCGCGGACCGGGACAAGTTTGGGCGCCAGGCGCTGGTGCGCATGGGCAGTTTGTCGCAGGTCGATATGCTGTTCACCGATGCGCGTCCACCGGAGGCATTGGCGAAGGTGTTGAAAGAGGCGCAGGTGAAGGTGGTGGTCGCGCCGTGACGGGAACGGCTGCTTTGCGGCGGGGCGCAAAAAAACGGCGCTCGATGCGCCGTTTTTGTATCGTCATTGCATCATTGCAACGATTTCAGCTCACCTGCTTCAGCAGGGTTTCCGCGTTGGACACATCGAATTTGCCCGGCTGTTCAAGATTGAACTGCTTTACGACGCCGTCGTCGACCAGCATCGAGTAACGCTGCGAACGAATTCCCATGCCGCGTTCGGTGAGGTCGAACTCCAGTCCCAGCGCCTTGGTGAATTTCGCGCTGCCATCGGCCATCATGCGCACGATGCCGGTCGCATTCTGCTGCCGGCCCCATGCACCCATCACGAACGGATCATTCACGGAGATGCACCAGATTTCGTCGACGCCTTTCGCCTTCAGCGCGTCCGCATTCTGGATATAGCCGGGCACGTGCTGGGCCGAGCAGGTCGGTGTGTAAGCGCCGGGGAGGCCGAAGATGGCGATTTTCTTGTTCTTGACGAGGTCGCCGACATTGAAGGTATTCGGGCCGAGCGCGCAGCCTTCTGTCTCGACGTCGATGAATTCGGACAGTGTGCCTTCCGGCAGGCGGTCGCCGATCTTGATGGTCATGGTGATTCCTTTGCGTATCAATAGACAGGATGAAAGAAAAACGCCGCGCCAGCGAGGCGCGGCGTGAGACCGCAGTATGCCCTGTTATTGCTACTTTTGCATGGGTTAATCAGTCAGCCTGCTTGCGCAGGAAGGCCGGGATGTCGTAGGTCTCCATGCCGTTTTTTTCCAGCGCGCGGACGGTTTCCGACGCCGATTCGCGGCGCCATACCGCCGGGGCCTTCAGGCCGTCGAAGGATTGCGCCGGCTGAACACCCTGGCTGCCGCCACTGGTTGCCATGATCGGCTCATTGTGGGTGCCGGTGCGCAGCACCGGAGTCTGCACGAGCTGCACGCTCTTGCGTGCACGGCCCAGACCGGTCGCCACCACGGTAACGCGGATATCGTCGCCCATCTTGTCATCGTAGGCGATGCCCTGCGCGATCGACGCATCCGGGGCGGCGAAGGCGCGCACGGTTGCCATGACTTCCTTGATTTCCTTACCCTTCAGATTGCGGCTGGCAGTCACGTTGACCAGCACGCCGCGCGCGCCGGACAGGTCGATGCCATCCAGCAGCGGCGATGCCACTGCCTGTTCGGCAGCGATGCGCGCACGGTCGACGCCGGAGGCGGTCGCGGTACCCATCATCGCCTTGCCCTGCTCGCCCATGATGGTCTTGACGTCGTTGAAGTCGACGTTGATATGGCCCGGCACATTGATGATCTCCGCGATACCGGCGACCGCATTGTTCAGAACATCATCGGCATGCTGCAGCCATTCGATCATGCTGTCGTCTTCGTAGATCTCTTCCAGTTTCTCATTCAGGATCACGATCAGCGAATCGACGTGCTGGCTCAATGCTTCCAGGCCCTCGTCGGCGATCTCCATGCACTTCGCGCCTTCATAGGAAAACGGCTTGGACACCACGGCCACCGTCAACGCGCCCTGCTCCTTCGCCACCTGGGCGACGATTGGTGCCGCGCCGGTGCCTGTGCCGCCACCCATGCCGGCAGCGATGAACACCATGTGCGCGCCGCGCAGCGCATCTTCGATGCGGGAGCGCGATTCTTCCGCCAGCGCACGGCCGACTTCCGGCTTCATGCCGGCGCCGAGACCGGTTTCACCGATCTGGATCACGTTATGCGCAGCCGACTGCTTGAGTGCCTGCGCATCGGTGTTCGCGGCGATGAATTCCACGCCGGACACGCCCTTGTTGATCATGTGCTGCACCGCATTGCCGCCGGCACCGCCGACGCCAACGACCTTGATTACCGTGCCGAGTGATGCATTGTCTACCATATCGATTTCCATGATGACTTCCTTATCCAAGATGCAGTTTTCA
>NZ_DASZBA010000089.1:0-39965 GCF_035944575.1 Noviherbaspirillum sp.
CATGGCATCCATCCTGTCATCCACCATTGTCAACGTGGCGGTGCCGGACCTCAGCCAGCATTTCAGCCTGGGGCAAGAGCGCGCGCAGTGGGTATCGGCCGGATTCATGCTGGCCATGACCCTGTCAATGCTGACGACGCCCTGGCTGCTGCTGCGTTTCGGATTGCGGCGCACCTATAGCGGGGCAATTTTGCTGCTGCTGGTTGGTGGGGTGGTGGGCGGCTTCAGCCTCAATTACCCGATGCTGCTGGCCATGAGGGTGGCGGAGGGCTTGGCCGCCGGCGTATTGCAGCCGATTCCGGCGATTGTGATCTTGCGGGCATTCGACGCCAAGGAGCAAGGTAAGGCGATGGGCATTTTCGGCTTCGGCGTGGTCTTGGCGCCGGCCCTCGGTCCCAGCGTCGGCGGCTTCCTGGTCGAGCATTTCGGCTGGCGCTCGATCTTTTTCGTCGTGGTGCCGTTCTGTCTGGCGGTGCTGTGGCTGGTCAACCGTTTCCTGGCCGTCAATTCACCGATGATGGGTGATGCCAAGCGCCTTGACTGGAAGGGACTGCTTCTGGCGGGTCTCTCCACTGTCTGCATACTGAATGGACTGGTCCATCTACATGACGACCGCCTGCAGGCGGCCGGCCTGCTGCTGGTCGGCGTGGCCAGCCTGGTCGGCTTCGTTCTCTACCAGTTGCGCGCGGACGCGCCGCTGATCAACATGACCTTGTTCAGCCACCAGCAGTTCGCGATGGGTGCGCTGGTGGCGTTCATCTACGGCGCCGGCCTGTTCGGCTCCACCTATCTGCTGCCGGTCTATATGCAGATGGCCCTGCATTACTCGCCATCGGAAGCCGGGCTCGTGCTGCTGCCGGCCGGCATTGTGCTGGGAATTACCATCATCGCCGCCGGCAAGCTGGCGGATCGTTTCCCGCCCAACATTCTCGTATCGGCCGGATTGTGCCTGCTGGCCCTGTCGTTCGGCCTGATGGCAGCAGGCTCCGCCGCCACCAGTTATGTCACGCTGATGGCATGGGCGATCATCGGCCGCGTCGGCCTCGGATTCGTATTGCCATCCCTGAGCCTCGGCGCAATGCGGGGTGTGGAATTCGACCTGATTGCCCAAGGCGCAAGCGCCATTAATTTTCTTCGCCAGCTCGGCGGCGCGATCGGCGTAAGCCTGGTGGGTGTCGTGCTTGAATGGCGCCTTGCAATCCGCCATACCGGCTTGGCCGCGCAAGGGGGCGATGAAACCGCCCGGATCGACGCATTCAATGAAACATTTCTGTTCGTCGCCCTGCTGTGCGCCGCCGCCGTACTGGCCGCGTGGCGAATGCGCCCATCCCCGACTTCGGGCAAGTAATCAGCGAAGAAAAATCCTTTTGGTTTTCCGAATTGCGGGTGACTTACGGTTAATATATTGCTCCAAAGCAGCTTGTAGCGAAACGGCAAGCTATCGTTTCGCCAGCATGCGTGATCAGCTCCCGGTGCAAGGCCATGCCATCATCAAACCCGAACGAAGTTGTTTCCGATACGGATAACTTCCCCAATACCCAGGGATTGATGGAGTTCGCCGAGAAAAAGACGACTTCGTCCCAGCCCCCGGGCGTCCTGCCGTCCCCTCCGCCATCACGCCGCAAGGACCATTCAGTTGATGCGAAACGCCAGGCGAGCCGCATCCGCCGCCTGTTACTGGTTGCCGTTTTCGGATTTTGCTACCTGATCGGCCTTGCCTGCCTCCATGTCGCGGGCATGGTGGACCGGGCAACGCTCTCGCTTGCCGCTGCCGCCGTTATCCTGATCATGGCGGGTTTCTTCGGCATATTCGCCGCCGGATTCAACCAGAAAGCGAAAGAAAAAAACCTGACGGCTCCCATCGCATGGTGCGCCGTCGCTATCCTGCTCGGCGTTCTGTATTCCGCTCCCGAAAGCCGCATGTTATTCGTGCCGTTCTCCTTCGTCCTGATGGCGCACGGCATGTACCGGCTGACGCGCAATACGCTGATGATGATGGCCAGCGCGCTGCTGACTGGCTATGCCGGCGTGATCGGCCTGCATTCGCTGCAGCCGATCGACCCGCAAGCCTGGAAACTGCCATGGCTGGAGTGGTTGGCGCTGGCGCTCACCCTGCCGGCATTCGTGGTCCTGACGACACGGATCCGGCGCCTTCACAGCGCCCTGCACAAGGCAGGTCGAAAGATCCGGCATATCGAGGAACATGCCCGGCGCGATCAGCTTCTCGGCTGCTATAACCGGCGTTACCTGATCGCGGCGCTCGACGAACAGAAGCGGCTTGCGGACGAAACCGGCGCGCCGCTGTGCCTCGGCGTGATCGACCTCGACCATTTCAAAAGTATCAATGATGAAGTGGGTCACCTTGCCGGCGACGAAGTGCTGCGCACATTCGCACGGATTGCCGAATCCAACGTGCGCCAGGGCGATGTGTTCGGGCGCTACGGCGGCGAGGAATTCGTGCTGATTTTGCCGCAGACCCCGCTGCTTGCGGCGCTCAATACCGCCGAGCGCATCCGGGAACAGGTGGAGCAGCATGGCTGGCAAGGCAAATCGCTGCGCACCGTCACGGTCTCCATCGGGCTGACGCAATATATCCCCGGTGAATCGGTGCTTGACCTCTTTGCCCGTACCGACACCGCGATGTATCTGGCCAAACGGGGCGGGCGCAACCAGGTTGTGGTCGAAGAATCAAGCATCGAACTATGGCAGGCAACGGAAGCCGACATGCAATATTAAAAATCCCTGCAGTTTTTCGATTTCCCTGCCGTTAATAGGTAGTGTCCAACCAGGATCTGCCGTCGGCGCCATCCCGCAACGGGGCCGAAACGATCTTCTTGTTTATGACCGCACTGCACAATTTAACTGCACTTCTCATCGATCCGAACGCCAGCATGCGGGCGAATATGCACAACATGCTGAACTTGTGCGGGATCACCAAGATTGAACATGCCGTCAGTTCGGGGGCGGCCATCAAAGTCCTGAGAAGCAAAACCTACGATCTCATCCTGTGCGAATATGACCTCGGCGATGGCCAGGACGGTCAGCAATTGCTCGAAGATCTGCGGCACAACAACCTGCTTCCGCTGCTCACCGTATTTATCATCGTCACTGCCGAACGTGCCTATGAGCGCGTGATCAGCGCGGCGGAATTCACCCCGGACGACTATGTGCTCAAACCGTTTACCGCGGACAAGCTTTTGGAGCGCCTTGCCCGCACGCTGGAAAAGCGCAACGCGTTCCGTCCCGTTTACCGGCTGATCGACCAGGGCAACCTGCGGGAAGCAATCATTGCATGCCAGGAGGCGGAGAGCAGCTCACGTCGATATGCCATCGACTTCATGCGCCTGCGCGCCGAACTGCATCTCACCCAGATCGAGCCGGCCGAAGCCGAGCCGATCTATCAGCAGGTGCTCGCAGCCAAGCCGGTCGCCTGGGCGAGCCTCGGACTGGCAAAAACCCTGTTCATGCAGCAGCGATTCGATGAAGCCGAAGGGCTGCTGACCGTTTTGTTGGCTGAAAACGGCAAATACATGGATGCCTATGACTGGCTGGCCAAAACCCATGAGGCGAAGGGACAGCTCGCAGCGGCAAAACAGGTGCTGGAGGACGCCGTCGGCGTTTCCCCGCATGCGGTGCGGCGCCTGCGCAAGCTGGGTGAAGTCGCATTCGAAGCCGGCGACGTCGATACCGCTGAGCGCTCGTTCCAAAAGGTGGTCAGCAAGGCAAAATACTCCGAGTTCCGCGACCCCGAAGATCATGTTCGCCTGGTGCAGACCCTTGTCACAAAAGGCGACGGCGAGCAGGCGGCAAAGGTGATCCGTGACATGGAAAAATCCCTGTCGGGCATGGGCAAAACGCCGGCATGCCGTGCATTGTCGGCCGCCATGCTTCATACCCATAACGGCAACGCGGAAAAGGCCGCTGAAGAATTGAACGCTGCGGTTACCGCCTGCCGCGACACCTTGGGTTTGTCCAGCGATATGAAAATGGCATTGGCCAAAACCTGCCTGCAGCATGACCTGGAGGAGGGAGCATCCGAAGTCATGCGCGACGTGATGAGCAATGCGCCGGAAGGCATGGCGATGGCGAAGGCCAGAAGTGTCTTTGAACAGGCGGGACGCAAGGACCTCGCGGAAAGCGTAGCGCAGGAGAGCCGGCGGCATGTCATTGAACTGGTGTCGTCCGGCGCCGAGAAGGCAAGGCAGGGCGACTATCAAGGTGCAGTTGAGTTGATGACGGCGGCAGTCCGGAAGCTGCCAGACAATCCCCAAGTGGTCTTCAATGCCGCTCTCGCAGTGCTCAAATATCTCGAAAACCTCGGATGGGAGCCCCGGCTTGGAGAGCAGGCGCGCAGCTATATCGACTCCGCCCGACGGCTGGACCCGGGCAATCCACGTCTGACGCCGCTTGGCGAACTGCACCAAACCATTTTGAGAAAATACGCGATTGCCAAGACCGGCAAAGCCTGAACTCCGTATTTCCACTGGCTATTGAACCCGACGCCTGACCGCCGGTCTGATGAGCGCCGGCCTCGCTTGAGGTTGCGGTAAACTGAAATCCGCCCAAAGGATTGCAGGCTCACTGTTGTAGCAACATGCCTTCACGTTATGTCCGACGAAAATAACCCTCAAACACCCTCTGCTAAACCGACTGCTGCGGACGCGCCGTCTGCAACCATTTCATCCGATGCCAACGGTCCGATGACACGCCGTCGTCTTGACCGCGCCGACACACCTTGGGGACAGACACGCAGGGTCATTTCTGCACGATTCCGGGCATTGTCCGACAACGTTCTAAAAACCCTTACCCGCCGCACGCTGAAAATCGGCATTTCGGCTCGTATCTTTCATCCCGAACTCGGTTCGAAGGGATTACGCAGCAAAACCCTGCAGTATCTGGAAGAGTCGATTGCGCAATGGGTGATGTCACGCGATGTCCTGGTATTCATGATACCGACCGTCAATAACAGTGGTTTATTGCATCCAAGCAATATTCGACTGCGCGATTATGCTAAACACTTGGACGGCCTTGTTCTGCAAGGCGGCGCCGACGTCTCACCTCAGACTTATTCAGAGGTTGCAACTCGGCCGGAATGGGGTGGAGATCGTGCACGGGATATGTACGAACTTGAACTGCTGCATGAATTTGTCGAGGCCGGCAAGCCGGTGCTAGGCATATGCCGGGGATGTCAATTGATTAATGTTGCATTCGGGGGCACTCTTTACCAAGACATTGCCTCTGATGTGCCGACCGCGATCGAACACGTCAACGATCTTTACGACAGCCACTACCATGAAATTCATTTCCCGCAAGGGTCGTCGCTAGCCTCATTATTCCCTGCAAAATCGAAAGCACTGGTGAACTCCATCCACCATCAGGCAGTGAAAGATCTGGGCCGCGACCTGATCGTGGAAGCGTATTCGGGAAATGACAACATCGTCGAGGCGGTTCGCTATCGCAAGGCCAATTTCGTAATGGGACTGCAATGGCATCCGGAATTTCACCGCGCCGGAAGCGCAGAACTGCTGGACTGCACCCCGATTCTCGATGATTTCCTTCGCGCCGCTCGCGAAACACGCTTTTGAAGCACACTGGGCAAGAGGTTGGCGAACTCGCAAGTTCTGCAAAAATTACCGGCCAAACAGTATTTTGAGTTGACAAGGCAGGTACCTTCGCCTATAGTTTGGGGTTCCCTGCGGAGAGGTGGCCGAGTGGTTAATGGCAGCAGACTGTAAATCTGCCCTCTAACGAGTACGCTGGTTCGAATCCAGCCCTCTCCACCAAGGTTTCGTCACTATTCAGGTCGTAGCTTTGGGTGCGGAATATGATGTGCGGTTGAGGTTGATGGTCCTTGCGGGTGTAGCTCAATGGTAGAGCTGAAGCCTTCCAAGCTTATGACGAGGGTTCGATTCCCTTCACCCGCTCCAGTTTATGGCTGGACGCGACCCGGTGCGGGTTGCGGACGGCAAGTTGCCCTTGTAGCTCAGTGGTAGAGCACTCCCTTGGTAAGGGAGAGGCCACGTGTTCAATCCACGTCAAGGGCACCAAGTTTGCATAGGTTTGACATCTCAAGATCAGTAAGCATTCGGGCGGGTGCCTGGACGTTCTCATAAAATCGTTAGGAGTCTAAAATGGCAAAAGGCAAGTTTGAGCGGACCAAGCCGCACGTGAATGTAGGCACGATTGGTCACGTTGACCATGGCAAGACCACACTGACCGCGGCGATTGCGACGGTGTTGTCCGCCAAGTTTGGCGGCGAAGCGAAGAAGTATGACGAGATCGATGCGGCGCCGGAAGAAAAGGCACGCGGCATCACCATCAATACCGCGCACGTCGAATACGAAACCGCCAACCGCCACTACGCGCACGTTGACTGCCCGGGCCACGCCGACTATGTGAAAAACATGATCACCGGTGCCGCCCAGATGGACGGCGCAATCCTGGTGTGCTCGGCCGCCGACGGCCCGATGCCGCAAACCCGTGAGCACATCCTGCTGGCACGCCAGGTGGGTGTGCCATTCATCATCGTGTTCCTCAACAAGTGCGACATGGTCGACGATGCCGAGCTGCTCGAGCTGGTTGAAATGGAAGTACGCGAACTGCTGTCGAAGTACGAGTTTCCTGGCGACGATCTGCCGATCGTGCGCGGTTCGGCCAAGCTGGCGCTGGAAGGCGACAAGGGCGAGCTGGGCGAGCAAGCCATCATGAAGCTGGCCGAAGCCCTGGACACCTACATCCCGACACCCGAGCGTGCCATTGACGGCGCGTTCCTGATGCCGGTGGAAGACGTGTTTTCGATCTCCGGTCGCGGCACCGTGGTGACCGGTCGTGTCGAGCGCGGCATCATCAAGGTTGGTGAGGCCATTGAAATCGTTGGTATTCGCGATACCCAGCAAACAACTTGCACCGGCGTGGAAATGTTCCGCAAGCTGCTCGACCAGGGTCAGGCTGGCGACAACGTTGGCGTGCTGCTGCGCGGCACCAAGCGGGAAGACGTCGAGCGTGGCCAGGTGCTGGCCAAGCCGGGTTCGATCAAGCCGCACAAGCACTTCACCGGTGAGATCTATGTGCTGTCGAAGGATGAGGGTGGCCGTCATACACCGTTCTTCAACAACTACCGTCCACAGTTTTACTTCCGTACCACGGATGTGACCGGTGCGATCGAACTGCCGGAAGGCAAAGAGATGGTCATGCCAGGCGACAACGTGTCGATCACCGTGAAACTGATCAACCCGATCGCCATGGAAGAAGGTCTGCGCTTTGCAATCCGTGAAGGCGGCCGTACCGTCGGCGCCGGCGTCGTCGCTAAAATCATCGAGTAACCTCGTTGCGCGACCAATTGCTCTTTGACTAAATACCGTCGCGGGTGATTTCCCGCCCGCGACTTGCTCTTTTAAGGAAAATCATGCAACAAAATCTCGCAAAGCAGAATCTCGTCAAGCAGAAGATCCGGATTCGCTTGAAAGCGTTCGATTACCGCCTGATCGATCAATCGGCGTTGGAAATTGTCGAGACTGCAAAGCGCACAGGCGCAGTGGTCAAGGGGCCAGTGCCGCTGCCGACGCGTATTCAGCGCTTCGACATTCTGCGCTCCCCCCACGTCAACAAGACATCGCGTGATCAGTTTGAAATCCGCACGCACCAGCGCCTGATGGACATCGTTGACCCAACGGACAAGACGGTCGATGCGCTCATGAAGCTCGACCTGCCAGCTGGTGTGGACGTCGAAATCAAGCTGCAGTAATTAGTTCAAATAAACATCGCATACCACATATTTTGCACCTGCAGGTTGTGGAGTGAAAAAACGCAGGTTATAATGTTCGGCTTCGGTATTGCTGCGGAAATCCGCAGCAATACGTTTTTGTAGTACAAACATCAGCCCCGCCCAATCGCAGGCGGGAATGGAGAAAACAATGAGCCAAAATCTTGTTGATAACAAGGTTGAGGGTAAGCGTTTGGGTCTTGTCGGTCGTAAGGTCGGCATGATGCGCATTTTTACAGAAGACGGAGATAGCATTCCTGTCACCGTTCTGGATGTGTCCAACAACCGCGTTACCCAAATCAAGACTCCCGAAACAGACGGTTATTACGCTGTTCAGGTCGCATACGGTCAACGCCGCGCTTCTCGCGTAAATAAAGCGGAAGCTGGTCACCTCGCCAAGGCGGGAGTTGAAGCAGGTACCGTTCTCAAAGAATTTCCTATCGATGCCGCAAAAGCGGCAGAACTCAAGGCTGGCGACGTTATTGCTATCGGCATGTTCGAAGCTGGTCAAAAAGTCGACGTGCAAGGCGTCTCGATCGGTAAAGGGTACGCTGGCACCATCAAGCGTTACAACTTTAGTTCTGGCCGCGCAACACACGGTAACTCCCGTTCGCACAACGTACCTGGCTCTATCGGTATGGCGCAGGACCCAGGACGTGTCTTTCCTGGTAAGCGCATGACCGGTCACATGGGTGACGTCACTTGCACCACGCAGAATCTGGAAATCGCACGCGTCGACGCTGAGCGTCAATTGCTCATGGTTAAAGGTGCTGTGCCGGGCGCAAAGAACGGTCAAGTCATCGTCCGGCCCGCGGTCAAAGTCAAAGCTAAGAAGGGGGGCTAATCGATGGAACTCAAGCTCCTGAATGATCAAGGTCAAGCAGCGTCGAACGTTGCTGCTCCCGATACCATTTTTGGTCGTGACTACAACGAAGCACTGATCCACCAACTGGTCGTTGCTTATCAAGCAAACGCGCGTAGCGGAAACCGGAAGCAAAAGGACCGCGAAGAAGTCAGCCATACAACCAAGAAGCCGTGGCGCCAGAAAGGTACTGGTCGTGCGCGTGCCGGTATGTCGTCGTCGCCGTTGTGGCGCGGTGGTGGTCGCATTTTTCCAAATACGCCGGACGAAAATTTCTCTCATAAAGTCAATAAGAAGATGTATCGCGCTGGCGTTTGCTCGATTCTCTCCCAATTGGCACGTGAAGGTCGCTTGTCTGTTGTGGAAGCAATGTCGGTAGATGCTCCCAAAACAAAGCTCCTGTCACAAAAATTGAAAGGGATGGGGTTGGACTCCGTGCTGGTTATTACTGACAACCTTGACGAGAATTTGTTGCTTGCTTCGCGCAATCTTCCAAATGTGATGATCGTCGAGCCACGTCATGCCGACCCTGTCTCATTGGTGTTCTACAAGAAGGTCCTGATCACCAAGCCGGCGTTGGCAAAGATTGAGGAGATGCTGGCATGAGCGCAGTCATCAAACACAGCGAAGAGCGCCTAATGAAGGTATTGCTTGCGCCAGTAATTTCCGAAAAGGCGACGTTTGTTGCAGAGAAGAACGAGCAGGTCGTTTTTCTAGTCATGCAAGACGCGACTAAGTTGGAAATCAAAGCTGCCGTCGAATTGCTCTTCAAGGTACAAGTGGAGTCGGTACAGGTTGCGAACCGCCAGGGTAAGCAAAAGCGCGCAGGCCGTTTTACCGGTCGCCGCAATCATACCCGCCGTGCGTTCGTGTGTCTCAAGCCGGGTCAAGAAATCAATTTCACCGAGGAGGCTAAATAATGGCGCTCGTTAAAGTGAAACCGACCTCCGCCGGTCGTCGCGGTATGGTGAAGGTCGTCAATCCTGATCTGTACAAAGGGCGTCCATTCTCAGGTCTGGTTGAAAAGAAGTCAAAAAGCGCAGGCCGGAATAACAACGGTCACATCACCACTCGTCATATTGGTGGTGGTCACAAGCAGCACTATCGTGTGATTGACTTCCGTCGTAACAAAGACGGCATTGCTGCAAAAGTCGAGCGTATCGAGTACGACCCAAACCGTACTGCAAATATCGCATTGCTTTGCTACGCCGACGGCGAGCGCCAATACATCATCGCACCAAAGGGCGTTGCTGTGGGCGACCAGCTAATGAACGGCTCGGAAGCGCCGATCAAGGCAGGAAATTGCTTGCCAATTCGCAATATTCCGGTTGGCACGACGATGCACTGTGTAGAGATGTTACCAGGCAAAGGCGCGCAAATGGCGCGTACCGCCGGAGCTGGTGTGGTATTGATGGCCCGTGAGGGAACTTATGCGCAGGTTCGTCTGCGTTCCGGCGAAGTGCGACGCGTGCATATCGAGTGCCGCGCGACAGTTGGTGAAGTGGGCAACGGAGAACACAACCTTCGCAAGATCGGCAAGGCCGGTGCGATGCGTTGGCGGGGTGTCCGTCCGACCGTTCGCGGTGTCGTGATGAACCCAATCGACCACCCGCATGGTGGTGGTGAAGGGCGCACTGCTGCAGGACGTCATCCAGTGTCGCCATGGGGCCAGCAGACTAAAGGCAAGAAGACTCGGCGCAACAAGCGCACGACTTCCATGATCGTCTCGCGCCGCGGAAAGAAATAAGGGTTAACACATGACACGTTCACTGAAAAAAGGGCCGTTCTGTGACGCCCACCTCATCAAAAAGGTCGAGGCCGCTCAGGCAGCCAAAGACAAGAAGCCGATCAAAACATGGTCGCGTCGTTCAACGATCATGCCGGATTTTATCGGCCTGACGATCGCGGTACACAACGGTAAGCAGCATGTGCCGGTGTATATCTCGGAAAACATGGTTGGTCACAAGCTCGGCGAATTTGCTTTGACCCGGACATTTAAGGGTCACGCCGCTGATAAAAAGGCTAAGAAATAAGGTCCGATGATGGAAACTAAAGCTACTCTCCGTGGTGCGCGTCTGTCGGCACAAAAAGGCCGACTTGTCGCTGACCTGATCCGCGGTAAAAAGGTTGACCAAGCGCTCAATATCCTGACGTTTAGCCCGAAGAAGGGCGCCGTCCTGATCAAGCAGGTGCTCGAATCCGCCATTGCAAACGCTGAACACAATGACGGTGCTGATATCGACGAGTTGAAGGTCACGACAATCTACGTCGAAAAAGGCTCGGTTCTCAAGCGATTCACTGCGCGCGCTAAAGGCCGCGGAGATCGTATTTCCAAGCAATCCTGTCACATTTACGTGACTGTCGGTAATTAAGGGGTCACGATGGGACAGAAGATTCATCCAACCGGGTTTCGGCTTTCGGTTACGCGCAACTGGGGATCACGTTGGTACGCAGGTAACGGCAATTTTGCCGGCATGCTCAATGAAGATCTCGATGTGCGCGCATACCTGAAGAAGAAACTGAAAAATGCGTCAGTCGGCCGCGTACTTATCGAACGCCCGGCAAAGAATGCACGTATTACGATTTTCAGCTCTCGTCCAGGTGTGGTAATCGGGAAAAAGGGCGAAGATATTGAAGTCCTGAAGACAGACCTGACAAAGCTGATGGGCGTGCCAGTGCATGTGAATATCGAAGAAATTCGCAAGCCGGAAACAGACGCTCAGCTTATCGCCGATTCGATCGCACAGCAGCTTGAAAAGCGGATCATGTTCCGTCGTGCGATGAAACGCGCAATGCAAAATGCAATGCGTCTCGGCGCTCAGGGGATCAAGATCATGTCGTCCGGCCGACTAAACGGAATCGAAATCGCCCGCCGTGAGTGGTATCGCGAAGGTCGTGTGCCTCTACACACACTTCGCGCAGACATCGATTACGGCTTCGGCGAAGCTGAAACAACTTACGGCATCATCGGAATCAAGGTTTGGGTCTACAAAGGCGATCGTCTTGCCAGTGGAGAAGCACCAACCATAGAAGCGCCGTCCGATGACGACAAAAAGCGCCGCGGTCCACGCCGCGATGATGGTAAGCCAGGCGGTCGGCCACGTCCTAAAAAAGCTGACGGCACAGATGCCGGAACCCCAGCCAATAATTCGGCCAGCAAGCGCGTTCGTGCCCCGAAAAAGCCGGACGCCACCACGCCAGCTGAGAAAGCAGGAGAATAAACATGCTGCAACCAGCACGCAGAAAGTACCGTAAAGAACAGAAGGGCCGTAACAAGGGCATTTCGCATGAGCGCGGCACGGCAGTGTCCTTCGGCGAATTTGGTCTCAAGGCGGTGGGCCGCGGCCGAATTACCGCACGCCAAATCGAAGCGGCTCGCCGTGCGATGACGCGTCACATTAAACGTGGCGGACGTATTTGGATCCGTATCTTCCCGGACAAGCCGATTTCGCAAAAGCCCGCCGAAGTTCGTATGGGTAACGGTAAGGGCAATCCGGAATACTACGTGGCTGAAATTCAGCCTGGCAAAGTATTGTATGAGATGGACGGCGTCGATGAGGCGTTGGCTCGAGAGGCGTTCCGCCTTGCCGCCGCAAAGCTGCCTTTGTCGACAACATTTGTAGTCCGTCAAGTCGGCCAATAATTGGGGTGAACAATGAAAGCATCTGAACTCCGCGGTAAAGACGACGCAGCTCTGACAAAAGAGCTTAACGATTTGCTTAAGGCGCAATTCAGTCTGCGCATGCAGATTGCGACGCAGCAACTGAATAACACTTCGCAGCTGAAGAAGGTGCGTCGCGACATCGCACGTGTGAAAACAGTCATGAATCAAAAGGACGCCAAGTAATGAACGATCAAGTGAAACCTGCGCTCAAGCGCACGCTGATTGGAAAAGTCGTCTCCGACAAAATGGATAAGACTGTTACCGTGTTGGTCGAGAGCCGCGTTAAGCACCCGCTATATGGGAAGATCGTCATGCGTTCGAAAAAGTACCATGCGCATGACGAGAGCAACCAGGTCAAAGAAGGCGATACGGTCGAAATCCAGGAAGGCCGTCCGATTTCCAAGACGAAAGCGTGGAATGTGACTCGTGTTGTCCAGACTGCGCAAATAGTTTGAAAAGGTATTGCGCAATCAGCCCATGGCTGAGATAATGTTTGGCTTCGTTCTGGCAAATTCTTCTGCAAGAGCGCTGTTGTAACGACCGGCACCGCAAGTGCTCGTAGCAGCTGTTATTAAACATCCACCTCATCGGCGCAGCTTTAGGTTCCAAGCGGCTGACGGGACCAAGACTGACCGCGGCGCCGCATTGGGTGGTGCAGCGGATTAAGTTGGGAAAGAAAATACTATGATTCAAACTGAAAGCCGGCTCGAAGTGGCCGACAATACCGGTGCGCGTGAAGTCATGTGCATTAAGGTGCTTGGTGGTTCCAAGCGTCGTTACGCCAGCATTGGCGACGTCATAAAGGTCACCGTGAAAGTTGCGGCGCCACGTGGTCGGGTAAAAAAAGGCGAAATCTATAACGCGGTAGTCGTGCGTACAGCCAAGGGTGTGCGTCGTCAGGACGGTTCGCTCGTGAAGTTCGATGGAAACGCCGCTGTTTTGCTGAACGCTAAACTGGAGCCGATCGGCACACGTATTTTCGGGCCTGTGACACGCGAGTTGCGTACTGAGCGTTTCATGAAAATCGTGTCGCTCGCGCCCGAAGTTCTGTAAGGAGTTGTCGTGGATAAAATTCGAGCAAAGGACGAGGTAATCGTCCTGACCGGTAAAGACAAAGGCAAGCGTGGTGTGGTGAAGCAGCGCGTTGATGCCAACTACATCGTGGTAGAGGGTGTAAACGTTGCCAAAAAGGCGACTCGCCCTAACCCGATGACCGGCAATACAGGTGGCATCGTAGATAAGGCGATGCCGATTCATGTGTCTAATGTGGCGTTGTTCAATGCTGCAACAGGCAAGGCAGACCGAGTGACTTTTAAAGACGTGGATGGCAAGAAAGTTCGCGCATACAAGTCCAGCGGCGAAGTCGTTAAGGTTTAAGACATCATGGCCCGTCTCCAAGAATTTTACAAAGAAAAGGTTGTCGGCGATTTGACGACCAAGTTCGGTTACAAGTCGGTCATGGAAGTTCCGCGACTCACGAAGATTACGCTCAATATGGGTCTGTCCGAAGCCGTCGCAGACAAAAAGATCATCGAGCATGCCGTTGGCGACCTTACCAAGATTGCTGGCCAAAAGCCTGTGGTAACAAAGGCCCGTAAGGCGATCGCTGGATTCAAGATTCGTGAGGGTTATCCGATCGGATGTATGGTCACTTTGCGCGGTGCACGCATGTACGAATTTCTAGATCGCTTGATAACAGTGGCTTTGCCACGCGTACGCGACTTCCGCGGCGTGTCCGGCCGTGCATTCGACGGCCGCGGCAACTACAACATCGGAGTGAAAGAGCAGATCATTTTCCCCGAGATCGAGTACGACAAGATCGATGCGCTTCGTGGCATGAACATCAGCATTACCACGACTGCAAAGACCGACGATGAAGCGAAAGCGCTTCTCGCCGCATTTAAATTTCCGTTCAGAAACTGAGGCTGCCATGGCAAAACTGGCACTGATTAACCGTGAACAAAAGCGCGCAGACCTGGTAAAGAAATATGCAGGCAAGCGAGCTGAGTTGAAGGCAATCATCGACGATCAATCAAAATCCGAGGAAGAGCGTTACGAAGCACGATTGAAGTTGCAAGCGCTTCCGCGTAACGCAAATCCGACTCGGCAACGTAATCGTTGCGCGCTTACTGGTCGTCCGCGCGGTACTTTCCGTAAATTCGGTTTGGCCCGTACTAAGATCCGTGAAATCGCCATGCGCGGCGAGATTCCCGGAATGACAAAAGCTAGCTGGTAATAGGAGAACATGTAATGAGTATGAGCGATCCTATCGCCGATATGCTGACACGCATTCGCAATGCCCAAGGTGTGCAAAAAACTACGGTTGCCATGCCTTCTTCCAAAGTAAAAATCGCTATAGCTAATGTCTTGAAGGACGAAGGTTATATCGAAGACTTCGCTGTCAGCGAAGATGCTGGTAAGGCAGAACTGAAGATTGGCCTTAAGTATTATGCGGGGCGCCCTGTAATAGAGCGGCTGGAACGGGTCTCCCGCCCAGGTCTGCGGATCTACAAAGGCAAGAACGATATTCCCAATGTCATGAACGGACTCGGCGTGGCGATCGTCTCCACACCAAAAGGCGTTATGACGGATCGCAAAGCGCGCGCTACCGGTGTTGGTGGCGAAGTGATTTGCTACGTCGCTTAAGGAGTGCAAGATGTCTCGTGTAGGTAAAATGCCGATTGAACTGCCGAAGGGCGCCGAGGCGACTATCGCGGCAGAGCAGATCGTAGTTAAAGGGCCTTTGGGTCAGCTGACTTTGGCACTGACAGGTCAAGTGGCAGTTAAAAATGAAAACGGTGTATTAAGCTTTGCTCCCGCAGACGAAAGTCGCGAAGCGAACGCAATGACCGGTACCGTGCGTGCATTGGTCAATAACATGGTCAATGGCGTTACGAAAGGTTTTGAGAAGAAGCTAAGCCTGGTTGGCGTGGGCTTTCGTGCCCAAGCTCAAGGCGAAAAGCTGAATCTATCGTTGGGCTTTTCTCATCCAATCGTCCACCTGATGCCTCCAGGCGTGAAGTGCGAAACGCCTTCCCAGACCGAAATCTTGATCAAGGGCGTCGACCGTCAGCAGGTCGGTCAGGTGGCCGCCGAAGTTCGTGCTTACCGTAGTCCCGAGCCTTATAAAGGCAAAGGTGTTCGCTATGCGGACGAGGTAGTCACGCTTAAAGAAACCAAGAAGAAGTAATAGGGGTTGACGATGGATAAGAAACAATCACGTCTGCGCCGTGCACGTCAAACGCGTGCCAAGATCGCAGAACTTAAAGTTAACCGCTTGGCAGTGCATCGTACCAACTTGCATATTTACGCGAACATCATTGGTCCTGATGCGCAGGTCTTGGCCTCCGCCTCTACGCTTGAAGCCGAAGTGCGACAG
The DNA here is from genome assembly GCF_035944575.1 of Noviherbaspirillum sp. Taxonomy (GTDB): domain Bacteria; phylum Pseudomonadota; class Gammaproteobacteria; order Burkholderiales; family Burkholderiaceae_D; genus Noviherbaspirillum. The sequence continues at coordinate 15,668 of NZ_DASZBA010000089.1, forward strand.
GAACTTGCTGGTAAATCGGGCAAGGGTGGAAATGCAGCTGCGGCAGCACTCGTCGGTAAGCGAGTCGCTGAGAAAGCACTCAAGGCCGGTATCGCGGAAGTAGCGTTTGATCGATCCGGTTTCCGTTATCACGGGCGTGTGAAGGCAGTTGCCGAAGCAGCCCGCGAAGCCGGTCTGAAGTTCTAAGGAAGAGTCGTCATGGCAAAAATGCAAGCGAAAGTGCAGCAAGGCGAAGAGCGCGACGATGGTATGCGCGAAAAGATGATTGCGGTGAACCGTGTGACTAAAGTCGTCAAGGGCGGCCGTATCATGGGTTTTGCGGCGCTCGCCGTTGTTGGTGACGGTGATGGTCGGATCGGCATGGGCAAAGGCAAGTCAAAGGAAGTGCCTGTCGCGGTGCAAAAGGCGATGGAAGAAGCACGCCGCAAGATGATTAAAGTTTCGTTAAAGAACGGAACTTTGCAACACACCGTCACAGGCAAGCACGGTGCGTCTTCGGTAATGATTTCGCCGGCAAAGGACGGTACTGGTGTAATTGCCGGCGGTCCAATGCGCGCCATCTTTGAGGTGATGGGCGTGACCAATGTGGTTGCGAAGTCGAACGGTTCGACGAACCCGTACAATATGGTGCGTGCCACTCTGGACGGATTGTCGAAAATGAACACTCCTTCGGAGATTGCTGCAAAACGTGGCAAGTCCGTCGAGGACATCCTGGGCTAAGGTGACGTTATGACAAACACAGTCAAAGTAAAGCTGGTCAAAGGTTTGATCGGCACCAAGCAAAGCCATCGCGCTACGGTTCGTGGCTTAGGTCTGCGTCGCGTCAATTCCGTATCCGAACTGCAGGATACGCCAGCTGTTCGTGGCATGATCAACAAGGTCTCATATCTCGTGAAAGTGGTTTCGTAAGCTTTTGGGCTTGCGAACGGAGAACATAATGGAATTGAATAGCATTCAACCTGCTGACGGCGCGAAGCACTACAAGCGGCGTGTCGGACGTGGTATTGGTTCCGGCATCGGTAAGACAGCTGGACGTGGTCACAAAGGACAAAAGTCGCGCGCAGGTGGATTTCATAAGGTCGGCTTTGAAGGCGGCCAGATGCCACTCCAGCGGCGGTTGCCAAAGCGCGGCTTCAAATCCGCTGCGACGCCATATAAAGCAGAAGTTCGGCTGTCCGATCTTGAAAACCTGCCAGTCAGCGATGTCGATATGCTGGCATTAAAGCAGGCAGGTCTGGTTCCGGAGCTCGCTCGCGTAGTTCGTATTATTAAAGCAGGCGAGATTACGAAGAAATTGAGCGTCACTGGATTGATTGCGACAAAAGGCGCGAAAGCGGCTATTGAAGCAGCTGGCGGTTCTGTTGCCTAAGCGACTGCCTTTGCAATCAACAATTTCGGAGCAATAATTGGCAACATCCCCTCAACTCGCCAAGAGCGCAGCAAGCGGATTCCCTTGGGGGCGTTTGTGGTTTCTGCTTGCGGCTTTGGTGGTGTATCGTATCGGCGCTCACATTCCTGTTCCGGGAATTGATCCAACTCAGCTAGCAGAACTGTTCAAACAAAACCAAGGCGGCATTCTGGGGATGTTTAACATGTTCTCCGGCGGGGCGCTGTCGCGGTTCACCGTTTTCGCTCTTGGCATCATGCCTTACATCTCGGCTTCGATCATCATGCAGTTGATGTCGATCGTGTCGCCGCAATTGGAGGCATTGAAGAAAGAGGGCGAGGCTGGGCGGCGCAAGATCACGCAATACACCCGCTACGGCACGCTGGTGCTCGCGACATTTCAAGCGCTTGGCATCGCAGTTGCGCTTGAATCGCAAGCTGGCCTAGTGCTGGATCCAGGATTGGCATTTCGATTCACCACGGTTGTTACTTTGGTAACCGGCACCATGTTTTTGATGTGGCTAGGTGAGCAAATCACGGAGCGCGGTCTGGGTAACGGAATCTCGATCATTATTTTCGCCGGTATTGCTGCAGGCTTGCCGAGCGCATTGGGTGGATTGTTTGAATTGGTTCGTACCGGCTCAATGAGTGCGCTGTCTGCAATCTTGATTTGTGTAATTGTTGCCGCCGTAACGTTCATCGTTGTGTTTATCGAACGAGGCCAGCGCAAGATTCTCGTCAACTACGCAAAACGCCAGGTAGGAAATAAGATTTATGGTGGTCAGAGCAGTCACTTGCCACTGAAGTTGAATATGGCTGGTGTGATTCCGCCAATCTTCGCATCGTCGATTATTCTTTTTCCAGCGACCATCACGAGTTGGTTCACCTCGGGTGATACGACCAATCCATTCATTCGGTTCTTGAAGGATCTGGCCGCTTCACTTGCGCCCGGCGAACCGATTCACGCATTGCTGTATGCGGTTGCGATTGTGTTTTTCTGCTTCTTCTACACTGCCTTGGTGTTCAACAGCAAGGAAACAGCGGAAAATCTGAAAAAGAGCGGTGCGTTTGTTCCCGGTATTCGTCCCGGTGACCAAACAGCGCGATATATCGACAAGATCTTGATGCGGTTAACGCTTGCGGGTGCGTTGTATATCACCCTGGTGTGCTTGTTGCCGGAGTTCTTGATCGCTCGTTGGAAGGTGCCATTCTATTTTGGTGGAACCTCCTTGCTGATCATCGTTGTGGTTACCATGGATTTCATGGCACAAGTACAGAACTATGTTATGTCTCAGCAGTATGAGTCGCTGCTGCGCAAAGCAAATTTCAAGGGCGGGATTCCAACGCGTTAAGCGCGGGGACAGCGAAGAAACCGAATGGCAAAAGACGATGTTATTCAAATGCAGGGTGAGATTCTTGAGAATCTTCCTAATGCAACATTTCGAGTCAAGTTGGAGAACGGGCATGTAGTGCTCGGGCATATTTCCGGCAAGATGCGGATGAACTACATTCGGATCCTGCCAGGAGATAAGGTGACAGTCGAGCTGACTCCCTATGATTTGAGCCGGGCGCGAATCGTGTTCCGGACGAAGTAATGTGTTGTGGTAGGGATGGAGTTGCGGTTCGCTTTACTCCGTTGCGTAATGTTTAAAAATCAAGGAAAGAGGGCGAAATGAAAGTGCTCGCATCAGTTAAGCGGATCTGCCGCAACTGCAAAATCATCAAGCGCAAAGGCGTTGTTCGTGTTATCTGCACGGAACCGCGTCATAAGCAGCGCCAAGGTTAATTAACGTTATTGATCGAGGAATAACGAATGGCACGTATTGCAGGGGTTAATATCCCCAACCATCAGCACACCGTGATCGGCTTGACGGCCATCTTTGGTATCGGTCGTCCACGCGCGCAGCAAATTTGCGAAACGACAGGCGTATTGACCACTAAGAAGGTCAAGGACCTGGACGACAACGAGCTGGAAAAGCTTCGCGACGAAGTGGGCAAGTTCGTTGTTGAAGGCGATCTGCGTCGTGAAGTGTCGATGAGCATCAAGCGATTGATGGATCTTGGATCATATCGCGGCTTGCGCCATCGTAAAGGGCTTCCGGTTCGCGGTCAGCGTACACGCACCAATGCACGGACCCGCAAAGGCCCGCGTAAGGCTGCAGCGTCGTTGAAGAAATAATCCCGGTAAGTCGTCGGTTCCAAGGAAATCATTATGGCAAAAGCCCCTAATAACGCCGCCGCAGCACGCGCGCGTAAAAAAGTTAAAAAGAACGTTGCAGAAGGTATCGCGCACATCCACGCGTCTTTCAACAACACAATTATTACGATTACTGACCGTCAGGGCAATGCGCTTTCCTGGGCAACGTCGGGTGGCGCGGGTTTCAAGGGCTCTCGTAAATCCACGCCATTTGCAGCCCAGGTTGCAGCAGAAGCCGCGGGCAAGGTCGCTGTTGAGTGTGGCGTAAAAAATCTGGAAGTCCGGATTAAAGGCCCTGGACCAGGCCGTGAATCGGCAGTCCGTGCTCTCAATAATCTAGGTATCAAAATCACCCAGATTCAGGACGTGACGCCTGTGCCGCACAACGGCTGCCGTCCGCCTAAGCGTCGCCGTATCTAATTTTTCGTCAACGGAAAGCAGGGTCCTTCCTGCTTTCCGTTTTCGATGTTGTAAGTCGCCCGCCAACGCACTTGGCGGGTTTTGTTCTTAAGACCACCGTCTGGTTGTAGTTGAATCAGACTAGCGCCTGGCGAGTCGTTTCTTGGCTCGGGCGGGGCGTCATTCAATAAATAAGGAAATAACGTGGCACGTTACATTGGACCAAAAGCAAAACTTTCCCGCCGTGAAGGCACCGACCTTTTCCTGAAGAGCGCACGCCGCTCCTTGGATTCAAAGTGCAAACTTGATTCCAAGCCAGGGCAACATGGCCGTACTTCTGGTGCCCGTACCTCGGATTATGGTAATCAGTTGCGCGAGAAGCAGAAGGTTAAACGGATGTACGGCATCCTCGAGCGTCAGTTCCGCCGCTATTTCGCTGAAGCCGATCGTCGCAAGGGCAATACCGGTGAAAACTTATTGAAGTTGCTTGAGTCGCGTCTCGACAATGTCGCTTATCGTATGGGCTTCGGTTCTACACGCGCAGAAGCGCGCCAAATGGTGAGCCACAAAGCGTTTACTGTTAATGGCAACGTCGTGAATATCGCGTCATATCAAGTCAAGGCAGGCGATGTAGTTGCTGTACGTGAGAAGGCCAAAAAACAGGCGCGTATTCTAGAAGCGTTGTCTTTGGCCGAACAAAGCGGCATGCCGACATGGGTGGCCGTTGATGCGAAGAAAATGGAAGGCGTCTTCAAGTCGATGCCGGACCGTACCGAAATTGCAAACGACGTTAACGAATCGCTGATCGTCGAATTGTATTCCCGTTAATTAGTTCCCCTGCCTGCCTACCAAGGCAGGCTTCTTTCGTAATGCCATCAGCCTTATCGGTGTAACGAGCCGAGGGTATTGAAAAGGACATTTCATGCAAAACAGTTTGTTGAAGCCCCGTATCATCGAAGTGGAAGCACTTGGTGCCGGCAGCGCCAAAGTGGTTATGGAGCCGTTCGAGCGCGGCTACGGCCATACTCTGGGCAACGCCCTGCGCCGTGTGCTGTTGTCGTCCATGGTTGGCTATGCGCCTACCGAAGTGACAATCGCCGGCGTAGTACATGAATACTCGTCGCTCGACGGCGTGCAGGAAGACGTTGTTGACATGCTGCTGAACCTCAAGGGTGTGGTATTCAAACTGCATAACCGCGACGAAGTGACGCTCACCCTGCGCAAGGATGGCGAAGGTGCTGTGTATGCATCGGACATCGATCTCCCACACGATGTGGAACTGGTCAATCCGGATCACGTGATCGCACACCTGACTGCAGGTGGTAAGCTCGATATGCAAATCAAGGTGGAAAAAGGCCGGGGCTATGTACCTGGTAACGTGCGCCGCTTGTCTGAAGATGCGAACAAGACAATTGGCCGTATCATCCTCGACGCTTCGTTTTCCCCGGTCCGCCGTGTTTCCTATGCCGTCGAATCTGCCCGTGTGGAACAGCGTACCGACCTCGACAAACTCGTTATCAACATCGAAACCAACGGCGTCATCTCGCCTGAAGAAGCGATCCGTCAGTCTGCTCGCGTTCTTGTCGATCAGCTGAACGTTTTCGCCGCACTGGAGGGTACAGAGGCGGCGGCAGAAGCACCGTCGCGTGCGCCGTCTGTCGATCCAATTCTTCTCCGTCCTGTCGACGATTTGGAGCTCACAGTCCGTTCCGCAAATTGCCTCAAGGCCGAGAACATTTATTACATCGGCGACTTGATTCAGCGCAGCGAAAACGAACTGTTGAAAACACCAAATCTCGGACGCAAGTCACTAAACGAGATTAAGGAAGTGCTGGCTTCCCGCGGCTTGACCTTGGGAATGAAACTCGAAAACTGGCCGCCGGCTGGTCTGGAAAAGTAATTAAGATGGGATATGGCCTTCCTATAGCGGAAGGCCCGCTCTACAAGTAGTGCAAACCGTACCAATACGTACCGGCCCGCGACCTATCGTCGATAGAAGAGCTGGACTTAAACTTCGAAACTGAAAGGAAATACCATGCGTCACCGTCACGGCCTTCGTAAACTGAACCGTACTTCGTCACACCGTCTTGCAATGCTGCGCAACATGACTGTGTCGCTCCTGCGTCACGAAGCCATCAAGACCACCCTGCCAAAGGCAAAAGAACTGCGTCGTGTTGTCGAGCCTATCCTCACCCTTGGCAAGACCGATTCGCTCGCAAACAAGCGCCTGGCTTTCAGCCGTCTGCGTGACCGTGAGATGGTTGTCAAACTTTTTGCAGAGCTGGGTCCGCGCTACGCAACCCGTAACGGCGGCTATCTCCGCATTTTGAAGATGGGTTTCCGTCAGGGTGACAACGCGCCAATGGCGTTTGTCGAACTGGTTGATCGTCCGGAACTCAGCGAAGCGACAGAAGTTCAAACAGCAGAATAAGGTCAAAAGACCGCGATCGCAAAAGCCAGGTGCATGCCTGGCTTTTTGCATTCTGGCGTTGCGACGTTTGGTATCAAGAGCGATTTTTGTTCTTGCGCCATAATGTCAGGCATGCCCAAATCTGCCATTCTCTCAGTATCCAATCTCCATAAGAGTTATGGAAACGCCGACAAAAAGAACATTGTCGTCAATGGACTTTCGTTTTCGCTACGGGAGGGCGAATGCTATGGCCTGCTTGGACCAAATGGCGCAGGAAAGACCACGACCTTACGTCTCTGCCTTGGGCTGACCGAGCCCGACAGAGGACAAATCACTTTGGTAGGCAAGCCGGTTCCGGCCCAGGCACGCGTTGCGCGCTTGCGGGTCGGTGTAGTCCCGCAAGCGGATAATTTGGATCCGGACTTTACTGTCGAGGAAAACTTGCTGGTGTTCGGCCGCTACTTCGGCATCAACGACGCTCAAATTCGCGCACGCATACCCAAGCTTCTGGAGTTTGCCAGCTTGACTGCGAAGAAGGGCGCTCGAATTACTGAACTCTCCGGAGGAATGCGACGGCGCCTGACATTAGCCCGTGCGCTGGTAAATGATCCTGATCTCATATTTATGGATGAGCCAACCACCGGGCTTGATCCGCAGGCGAGGCACCTCATCTGGGACCGGTTGAAAGCACTGCTGGCAGAGGGCAAGACAATCCTGCTCACGACACATTTTATGGACGAGGCGGAACGACTTTGCGATCGCCTGGCAGTTATCGATCACGGTCAGTTGATTGCGGAAGGATCGCCGCGCGATCTCATCCGACAGCATATCGAGGCTGAAGTCGTTGAAGTGTATGGCGACAATGCCCATGCATGGAGCTCGCGAATCGGACGTCAGCAATCGGCGCGCACAGAAGTTAGCGGAGAAACGGTGTTTTGCTATACAAACGATGCACAGGCACTCTTAAATGGTTTGCAGGCGACTGAGGGCGTACGCTATCTGCATCGCCCCGCCAATTTGGAAGACTTGTTCCTGAAGCTTACAGGACGGGAGATGCGGGATTGAAAATGAGCAACAGCATGCTGGAGCTGCCTCGGTTTTCATGGCGGTTCTATCCGATCTGGCGCCGTAACTTCCTGGTTTGGAAAAAACTTGCGGTGGTCAGTGTACTGGGCAACATCGCCGATCCGCTGATCACCCTGATAGCATTCGGATATGGTTTGGGCAGCCTGCTAAAAACCGTCGAGGGCATACCCTATATCCAGTATCTCGCCTCAGGTTCGATTTGCATGTCCGTCATGATGGCAGCGTCGTTTGAGGCACTCTATTCTGCATTCTCGCGCATGCATGTACAAAGGACATGGGACGCATTGCTGAACGCCCCACTGGCACTGGACGACGTCGTGCTCGCTGAAATGCTATGGGCTGCGACCAAGTCGATGTTTTCCGGCATTGCGATCGTCGCAGTGCTTTTTGCTCTCGGGATAGGAATACATTGGCATACGCTGATCGTGCTACCGGTTCTGTTCTTGATCGGTATGACCTTCGCTTCGCTAGGTTTGGTGGTCAACGCCTTTGCAAAAGGCTATGATTTTTTTACCTACTATTTCACGCTCCTGCTGACGCCAATGATATTTGTGTCGGGCGTGTACTATCCAATTACGCAATTGCCGTCTTGGCTTCAGGAAGTCGCGCGCTATTTGCCGTTGAGCGCCGCGGTTGACTTGGTCCGGCCGATGATTCTCGGCAGTTGGCCGGCAACGCCTATAACCGACCTGGCGGTTCTGATGGGATATTGTGTTGCAGGTTATTATGCGGCGGCGATCATGACACGCAGGCGCTTGCTCAAGTAATTTTTAACATTGGGTTTATTCTGACCATGCAACAGGCCCTTCTCGTAATGACCAATATGCCGGACGCAGATAGTGCAAGGAAGCTCGCCCGGCTGATCCTGGATGAGCGACTTGCGGCATGCGTCAATATATTGCCTTCCATTCAATCAATCTACCGGTGGGAGGGCGCTATTGAAGATGCAAGCGAAATCCCGATACATATCAAAACCATGGCGGATCGATACCCCGATCTCGAATTGGCCATCAAGAACATGCACCCCTATCAAGTACCGGAAATCATCGCAATACCGATTACCGAAGTCTCAATGGCTTACCTGGAGTGGATTCGGCAGGAAACCAGAAAGCAGCAGGACGCATAAGAATGAAAGCGAGCAACACAACGATGCGGTATCGGAATCGCATGATCACAGTTAATCGACGCATATTCCATCGCTCCCTATTGCTATTTGCAACCATCGGCCTGTTCGCCTCGATGTTGCTGCTGCAGTCGTCCGCACGGGCCGCCGAGGATTATCTGGCGCCTGACGTGGCGTTTAAATTCTCCGCAAAGATGGCGGACGAAAAGACGGTCGAGATTACCTACCGTATCGCGGACGGCTATTACATGTACCGGGAGCGCTTTGCATTCAAGGCCGACGGCGCAGCTCTGGGTGAACCCGTAATACCTCCAGGAAAAATTAAGTTCGATGAGACGTTTCAGAAGGATGTGGAAACGTATCGCAAGTCCATCACTATCAAATTGCCGGTAGAAGCCGCCGGAAGCTTCACCCTGACGGCAACCAGCCAGGGATGCGCGGATGCGGGATTGTGTTATTCGCCGATGGACTCGCAAGCGACCTTGTCACCCAAGGGCGGCGGATTGCTGGCGGCAATCACTGCGGCGCGGACCGAACCGGCTGCAATGACCACACCGGCCGAAAGCAGTGCGGCACAATCGTCTACCGCGGGACCGCCGGCAGCCTCCATGCAGGACTCCGACATGGGCAGGATCGAGGCGTCATTGAAGAGCGGGAAGCTTCTGGCAATCGTACCGCTTTTCATTCTGCTTGGCCTGGGCCTGTCCTTTACGCCATGCGTGTTGCCCATGGTACCGATCCTCTCGTTCATCATCGTCGGTGAAGGTGCCCAGACAAATCGTTCACGAAGCTTTACGTTGTCAGTGGTATATGCCTTGGGTATGGCATTGGTGTACACGGCACTCGGTGTCGCGGCCGGATTGATCGGAGAAGGACTCTCGGCGAGCTTACAAAAGCCATGGGTGCTTGCGCTGTTCGCCGTGCTGATGGTGGCATTGTCACTGTCGATGTTTGGCGTGTATCAGTTGCAGGTGCCAGCATCGATACAAACGAAACTGGCGAGGTTTTCGGAGCGGCAATCGGGCGGCAAACTGGCAGGCGTGTTCGCGATGGGTGCAATTTCAGCAATGATTGTCGGCCCCTGTGTTGCCGCGCCCCTGGCCGGCGCGTTGGTGTACATCAGCCAGACGCGAGACGTCGTGGTTGGCGGAAGCGCGCTATTTGCCATGGCTGTCGGCATGAGCGTGCCATTGCTGCTAGTAGGACTGTCTGCAGGAGCGTTATTGCCGCGTGCAGGCGCGTGGATGGAAGGCGTAAAGCGCTTTTTCGGGGTGCTGATGCTGGGTTTGGCGTTGTGGATTGCTTCGCCGCTATTATCGACCGCCATGCAAATGTTTGGCTGGGCGGCATTGGGCATCGGATATGGTGCGTATCTGCTTTTCAACCGACTTGGTCCATGGCAAACAAAGGCCATCGGATTGATATTTGCCGCATTGGGACTGTTGCAACTGGCTGGCGTGGCGACCGGCGGGCGCGATGTGCTGGCGCCATTGGCGCACCTTACAAAAGGCCACGCAGCCGAAACAGAGTTCGTACGGGTTAAGTCAAGTGACGAACTAGATGCCGTGCTGGCGCAGTCAAAAGGCAAAACAGTCATGCTGGATTTTTATGCGGACTGGTGTGTTTCCTGTAAGGAAATGGAAAAGTTCACCTTCTCCGATCCGCGCATTCAAGCCCGGTTCGCGGATATGGTGCTGCTTCAGGCAGATGTAACGGCCAATAACGCCGACGACAAGGCGTTGTTGAAGCGATTTAAACTCTTCGGGCCTCCAGGCATTATCTTCTTCGACAAAGAGGGCAAGGAAATTCAGGGAGGTCGCGTCATCGGTTACCAAAACGCTGACAAATTCAATCAGTCACTTGGTTTGGTGACTAGTTTTTAGGCGGGATGTCTTTCGGGAACGCTGCTTATACAAGAACCGATATAAGCAGCTAATTTCCTTGTTGTTGATAACAGAGCAGTGTGCGAATATATTCATTGCTTAATAACTTTTGGGAGATGGATATGACATTGCGTCTTGGTGATATTGCCCCAGACTTCGAACAGGATTCTTCGATCGGGAAGATCAAATTTCATGAATGGGCAGGTGATTCCTGGGTCGTATTGTTTTCCCACCCGGCGGATTTCACTCCGGTCTGCACCACGGAACTTGGCCTGACTGCGAAGCTCAAGTCGGAGTTCGATAAGCGGAATGTGAAAGCGATTGCCTTATCTGTCGACCCGGCGGACAAGCATGTGCAGTGGATCAAGGATATCGAAGAAACGCAGAACACAGTAGTCGGATTTCCGATCATTGCCGACGCGGACAAAACAGTTGCAGCCCTGTACGACATGATTCATCCAAATCAGTCCGAGACGATGACCGTACGTTCATTGTTCGTGATCGACCCCAAGAAAAAGATCCGTCTGACGATTACTTACCCAATGAGCACTGGCCGCAATTTCGATGAAATACTGCGTGTCATTGATGCCCTGCAACTTACTGACGGTTATACCGTTGCGACCCCAGGCAACTGGCGGGACGGTGAGGATGTCATTATTCCGCTGACAATTCAGGATGAAGATGTTATCAAGCAGAAATATCCGAAGGGATACACCGCGCCGCGGCCTTATCTTCGCCTGACGCCGCAACCGAACAAATAACGATTGCCGTAAATGACAAAAAGCGCCCGACGATCGGGCGCTTTTTTTATGGGTTCGGGCGGACAGCTATTTCCTACTGTCGAAAGCGCGGTCTTCAAGATATCGTTTTTGCCTGAAGTAAAGCAGCATGACGATGACGAGCAGCAGCATTGCCCCTATGGTGATCCAGAAACCTGCGCGGTCTTTCAGCAGCGGCAGGTAATCGAAATTCATGCCGAAAATGCCGGTAATTAAAGTAAGCGGCATGAACAGCGCCGTGATTACCGTCAGAGTCCGCATGATCTCGCTGGTACGATGCGCCATGAGCGAAAAATGAATCTGCACGGCAGACTCGATGGATGATTCGAGCCGCCGCGCATGATTCAGAACGCGGCTGATATGCTCGATTACATCATTGATACGAACCAGCAAAAGATCGGATTCCTTGCGGTCATCGTGGTTGCCTTTGACATCCACTATGTAATCCCGTAGTTCCTGCAAGGCGTCCAGTTGCCCCTCGCTTAGTTGGTCGAGTTTGCGCAACTCGATACGGGCATCGAGCAATGCAAGCCAATCATTGAACGGGCGGCGCGGATTCAACAGGGCGCGTTGCCAGCGGTCGATTTGTGCGGTCAGCGGTTGTCGAAGTTCGAGATACTGGTCAACCATCGCATTCAGCAGGCGAAGCATCAATTCTTCCGGCGACACTGGTGGGCGGGCGGTATTCAAACTGCCGTCGCGCTTGTGCTTGTAGTCAAGCAGCCGGTTGCGGGTCGCCTCCACGGTACGGCTGCGCGCTGCATGAATGGTGATCAGCGTACGGCCAATCAGCAGGAAGGTAACTGGCTTGGTAGCCAATTTGGCGAGTGCCTGCGGTACCTTGCGTTTGCTACTGTCTTCCACCTGTACGGCTTGTGCCTCGGGCTGATTATTCAGGTCCAGTTTGCGAAAGACCACCATCGCGTAGTCTTGGGTTGAATCGAAATAAGACGGATGGGACAGGTTGGTAATGTCTAGCAAATGCGGGTCGTATACATGAACGCCCGTCATTCCTTCAACGGTGCTGCGCCATGCCTGTACGTCGGCGGCAACTTCGTCGTGAGTCGTATCGAGCCAGAGAAATTCCTCGTCGGATATATCGGCCGGTCTTTCGGTAATACGGGAAACCTGTTGTCTACTGATGAGAAAAATGTCCATGTGGTGCGGGAAGAGATTTCAAAACCATCCAGAATGCGGCAAGCGAAATGAGAGCCGATACCACGATCACGCTTTGCACGATGGGAGGAAGAGTGGGGGCCCCAAACCATGACCCGGTCACCAGTACGCCAATCGCCGTGCCAACGAGCCTGACCGATTCGAGCAAGGAATAGCCGGAAGCGCGCTCCATCAGGCCGCCGATGATCCATAGTCCTCCTCCAAGCCAGGCCGCGTAGGCCAGTCCCGACCAGCCGGGAATCGTGTTGTGCACGGCAAGAAAGTGTGTGGTGGTCAGTAATAACACGGAGAACTGTGCCAGGCAATAAATCTGCTCCGACCGGGTAAGCTCGGGGTTGTACAACGCGTGCCGGATATCGAAATCGACTTTTGGATGGACTGCTTCGATGTCAGCCGGACGCCATCCGGGCCGGGCGAACAGCAAGCGCAGCTTGTCACGCAGGCGGCGGGTATGCCATGCATCCTTTGCGATCGATTTATACACCTCGATATTTGCCCAGAGCGGATTCCAGCTGCGCAACGGACTGCGCGTGCCATACACGACCGGCTCGTCGTCGCGCTCCTCGATGAAGGTGCCGAACATGCGGTCCCAGAGAATCAGGATGCCGCCATAATTTTTATCGAGATACACATCATTGACCGCATGATGCACGCGATGATTGGACGGTGACACGAAGACGCGGTCGAACCATCCCAGCCTGCCAATCTGCTGGGTGTGAACCCAGAATTGATAGAGCAGATCGATCAGTGCCACCGCGGCGAATACTTCCAGCGGATAGCCGAGAACTGCCATGGGGATATAGAAGATCCAACCCAGCAACGCGCCACTGCTGGTCTGGCGCAATGCGGTCGACAGGTTATAGTCCTCGCTCTGATGATGAACGACATGCGCTGCCCAGAGAATATTGACTTCATGCCCCATGCGATGCAGCCAGTAATAGCAGAAGTCATAGAGTAATAATCCCGACACCCAGACCCAAAGGCTGTCCGCCGGCAGCCTGAACAAGGCAACATGTTCAAGCAGCCATGCATAAATGCCGATACGCAGAAGGCGCATGAACACGCCGCTGATCTGGCTGAGTACGCCGAGGCTGATGCTATTGATTGCGTCGTTGAGACGATAGGTATTGCGGTGCCGCAGCAGGCCGACAGCCAGTTCAATGAAGATGAGTAAGAAAAAAACCGGCGTTGCCAGCGTGATGACTTTTTCCTGCATCATTGCCTCCATTTGCCGCCGAAGCGGCAATTTTTATTTGTCAGGCAATGGTAGCTGAAAAGAAGGCGTGCGGATCAACCGAGTTTCAGCCGACGGGCAATGTCGCGCGCAAAGTAGGTCAGTACGCCATCGGCGCCTGCACGCTTGAATGCCAGCATGGATTCCATCATCGCCTTATCGTGATCGAGCCAGCCATGCTGCGCGGCAGCCTTGATCATCGCGTACTCACCGCTCACCTGGTAAGCAAAGGTCGGCACCTTGAACTCATCCTTGACCCGTCGCACGATATCCAGATAAGGCATGCCCGGCTTGACCATCACCATATCGGCGCCTTCCGCAATATCCAGCGCGACCTCGCGCAGCGCCTCGTCGCTGTTGGCCGGATCCATCTGGTAAGTGGCCTTGTCGCCCTTGCCGAGATTGGCTGCCGATCCGACAGCGTCACGAAACGGACCATAAAAGGCGGATGCGTATTTGGCCGAGTACGCCATGATGCGGGTGTAAATGAAGCGGTGTGATTCGAGGCCGGCCCGGATCGCCCCGATGCGGCCATCCATCATGTCGGATGGCGCCACGATATCGACTCCGGCTTCGGCCTGCACCAACGCCTGCCTTACCAGTAGTGCGCAGGTTTCGTCATTGAGCACATATCCATCCTGATTGATGACGCCGTCCTGCCCATGGCTGGTGTAAGGGTCCAACGCAACATCGGTCAGAATGCCCAGCTCCGGGAAGCGCTGCTTGAGTTCGCGTACTGCCCTGGGAACCAGCCCATCGGGATTGGTCGCTTCGATGCCGTCCGGTGTCTTCAGTGTCGGATTGATCACCGGGAAAAGGGCCATGACAGGAATGCCAAGCGCAACGCAATCTTCCGCCACGGTCAACAGCAGATCAACGGAAAGCCGTTCTACGCCAGGCATCGAGCCTACTTTTTCGCGATGATTCTCGCCTTCAAGGATGAAGACCGGGTAAATCAGATCTGAGGTTGTAACGACATTTTCGCGCATCATTGCACGGGAAAAGGCGTCCTTGCGCATGCGGCGCATCCTGATGGCGGGGAAGTTGGGTTTGAATGGGTTGTCGGCCATGTCGAGGTAAGTGAACGATATAAACAAGCGATGAAAGTGGAATACGAAAAATGGTGAATTTTCGTATGGAAATATGAAACTTTTTCGGCCTCGCTCCATCTCAGGAATAGGTGATCACTCACCTCCCGCTTCTCCTCCCTGAGCGGGGCCATATCGTAGCATTAGCGATAAGGCGTTACTGCCCTGGAGATCTTCCCCTTTCTCCAGGGCTTTTTTTCGTCTGCATTTTCTCCCGGTATTCAGCCCGCATCTGTTGGCGGCCCGATTTCCGTATCGTCATTCAAAGACAGCAGTTCCAGAATCCGCTGGTCTGCTTCCTCCAAGCCAATACGTTTCAGTGCCGAAAAGAGTTGCGCAGTGAATGGGAAAGGATGGCCTTGCGCATCAACATAGCTGCTCAATACTGTCCGCGCAAGCCGTAATGCATTGGTTGCTTCATTGCGGCTCAGTTTGTCCGACTTCGTCAGTAGGCAATGAATCGGTTTGCCGGTCGGCGCAAACCATTCCAGCATCTGGATATCCAGTTCGGTGAAAGGACGGCGTGAGTCCATGATGAGCACCAGGGCGCTCAGCTGGGCCCTTTGCTGAACATAGCTTCCCAGCAATTGATTCCAGTGGTTCTTGGCCGCACCCGGGACTTCTGCATAGCCATATCCAGGCAGGTCCACGAGCAAGGCGCGGATCTCATCGACTCTGGTTTCGTCTTTCCGATGCATGCCGACATGCGCGCCGCCGATGGAAAAATAATTGATGTGCTGTGTCCGGCCAGGCGTCTTCGATGCGAAAGCCAGTTTTTTTTGATTGCAGAGGATATTGATTGCTGTCGATTTGCCGGCATTTGAACGTCCAGCGAAAGCAACCTCAGGGACTTGCGTATTTGGCAAGTCGCGCAGATGGTTCACCGTAGTGAAGAAACGGGCTTGCCAAAGTAGGGACATAGAGATAGGAGAAAATACAGCAAGAGAGGCAAAATGCCGAGAAGCTATTGTACAATAAGGGGTTATGTATGTTGCGCCGCAAAAGCGAAGCCGCACAGACGATCTCCGGCAACAGGCCAGAATTTTAATATCAAGTCTCAGGGTGTTTGAATGAATCGTGCGTTTTTACCGTTTGTAAAATCCGTGTTGGTCGCGATGCTGGCGCTTTCGTCCGTCGCTCATGCAGCAGAAGAGAAAAAAGCCCCCAAGGCCGACCCTGCCAAAGGTGAGGCGCTGTACACCAAGGGCGATGCCTCCCGCAATCTGGTTGCCTGCGTATCCTGCCATGGCGCTGCCGGCAATTCGACAATCGTGCAGAACCCCAAGCTGGCGGGCCAGCATGAGGCATATCTGTTCAAGCAACTCGCCGACTTCAGGACACCTGAGCGCAACAATCCAATCATGACGCCTATTTCCAAGGCGTTGACCGATGACGATATGCGCAATCTCTCTGCTTATCTCGTGACGCAGGCGCAGAAGCCCGGCGCGGCGAAGAGCAAGGAAACAATCGAGATCGGCAAGCAGATCTATCGTGCCGGTATCGCTGAAAAGAATGTCCCTGCCTGCGCAGGCTGCCATGCACCGAACGGTGCCGGTATTCCTGCCCAGTTTGCGCGGCTTGGCGGCCAACATCAGGAATATACCGCGGCGCAATTGGTGAATTTCCGCTCTGGGGCGCGCAACAACAGTCAGCAGATGACGACCATCGCCAAGCGGATGTCGGACGACGAAATCAAGGCGGTCTCGGATTACATTGCCGGCCTGAAGTAAATAAACAAAATAAGAAAAATGACGGATCAAGGGGGTGGCCAAGGCCGCCCCTTTTTCTTTTGATGAGAATATGACTACAAGTACATCCGGACTGCATCTCAACACCAATCGACGCTGGTTGGCCGATGCGGTCGAACTGTTATCGTCGATGCGTTTCGCAATCAGCCTGCTGTCGTTGATCTCGATCGCATCGGTGATCGGTACCGTCCTCAAGCAGAACGAGCCGATGCCCAATTACGTGAACCAGTTCGGGCCGTTCTGGTTCGATGTGTTCGAAAAACTGGGCCTGTATGCCGTTTATTCCGCCTGGTGGTTCCTGCTGATCATGGCGTTCCTGGTTCTATCGACGTCGTTGTGCCTCATCCGCAATACGCCCAAGATGCTCAAGGATATGCGCAGCTGGCGCGACAATGTACGCGAACAGTCGCTACTCAATTTTCATCACAAGGCCGCATGGACATCCCCAGCCGCACGAACGGCATTCGCGCAGAGTCTCGCCGGTCAGGTTGCCGCTAACGGCTACAAGGTGAAGCTGGTCGAAAAGGAAAATGCCAGCCTGATCGCTGCCAAGCAAGGAGCGGCCAACAAATGGGGTTATATATTCGCGCATAGCGCGATCGTGATTATCTGCATCGGCGGCCTGCTAGACTCGGATCTGCCAATCCGTTTTCAGAAATGGGTGTATGACAAAACACCGTTTTCCGGCAACGGCATCATCGCCGACATTCCGGCGCAGCATCGCCTGGGGCTAGGCAACCCGACGTTCCGCGGCAACACATTGATTCCCGAAGGTGGCGCCAGCACCACCGCAATCATCCCGCAGCAGAGCGGTGTGCTGATTCAGGAGTTGCCGTTCTCCATCAAATTGAACAAGTTCATCATCGAGCACTACTCTACCGGCATGCCGAAACTGTTTGCCAGCGAAGTGGTGGTGCGCGATAACATTACCGGTCATACCTTTCCGGCAACGATCAAGGTTAACGAGCCCTTGATCTACAAGGGCATCGCCGTCTATCAGTCGAGCTTCGAGGATGGCGGAAGCAAGCTGAAGCTCTCGGGGTATCCCATGTCGGGCCTGCAGGATGACGCATTCGCAATTGCGGGCGAGGTTGGCAGCACGACCCCGTTGTCCAAAAACGCCGATGCAGAATACACCGTCGAATGGTCCGGCTTCCGGATGTTCAACATCGAGAACATGGCGCAAAGCGGGCAGGATGTGCGCGCTGTCGATACCAAAAAAACATTCAACGAAAAATTCACGGCGGGCCTCGATAAGCAGCTTGGCTCCGCCGCAAAAAATGCGAATAACAAGGATCTGAAGAACGTCGGACCCAGCGTGCAATACAAGATTCGCGACAAGACCGGCCAGGCAAGGGAATATCACAATTACATGCAGCCGGTGCAGGTGGAAGGTGATTACATGTTCCTCACCGGCGTGCGCAATTCGCCGAACGAGCCATTCCGGTATCTGCGCATTCCTGCCGACGACAGCGACACCGTGGAAGAGTGGATGCGCTTGCGGGCAGCGCTTTCCGATCCGGCACTTAGGGCGCAAGCGGCAAAGCGTTACGCGCAGCGCACCATGCCGAGCTCGCGCGATACGGCGGACAAGCTTAGAGAGCAACTGGAGCAGTCCGCTCTGAAGGGGCTGTCGATTTTCGCCGGCGAGGAGGGAATGGGCGGCTACCTGGCCGTATCGCAATTTCTTGAAAAAATTCCGCCGCAGGAACAGGAAAAGGCCGCAGATATCTTCATGAAGATCCTGAACGGCAGTCTGTGGGAACTATGGCAGACTGCACGGGAAAAAGACGGACTGAAACCTGTTGCGGGGGATGAAAAGCAGGCGCGCTTTCTTCAGTTGTCGACCAATGCGCTGTCCGATTCGTTCTTCTACGGCGCACCGGTTTACCTGCAGCTCAAGGAATTTGAAGAGGTCAAGGCGTCTGTGCTTCAAGTGACGCGCTCTCCGGGCAAAAAGGTGGTTTATCTGGGCTGCCTGTTATTGACCTTGGGCGTGTTTTCGATGTTTTACATCCGTGAACGCCGCCTTTGGATCTGGGTAAAGTCCGATGCAGATGGCCGGTCACACGCACTGATGGCAATGAGCTCGCAACGCAAGACACTGGATTTCGAAAAGGAATTCGATACCTTGAAAGGCCGCCTGACGCAGGGCGCCTGAATGTGCAAGAATGCGCCGCATTGAATGCGGGAAAGAGATGGAGAAAATCATGGAAATGACACAAGCACAGACCTACGAGGCACCACCGGGTTTCTTTAAGCGGCTCACGGCGATCGACTGGCTTTATGGGCTGGCACTGGTCGCCGGTGCGTTGTTCGCCTTGAGCCGGTTTGGCGCCTACATGGATGGCTATGAAAAAGCGATCCTGCTACTGACCGCGCCGACGTTCGCCTGGCTGGGCTGGTACTGGAAGCCGATACGCCCGTTGATGGCCGTGCTTGCCGTCTTGGCTTTGGCGGGAATAGCGTTGTATGGCGGTTCGCTGGACGCCGCAAATACCAGATTTTTTCTGAAGTACATCCTCTCGAGCCAGTCGGCCGTCCTGTGGATGAGCACGCTTTTCTTCCTCTCTACGTTGTTCTACTGGGGCGGCTTGATCGCCAGATCCGACTTCGGCGGCTCGATCGGCAGCAAGCTTTGCTGGGCGGCTGTCGTGCTCGGTTTTACCGGCATGCTGGTGCGCTGGTATGAGTCCTACCTGGTTGGCGTCGATGTCGGGCACATTCCCATTTCCAACCTGTATGAAGTATTCATCCTTTTCTGCCTGATCACCGCGCTGTTCTACTTGTATTACGAGCAGCACTACGCTACACGGCAGCTCGGGCCGTTCGTCATGCTGATCGTTTCGGCAGCCGTGGGATTCCTGTTGTGGTACACAGTCAGTCGGGAAGCGGCGGAAATCCAGCCGTTGGTTCCGGCGCTGCAAAGCTGGTGGATGAAAATTCACGTACCCGCTAATTTCATCGGCTACGGCACGTTCGCACTCGCGGCAATGGTTGGCATTGCTTACCTGCTGAAATCGAAAGGCCTGCTGGCCGATCGTCTTCCTCCATTGGAGGTGCTCGATGATGTGATGTACAAGGCGATCGCGGTTGGATTCGCCTTCTTCACCATTGCTACCATCCTCGGCGCGCTCTGGGCAGCTGAAGCATGGGGCGGCTACTGGTCGTGGGATCCGAAGGAAACCTGGGCGCTGATCGTCTGGTTGAATTACGCCGCGTGGCTGCATATGCGATTGATGAAGGGGTTGCGTGGTCAGGTCGCCGCGTGGTGGGCCTTGGTCGGGTTGCTGGTAACGACCTTTGCTTTCCTTGGCGTCAATATGTTCCTGTCCGGTCTGCATTCGTATGGGCAGCTATAACCCTTCGAACTAATAATCATTTGTAAGGATATGGCCTGCATGTCCGACCAAGGTCGGACAAAATGAACAGGAGCGCGCATGTTGATCAAACCCGGCCCCAATGGCGTCGATATTCCGTTTGCTTCCGAAATCACGCCGCGTGACGTCTTCGAATCGCGGCGGACATTCATCAGGCAGCTGGCAGTTGGATCGATTGCAGGCGGTGCGCTTGCTCAAATGGCGGCACGTGAGGCATTTGCGCAATCGGCAGTGACGAAGCTGGCCGCAAAATCAAATCCGGCATATGTGGTGATGGAGAAAACCACGTCTTACAAGGATGCGACCAGCTACAACAACTTCTACGAATTCGGAACCGACAAAGCAGATCCGGCGCAGTATGCCGGTACGTTAAAGACACGTCCCTGGACGGTGGCAATCGAAGGCGAAGTGAAGAAGCCGGTGACGCTGGATATCGATACGCTGCTGAAGCTCGCGCCGCTCGAGGAGCGTGTCTATCGTCTGCGTTGCGTCGAAGGATGGTCGATGGTGATCCCGTGGATCGGGTATTCGCTGGCGGAGTTGATCAGAAAAGTCGAGCCGAATGGCAATGCGAAGTATGTGGAGTTCATTTCGCTGGCCGACAAGGCGCAAATGCCCGGACTGCGCAATCCGGTTCTTGAATGGCCTTATGTTGAAGGATTGCGGATGGATGAAGCCAATCATCCACTCGCGATGCTGGCGCTGGGCATGTATGGCGAAGTATTGCCAAATCAGAACGGTGCGCCGGTGCGCATCGTGCTGCCCTGGAAATACGGTTTCAAGTCGGCGAAGTCGATCGTCAAGATCCGCTTTACGCGCGACCAGCCGAAGACGGCATGGAATATTTCGGCGCCCCAGGAGTACGGGTTTTACTCCAACGTCAATCCATTAGTCGATCATCCTCGCTGGTCTCAGGCTACCGAGCGCCGCATCGGCGAAGACGGTTTTCTGACCAGGAAGCGGAAAACGCTCATGTTCAACGGGTATAACGAGGTGGCATCGCTATACACCGGCATGGACTTGAAGAAGTTCTTTTGACGCGTTAGACGCTGGCCATGTTCAATCCGACGCCTCGGCAGCTCGCGGCAATCAAAGCGCTGTTTTTCACGGCGTCCCTGCTGCCGTTCGCCCGTCTCGTACTGTTTGCATTTGCCGAACGACTCGGTGCCAATCCAATCGAATTCATCACTCGCAACACCGGCGACTGGACCTTGTACTTCCTTTGCATAACACTGGCACTGACGCCATTGCGACGCCTGCTAAGCTGGAACTGGCTCCTCAGGCTGCGCAGGATGGCCGGCCTGTTCACGTTCTTTTATGCTTTCCTGCATTTCGTCACCTTTCTTTGGTTCGACCATTTCTTCGACGTGGCTGAAATGCTCAAGGATGTGTTGAAGCGTCCGTTCATCACCGTCGGTTTTGCCGCATTCGTGCTGTTGATACCATTGGCGCTGACAAGCACGAACGGCATGGTCAAACGCCTGGGCGGCAGGCGTTGGCTTTGGCTGCATCGAACGATATACATCATCGCGCCGCTTGCCATCCTTCACTTCTGGTGGATGAAAGCAGGTAAAAGCGATTTTGCGGAACCGATTGTTTTCGGTTCCGTGCTGGGATTGCTGCTTGGCGTGCGGCTGTACTGGAAGCTCCTGCCGTCGAAGAGTCCAACGGCCAAGGGCCGCAGCGCCGCATAGGGAATCTATCGAACCGCTTACGTGGCTTCATCCAGAACCGTGATGTCCGCACATCGCTGCAAACTTCGTCCGGCGCACTGGTTTTCAAGCTGTTGAGCCGACGAAGGAGCAGATCAGACATCAGGGGAGAACGGACTCCAGTGCATACAGCTCGGTTGCGGCTTCCCTGCGGCGGATCAGATGCACGCGGTCTCCATCCACCATTACTTCGACTGCCCGGCCGCGTGTGTTGTAGTTGGATGCCATCGTCATGCCATACGCACCCGCCGACATGATCGCCAGCAAATCGCCTTGTTCGATCGCCAGATCGCGCTGCCTCGCAAGCCAGTCGCCGGATTCGCAGACCGGTCCGACAACATCATAGGTCTTAGCTCGTTCCGCGCGCTGGAGCACTGGTTGCACACCATGCCAAGCTTCGTACATTGCCGGCCGCATCAGATCATTCATCGCCGCATCGACGATGGCAAAATTCTTTGTGCTGCCGTGTTTCAGGTATTGCACTTCGGTCAGCAGAATGCCTGCGTTGCCAGCAATCGACCGGCCTGGTTCGAACATGACCTGGATCGGCGCGCCATCGTGCTTAGCCATGCGCCACTGATCGACCTTCCGGAATAATCTTGCGAGATAATCACCGATCGGCACCGGCTGCTCGTTCGCGTAGGTAATGCCTATGCCGCCCCCGATATCCAGATGATGGAGGTGTATGCCTTCAGCAGCCAGTTGGTCGATTAATTCGATGACCTTGTCGAGTGCTTCGAGCAATGGCGCATCGTCCAGAAGTTGCGAACCGATATGGCAATCGATGCCCACCACCTTGAGATGGGGCAGCGAAGCGGCAAGGCGATAAGCCGCCATGGCCTCATCGAAGTCGATGCCGAATTTGTTTTCCTTCAGGCCGGTGGAAATATATGGATGGGTTTTCGCATCGACATTGGGATTGACGCGCAGCGAAACAGGGGCTTGCTTGCCGACTTCACCGGAAATCTCATTCAAACGATGCAGTTCCCCGACCGATTCCACGTTGAAGCACAAAATGTCATGGGTCAATGCCAGACGCATTTCCTCTGCCGACTTGCCGACTCCGGAGAAAATCACCTTGCGTGGGTCGCCTCCGGCTGCAATCACTCGCTGCAGTTCGCCGCCGGAGACAATGTCGAACCCGGAACCGAGGCGGCTTAACAGATTCAGCACTGCAAGATTCGAGTTGGATTTGACGGAATAACACACTAGCGCACCGGATTCACCACGACGGTGTTCCGCGCAGGCATTGGCATAGGCCAAATAATTTTCCGTGAAGGCGGCTTTGGAATAAACGTAGGCAGGCGTGCCGAACTGTCGGGCAATGTCGCGCAGGGCGACGTTCTCGGCGAATAGCGCGCCGTCTTTGTAAGTGAAATGCGGCATGATGATCGATTTACTTGGAAGCGGGAGCAGGATCCTGTGTCGGCGCGGTTTGCGCCGGCTTTGCTGCGGGTGCTGTCGGCTGCGGTTTGGCCGGAAGGAACAAGGGGCCTTTCTGGCCGCAAGCGCCAAGAACCCCTGTCGACGTCATGACAACCACCAGCAGCGCAAGACGCCGGAAATCAGATAGGAACTTCACGTTTAGAATCATGGTTGGATAAAACTGAGCGGAGTGTAGCATGACTGAATCTGAATTCCTGGCGCTGGCTGAAGCTGCGCTGGCCAGAATTGAAACCATCCTGGAAGCTGCGTCGGACAACGGCGAACTGGATGTGGAATGCAGTCGGAGCGGAAATGTTCTGGAAATCGAATTTATCGACAACGGCTCGAAGATTATCGTCAACAGCCAGACGCCGATGCAGGAACTGTGGATTGCTGCACGATCGGGTGGTTTTCATTACCGCCATGAAAATGGCCGGTGGTTGAATACTCGCGACCGATCGGAGTTGTTCGCATCGCTTGCAACAATGGTCAATGAACAGGGAAACGCCAATATCGTCATGGGCGAGCGGGCGTAGCAGACGGAAAAAAGCCGAAGCGCGTTACCGGCTTCGGCTTCTTCAGTGAACCGCTCGATCAGAACAATTCGTTCTTGACCTCGTCCCTTGCTTTTTCTTCTTCCGAGCTTGGGCGATCGCCAACGCCCAGGCTTCCCACGCCTGCGCCTGGCGGGTTCTCGGCATAGTAATAGTCGCCCGCAACCTGGATTATGCCTTCCGGAACCGGACGTTCTTCGATTGGAGAGTCCTTCAATGCTTTTTGCATGTAGCTGATCCAGATCGGTAACGCGAGGCCGCCGCCGGTTTCCTTGTTTCCAAGATTTTTCGGCTGATCAAATCCAATCCATGCCACGCCGACAACCTTTGGGCTATATCCGGCAAACCAGGCATCGAAGGAATCGTTCGTAGTGCCGGTTTTGCCGGCAATGTCCGGGCGCTTCAATACCAGCGCCTTAGTGGCGGTGCCGGATTTGACGACGTCTTTCATCATGCTGTCCATCAAGAAGGCATTGCGTGCATCGATCACGCGATGCGCCTCATCGCCGGCACGCTCCGGAGCGACCTTCGACAGCACTCGACCTTCGGAATCGGTTACCTTGGAGATGATGTAGGGATTGACTTTGTATCCCCCATTGGCAAATACCGCATACGCTCCTGCCATTTGCAGTGGCGTGACAGCGCCGGCTCCAAGCGCCAGCGTCAGGTAGGCCGGGTTCTTCTCTGCATCGAAGCCGAAGCGGGTTGCATATTCCTG
>NZ_DASZBA010000090.1:0-8592 GCF_035944575.1 Noviherbaspirillum sp.
TCTGCTTCGCTGCCGTTCAGGCTCACGATGGGCTGTGTGTACAGCACAAAGCGCTCCGTTTGCAGTGCCTGGGTCAATAGCGGCACCCACATGGTTTCCCCATGCCTCTTGGCCACCATCGCATCGGTTTCCTCGTAGAGATGTACCCGATTTCGTCCCAGTTCCTTCGCTGCATAGCACGCCTGGTCGGCTGCGCTCAGCAGTTCATTGACTGATTTGCTGTGCTCGTTGATCGTTACCAGGCCGATGCTCACCCCGATCTCAAATGTACGGCCCGCCCATGCAAAACGGAAATCCTTGACGGCTTGACGAAGCTTGTTGGCCAATTGAATAGCCTGGTCCACCGGACAATTCAGTAGAAGCGCACCGAACTCGTCGCCCCCGAGACGAGCCAGAATGTCCGCGCCGCGCATATGTCCGTGCAGCATTTTCGCCAGTATCTTGAGGAGCACGTCACCAGCATTATGTCCGCAGGTATCGTTGACGATCTTGAACTGGTCGAGATCGAGAAACATCATCGCATGGCTGAAACCGTCACTTTTCGCCGTGGCGAGCGCGTTGGTTACCTGCACTTCGAATTCGCGCCGGTTGATCAGCCCTGTCAGCGGATCATGGGCGGCATGCCATGACAATTCATGCTTAAGCGCCCTCTCGTGGCTGACATCGCGGAACACAATGACAGCACCCAATGTTTCTCCGGTTCGCGATCGAATTGGAGCAGCGGAATCCTCAATCGGAATCCGCTTTCCCTGCTTATTAATAAGTTGCGCGTGCGTGATAAGAGAAACTGTCTTTTTCAGTCGCAGGCATTTGCTACCTACGTCCTCTATGACCTCACCAGTCCTTTCGTCAACGGTTTTTAGCAGGTGGCTTATGGCAACGCCTCGCTGGAGATCCTCTCTGGACCATCCCGTAACCTGCTCTGCAGTACGGTTGAGATAATTCACCCTGCCCTGTGTATCCGTGGTGATGACGCCCTCACCTATTGAACCGAGGGTAACTTCCGCCAGCTCTTTCTGTTCCGCCAACGCCAGTTCCGCTTCCTTCCGGTCCGAAATATCCCAAATCAGCCCGAGTGACCGCGACGACCTTCCTTGACCATCAGGCTGAATTTCGGCCCGTGCTGCAATCCAGTGCACCGAGCCATCCGGCCAGACCACCCTATATTCAATATCATAGCCACCACGCGAATCGATAGCGCGTTGCATGGTGGCGATAACGAAATGCTGGTCATCCTGATGCACCAATGCAAGGAATTCGGAAAATGGTTGGACCACATGCCGCGGTTTGAGCCCCAGCAACCCAAGTCCGTTATCCATCCAGTAAATCTTGCTGTCGATCAAGCGATTTCCGGGAATGCTGGAGTCCCAAATGGACATTCTTGCGACGATAAGCGCCTGCGTCAGGCGTTTGGCTCCGGGATGCTGGATCATAGGTGGTTGTTTAAAAAAGGGGCTTTTTAGGTTACGCGCAGCCGTTAAGGACGATCAAAGCGCAGCGCATGTATTGCATTCAGGACTTGTGCAGCACAACGCGTTGCACCATATCGACACCAGTTTGCCAGCGGCCTTATTCGATTCGTTGGTATGTCAGGCACGACAGGTCCGGTTGCTTCCTTTACGGGCATCGAGCGAATTAGAACAAGCTGTTGTGGACACGTTCCATATTCATCTGAAATTCGCGGAGACCCGTGCTTTATGTACGATTGATGACACACATGATCTTCAATCGTTTGTCATTAATCGTACATATCGAATGCACCCGTGCAGTCGACTGCAGGGACAGGTGAATTTCAGGTTCAGGCTGGCTGAAAGAACCGATCGAACTGCCGCGCAAATTCTTCGGCCCCGAGCGGCCGGGAGAAAAGAAAACCCTGCCCGAAATCACATCCCATTTCGACCAGAAGGTCTCGTTGTGCGGATGTCTCGATACCTTCGGCGATGACTTTCAGCCCGAGCTTGTGTGCCATGACGATGATGGCTTCACAAAGTGCCGCACCGTCCGGACCATCGGCAAGGGCAGAGACAAACGTGCGATCGATCTTGATGAAATCGATGTCGAATCGTTTGAGATACATCAGCGAGCAATATCCGGTGCCGAAATCGTCCAGCGATATTTGCATGCCGGCGTCAGAAAGCTTCCGCAATTTGGTGGTGATCTCTTCGCCTGGTTCAAGCAGCAAACCTTCGGTGATTTCGATCGCGATGCTATTACCCGGCAAGCCCAGTTGCGCCAGATAGTGCATCCAATCGTTTGCGCTCGCAGAGCCTTTCCTGAATTGCAGAGGTGACTTGTTGATGCTGATCTGGAATTCGGGATGCAGCGTCTTACGCCACGCTACCGCCTGACGCGCAGCTTCCTGAAACACCCACTCCCCCACTTCCGCGATCATGCCGGCATCCTCCAGCACCGGAATGAATTCTGCGGGCGGAATGACGCCACGCTGAGGATGATGCCAGCGGATGAGCGCCTCGGCTTTGTGCGCAAGGCCGGTGCGCAGATCGACAATTGGTTGATAAACCAACCGGTACTGTTGTTCGGCGAGCGCCGTATGCAGGTCATTGAGGTAGCGCATCCGCTGCTGCGCGCGGATCTGCATCGAGGGCGCGAAATAGGTCCAGCGGTTTCTGCCTTCCGTCTTCGCCGCATACATTGCCTGGTCGGCGTGCTTGACCAGTTCTTCACTCGTTGTGCCATCCTGCGGGTAGAGTGCGACGCCGATACTTGCGGAGACATAGGCGGTCTCGCCACGCAACAGGAATGGCTCCGCGAGTGTCTTCAGTATTCCCTGCGCGATTCGCTCGACGCCATGCAGATCGTTCAGCCCGTGAAGGATGACGGTGAACTCGTCACCGCCCAATCGGGCCACGCTGTCAGTTTCACGCACATAGCCGGATATCCGAAGTGCCGCCTGCTGAAGCAGCAGATCGCCCATATCGTGGCCGAGGGTATCGTTGATCTCCTTGAACAGGTCCAGGTCGATGAAGAGAATGCAGATCGATTGATTGGTGCGATGGGCTCGCCTGATCTCCTGTTCCAGCTGCTCGTGGAACGCGCGGCGGTTAGGCAGGCCGGTGAGGAAATCGTGCCGCGCCTGGTTTTCCACTTCGGCCCGGGTCTGAGCCAGCGTCTTGAGCAAGGAAATCAGCCGGCGCGCACCGACAACGGTCATACAGGTGAGGACCGAACCGCTCACCAGCAGCCCCCAGAGCAGTTTTCGCCATGCGGCAAGAACATCGTCCATCGAGGATGACGCGATCACCACCAATGGATATTCCTCCATCGCGGCATAGGCGGTAAGCCGCGATGTTTTGTCGATCACGGTATTTGGAAGAATATCCCAGCCGCGCTGGGCTTTCGGCAGATGTTCCTTCCACAGTCGGCCGCCGGCGATCGATTTGCCGATATAGTTTTCGCCATTAGGCGCGCGGGCAAGGAGAATGCCGTCACGCCGAACCAGGCCGATCGATCCGTTCGGCTTGGTTCGGCCGGACTCGTACAGTGTATTCAGCGCCTGGGTGTCGATGGAGGCGACGACGAGAAACCTGGGCGCCGAACGGCGCTCGGATGGCGCGCGAAAAATGGGAAGCACCGTCTGTCCGGTGAAACTGCTCTCTTCCGGCATGCCGATATACAAACCGTTAGTCCACCGGGGCGATCGCAGCTCGAAATAGTCCCTGCCTGCTATATTGCCTATCGATTGCCTGTTCGCCTCGGCCAGGTCATGGACGGTGCCGTCGACGCTGAGAATATGGGCACCGATCCGGCCGCCGGACTGCGTTGCGAGTGTTTTCACCAGGCTCAACAGGTCCGGATCGGTGTGCGGTTTTCCTTCTGAATGGTCTTCGAGCACCCTGGAAGCACTTATTAGAAAGAAATCGACCATCGAGAAGAAGTTGCAGGCCTGCTCCTCGACAACCGATGACATTCGCTCGAGGATCCGCCGCTCCGCATTAATTGCCGAATCACGACTGCGAAGGAGTATTCCGGCGATCGCCGACCAGAGAATCAGCAATGCGAGTGCGGCACCGAGCAGCACCATCCAGGCTGCGCGGCGCTCGCCCGGACTTCGTATTCCCCAAAGATCGCTCAATTTCCGCAAATTCGCTCCCACACCGGCCCCGCTTGCCGGATGTGAGAACCATATCCTATTTGTTTGCTGGTTTTAAGTATTTTTTGAGCGTGTTGATGGATGTGTCACAGGCATGGGATCGATGATCCCCATGCCCCTGCAGGAATGTCGAAACCAATTGCGTCCTCAACCGCGTTATGGAACCACGGCTGTTACCTCGATTTCAACCCGGGCCCGGTCCTCGATCAGGGCGGAGACCTGGACGGCCGTCATGGCCGGAAAATGGCGGCCGATCAATTCACGGTAAATCGCGCCGATGTCGGCGTAGGCGGCGACATATTCTTTCTTGTCAATCACATACCAGGTCATGCGCACGATATGTTCCGGACGCGCATCCGCTTCGGCCAGGACTTCCACGATGTTGCGCAAAGCCTGCCGTGCCTGTGCGACAAAATCGTCGGAAACGAAATTGCCCTGGGCATCCCAGCCGATCATGCCGCTGACGCAGATAATGCGTCCGCTTGCCACGACGCCGTTCGAATACCCTTTCGGGCGCACCCAGCCGGGCGGTTGGAGAATATTCATAGTGTCTTTCGATAGGTTGATTCGCTTATTCCGCTTCTGAGACAGCCCCTGCATTAATCGCCTTCGAACACCGGTTTCTGTTTCGCCACGAACGCGTGGTATGCCCGGTGGAAGTCATTGGTCGCCATGCAGATGGCTTGCGCCTGCGCTTCCGCCTCGATCGCCTCGTCCACGCCCATGTTCCATTCCTGCTGCAGCATTTTCTTCGTCATGCCATGTGCGAAGGTCGGGCCGCTCGCAATGTCGGCGGCGAAGGATTGCGCTTCCGCGAGCAGCGCATCGGGGCCGCAGATACGGTTGAAAAAGCCCCACTGCAGTGCCTCGGCGCCGCTCATGCTGCGTCCCGAATACAACAACTCGGCCGCTCTGCCCTGCCCGATTACCCGCGGCAGCAACGCGCAGGCGCCCATGTCGCAGCCCGCCAGTCCGACCCGGGCAAACAGGAAAGCCGTCTTGCTGCGCTCGGTGCCGTAGCGGATATCGGATGCCAGGGCAAGGAGCGCACCTGCGCCGGCGCAAACGCCGTCGATCGCCGCGACAATGGGTTGCGGGCAAGCGCGCATCGCCTTGACGAGATCGCCGGTCATGCGGGTAAATGCGAGCATGCCCGGCATATCGAGTTGGGTCAGAGGCCCGATGATGTCGTGTACGTCACCGCCGGAACAGAAATTATCTCCCGCGCCGGTGATTACGACCGCCTTTACGTCGTCGGCGTAGCGCATGGCGACGAACAAATCACGCAATTCCGCATACGACTCGAACGTGAGCGGATTTTTTCGCTCGGGGCGGTTGAGGGTTACGCTGGCCACCCCGTCCGCGACCGCAAACCGGAAATGCAGGGCCTGATGATCCGTCAGCGTAATGCGGTTGCCGGGAAGCTGGTGTGGTTGGCCGGGAAGATAGCGCATGGTCATGGTCCTTATTGTTTTGCTTCGCTCGAAGCGGCATTCAGATGGTTTTTCATTTTGGACAAGAGCTGGATCAGGGTGGTTTTCTCGGATTGCGTCAGCCCCCCGGTCATCTCGCGTATCCATTGCTCATGCACCTCGGCCATGCGGGCGAAAGCGCGGCGCCCCGCCGGCGTGAGCTTCACCACGTAGACACGTCGGTCGTTCGGGTCCGGCACGCGCACAACCAGCTTCTCCTGTTCCAGCAGGTCGGCGATCCCGGTGATATTTCCACCGGTGACCATCATCCGTTTCGACAACTCTCCCATCCGCAATCCTTCCGGATGCCGTTCCAGCTGTGCCATCAGGTCGAAGCGCGGCAGCGTGATATTGAATTCGGCGCGCAGGCGGCTCCGTATCTCGTCCTCAATGCGTACCGTGCAGGACAGCATCCGCAGCCAAAGCTTGAGCGATTGGTGGTGGTCGTCGGTCAGCCGGCTTTCGAGGTCGATAATCGAAGCGGTTTCGGTGTTATCCATGCATGGTTTTCCTGTCGTATCCAACTCGTTCACATGATCTCGCCGCCAGCAACCGGAAGAGCCTGGCCATTCATCGCCGCTGCGCCCGGCAGGCATAGCCATAGAACCGCGCTTGCCACCTCGTCCGGCGTGACGAGTCGCTTCTGCGGGTTCCGCGAGGCCAGCTCCGCCTTTGCCTGCTCTGTGCTGCGGCCGGTCTTGGCAGCGATGTTGTTGACGGCATCCTGTACGAGGTCGGTATCGGTGAAACCGGGGCAAACCGCATTCACCGTGATGCCCTTCGTCGCCACTTCCAGCGCCAGCGCCCGCGTCAGTCCGATCACCCCATGCTTGGCTGCGCAATACGCCGAGACATAGGCATAGCCGGTCAGCCCGGCTGTGCTGGCGATATTCACAATGCGGCCCCATTGCGAGCCCAGCATCGACGGCAATGCAGCTTGAGTGC
Source organism: Noviherbaspirillum sp. (assembly GCF_035944575.1). Taxonomy (GTDB): domain Bacteria; phylum Pseudomonadota; class Gammaproteobacteria; order Burkholderiales; family Burkholderiaceae_D; genus Noviherbaspirillum. The sequence continues at coordinate 6,529 of NZ_DASZBA010000090.1, forward strand.
AATGGAATGTACCGGTCAGATTGACATCCAGCATCGCCTGCCACAGCGCCGCGTCGGTCTTGCCGAACGGCGCGGATAAAGCCTGACCGGCATTGTTGATGAGAATCGAGACCGGTCCGAAGCGGGATGCCGCGCCATCGAAGCCCGTACCAATCGAGTCGGCTTGCGTGACGTCCATCTGCACCTGAGCGATGTCGCCAAGACCTTTCAATTCCTGTACCGCCGACACAAGCCGCTCCACATCCCGGCCGGCCAGCGTGATGCGCGCACCGTGCGCAAGCAGCGCCCGCGCAATCGCCAGGCCGATGCCGCGTCCGCCGCCGGTTACCAGCGCATGCTTTCCCGCGAGTTCCAGGGCTGGCGTCATGGTCATCCTTCGAGAAGTTTCGCGGCAATCTGCTGCGGGGTCATACCGCTGGAAGTGGCGGCCATCTGGCGGTCGCGCTCCAGGTTGCGCTCGAGTTGCACCTTGCCGGCCTGATATTGCTTCGGCCATGGCATGTCGAAGTAACCGATTTTCGCGGCTTCATTCAGTGTCCATGCCGGATTGGCAAGGTGGGGACGCGCCACGGCGCACAGGTCGGCGCGGCCGGCGGCGATGATGCTGTTGGCATGGTCCGCCTCGAAGATCGCGCCGACCGCTATCGTCGGTATGCCGGCCTCATTGCGGATGCGGTCGGCGAACGGCGTCTGGAACATGCGGCCATAGACCGGCTTTTCGAGTTTGCTGACCTGCCCGGCGGAACAGTCGATCATGTCGGCTCCGGCGGTCTTGAATAGACGGGCGATGTTGACGGCATCGTCGGGCGTGATACCGCCTTCGACCCAGTCGTGCGCCGAGATGCGCACGCTGATCGGCTTGTCCTGCGGCCACACATCGCGGATGGCCGCGAAGATTTCCAACGGATACCGGCAGCGGTTTTCCAGGCTGCCGCCATACTCGTCCGTGCGATGGTTGGTCAGGGGGGATATAAAGGTCGACAGCAGGTATCCATGTGCGCAATGCAGTTCCAGCCAGTCGAAGCCGGCAGCAGCGGCCTCGCGCGTCGAGCGGATGAAATCCGCCTTGATGCGCGCCAAATCATCATGCGTCGCTTCCCGTGCCCGCTGCGAAACGCCGGTCAGATATTGCAGCGGTGACGCCGCCACCAGCGGCCAATTGCCGTCCTCCAGCGGAAGATCGATTCCGTCCCACGACGGGCGGGTGGAGCCCTTGGGCCCGGCGTGTCCCAGCTGCACCGCGATTTTTGCGTCGGTATTCGCGTGAACGAAGTCAACGATGCGTTTCCACGCCAGCGTATGTTCCGGCTTGTACAGTCCCGGACAGCCCGGTGTGATGCGGGCATCCGCCGACACGCAGGTCATTTCGGCGAACACCATTCCGGCGCCGCCCATCGCCCTGCTGCCGAGATGCACCAGGTGATAGTCCCCCGCTACCCCATCGTTCGCGGAGTACTGGGCCATCGGCGATACCACGATACGGTTCTTCAACACGGTGCCGCGCAGACGGAACGGCGTCAGCATCGGCGGGATGCTTTTGCGGCTTTGCGGTCGCGGCAGGCCGGCCTGTTCAAACGCGCGCGTGCTGATCCATTCCTCGAAACGTTCGACATAGGCGGGATCGCGCAGCCTCAGGTTTTCGTGCGACAGGCGCTGGCTTCGGGTCAGCATCGAATAGGTGAACTGTTCCGCCTCCATGCCGGTATAGCGCTGCACGTTTTCGAACCATTCCATCGAATTGCGCGCGGCGCTCTGAATTTTGAGAACCTCGACCGAGCGCGCGTCCTGGTAGCCTTTCATGACCTCCTCGATCCCCGCGTCGCTCAGGGTGTCGAAGCAGCGCGCCATTTCAATGGCGTCCTCCAGCGCCAGCTTGGTGCCGGAACCGATCGAGAAATGCGCGCTATGCGCCGCGTCGCCCATCAGGACCACCGGCACTTGCTTGCCGCCGATCCGGTTCCAGTGCACCCAATTTTTGCAGACAATACGTGGAAACCGGATCCAGATGGCCGAACCGCGCAAATGGGCGGCATTGCTGATCAGCCGATGGCCGTCGAGGTAGCG
>NZ_DASZBA010000091.1:0-6210 GCF_035944575.1 Noviherbaspirillum sp.
CTGGTCGGCGCACTTTCCCCAACCTTCATGGAAGCCCATCTGTTCATGTGCTTCCCGATCCGCAGCGGTCCAGTGTCGGACGCGAGCGGTGTACCTGGTCTTGCCGCCTTCATCCTCGAACGTGATGATGCCTGTCATGAATGGCTTTTCCGACGGCTGCCAGTCCGACGTGTACGCATCGGTAAACACCAGCTTTTCATTCTGGACGACTTCCAGATAGACGCCCCTGCTCGGAAACTCGGTGCCGTCCGGCCCGCGCATGACGATGAGGTTGTGGCCGCCGGGACGCACATCGGTCTCGACGAAGGGCGTACTCCATGGGGCCGGCGCGAACCATTGCTTGATCAGCTCCGGCTCGGTCCATGCCCTGAAGAGTTTTTCACGTGGCGCATCGATGATGCGGGTCAGTACGAGTTCGTTGCTGGTTGCGTTTGCTGTGGTTTCCTGGGTGCTCATCGTGGTAACTCCTCCGTTTGATAAGAATATGCTTGTTGCTCGATTGCGATTCTGCTGCGTCAGGGTTTCTTGAAAAGGGTAGTGAGATAGCGTTTCAGGTGATCGAGCGATTCGAGTGCGGTTTCCGGTCCCTGTTTTGCCTTCGCAAAAATGAATGCGCCTTGCAGGACGGATTGGATGAAGTAGCCGACGCTCCGGGCTGTCCATGGCGCGTCCGGTGCGTAAAGCTGTTTCGCCGCCTCGATATCCCGCTCCAGTTCCGCTACATGCGCTGACATGCCTTGGTCGCAGGCTGCGCGTATATCGGGGTGGGTCGCATAGACCTCCTGCACCGAAGTGCCCATGAGGCAGGTGTACGAGGCAATGTCCCCTTCGAGCATGGCGGCCCGGAAATCCACATAGCCCAACAGGCGATCCAGGGGGTCGGGCAGGGCGGTATAAGGCGCCGATCCAAAGATTTCCGCAGCCATCTCGCCGAAGTTCTCAATGGCCGCGATGCCCAGCTGCTCCTTGCTGGCAAAGTGGTGGAAAAAGCTGCCTTTGGTCACCCCGGCCGCAGAGCAGATATCGTCCACGGTTGTCGCCGTATAGCCTTTCATGCGAATCACATCGCGTGCTGCTTCGAGCAGTTTTATCCGGGTTGCGGTTCCGTCTCTGAGTTTCATTTCTGTCTCCATACCAACTGGTTGGTATGTATATTAGGTAGACATCAATCCTGCGTCAAGAATAATTTGGAAATACTTTTGCCGATGCCATCATGATCGGCTTTTTAAAGCTTAACTGTGAGCAAGAGTCGAGGCGACGCGATTATTATCCCGCCATGCCGGTCCGATGGGGCTTTGACAGATCAAAAGCGGGAGGCGGCAACTTCAATGGTGTATTAAGGAGTACCGCGAGACAGATGACTTTACCTTCCCGGATTCCCAGGTAGAGGAGCGACGGCCGCTAATGGCGGTTTCGGTGCGGGTGGCTCTAGGCGCGCGTTCGGAACCTACTGGCTTGAAACAGAACGTGTTTCTGTATTGGCCGGCATGTGCCAAACGAACCGGCCCGGAGCAAGCCGTTTTGAAAAAATCGATAACGCTGATCAGATCACGAAGCGATGGATTGGCTAGGCACAAAAACTTCGGCGGCGATCCGCGCCAGGGCGTCTTCCAGTTGCACCAGGCTATAGGGTTTGGACAGGAGGCTGAATTGGAAATTGATGCGATCATTGTCGATCACAAGAAAACCATAGCCGGATGCAAAGATTATCTTCACCTGAGGCCAGACAAGGACGACATTCTGTGCCAGTTCCAGGCCTGACATCCTTGGAAGATTGATGTCGGTAAGCAGCACATCGAACGGTTCGTTCTGCAATGTGATGAGTGCATCTTCGGCTGTATCGACTGCGCTGGCGTCATGGCCTATGATCGCAATCATCTCAAGCAGGAGGTCCCGGGATTCGGGATTGTCTTCAACGACAAGAATGCGAAGCGACGATACCATGTGTACCTAATTGGCAACCCGACACAAGAATCTCTAAGAAATCAGCAAGAGAAACCACCTTGGGTTGATGCAGCAATCAAAATCGAAATAGCCCTGAAGGTCTATGTCACATAGCTGACATTATGAAGAAAGTTACAGGTTGATAATAGTAGGATTTTTCTGATTTTAGGCTCGAAGACCTTCGGAATCGGCTTACGGAGAGGAAACGGAATCATTCAAATGACCGCATCATGTTGCGGTCGTCGCCATGACGGACCGAATCCATATTGCCGATAATAATTGTTATTTTTATAATTTATTGACACCAACCCAAGGCTCGGAAACGATCAGTCCATCGTCCCGAGCTGGCCGGATCGGCTTTGAACTAAAAGTGTTTCTTCACTACTTCATTAAACGCATCTTCCACCGATTTGCCGTTCTTCATCAGTTCCGTAATTTCATCGGAATGTTCTGAAATCGTCGGCGGCAGCGACTGCCGATTATTTTTGAAGTATTCATATCTCTGGCTGGCGAACTGGTCCTGCAAGCGAATCGTGGCAGCTTTGCTGCCGCCGGTTCCGGCACGAACCACGCGGGCCGTGCGCGCCCCTGTGCCGGACTTGCTTCCCACGCCGGCGATCAACGCCTTTATCTGGTCCAGGGTAAGGACCTGCGTGGCATTTGCGCCGACGAATTCCGCCTCCTGAGGTTGCAGAAGATGATGATTTTTATCGAACGCCATCTTCTTGCCGAGCGTATTCATGATCTGATAGTTGGGCTGGGTTCCCGGACTAAGCAAGGAAAACTGCACGCGATCGCCGTAATCGATCATTTTTTCCATCACGCTTTTCAAGTAGTCAACCGGCAGCGACTCAACGTTGCCGCTCCAGCGTTTGCTTCGTGTTGTGACCAAGTTAATGTGCTTTCTAAAAATGAACAAGGCGCTGGCACCCGATGTGCAAACAGCGCCACAGAAAAAACCAACAGATTTATACCTGCATTTTATTCGAGAAGTGCGATAAGCCATTTCGATTGCATGCTGCGGTGATCGTTCAACGCGGGAAGGAATGCATACCGAAGGCGCGATTGAACAAAGCGCACGCTGCAGAGGTTCCTTGAGGGAACCAGGATTGCCTCCCTGCCACACATCAGTAACTCCTAAGATTGCATTCGGCAATCGGCCGAAAGCAATGACCGCTGGAGAGAGTGTTTCTTTATACGGAGGCGGACATGTCTCACGAAACAAATATGAAGACGCGCAACGGATGCCAGGCGGGGGCATGCCGTCATGAGTGCAAACAATGACAGGATACGAAGGGAACTTGGCGTCGATCTGGCGCGCGCAGGTTACAACGCCGGCGTCAATGTTCCTATGGAGCGCCGGCCGGTGACACCCGGGGCGCTGGACCATGGTGATGAAGCGCTGCTGTATTTCACAAGCTTCGAGCAGTTTGAAGCATGGTGCAGGATGACTGGCGGGAAGTGATGTACCTGCAGTACGGAGAAAAATGCGGTACGCAGTTACCAGGATGCTGCGCAATGCGCCGGGACCGGCGCTGAAACAAAACCTGGGCCAACTCGGTTGTCTACGCTACTCTCCTCCTAGGGAGTATCCTTTTCCCGCCGCCGGAAATGGTGCGCGGGATTTTTTTCGGTTTCGGCCATGTCACTGCAGGCTGAAGTGGGCCGGAAAGGTCTCGGATTCGTGCTGCCTGAATTCCCGCCGTCTGATATGTTGAGAGGTTGAGAGGCGGCAGACCCTGCGTGCCATTCTGTGCAAGTACGCCTTCCTTTAATCTTCAGCCATCTATGACGAATTTGAATTCCGTTGATGACGCCTGCTTCGCCGCGGCCGATCTGATATCGCAGGCCGACGGCTTGCTGATCACTGCCGGCGCAGGAATGGGTATCGATTCCGGTCTGCCGGATTTCCGGGGTGATCACGGATTCTGGAGGGCGTATCCTGCGTTGGGCCATCTGGGGATGCGCTTTCATGAAGTGGCTAACCCGAAGGCCTTTGAATCGATGCCGGAAGTGGCATGGGGATTCTATGGGCATAGGCTGAACCTGTATCGCGCCATTGCGCCACATGCCGGATTCACGATGCTGCTGGCCATGGCCGGCAAGATGCCCAACGGCGGCTTCGTCTTCACCAGCAATGTCGATGGGCATTTTCAGAAATCGGGCTTCCCGGCGGACCGTGTTGCGGAATGCCATGGATCGATTCATCACCTGCAATGCTTCGCCGGATGCGGCAAGGCTGTCTGGTCTGCAGACGGATTTGTTCCCGAGGTCGATGCCGAACAGTGCCGGCTGTTGTCGGATTTGCCGCGCTGCCCCAAATGCGGGGCGCTGGCGCGGCCGAATATTTTAATGTTCGGCGACTGGGACTGGAACGATGAACGCTCCGCGCGTCAGGAGGCGAGACTGAATGCCTGGTTCATGCGGCTGCAGCAGCCTGTGGTGATCGAGCTCGGCGCAGGTACCGCAATTCCAACGGTGCGCCTGTTCGGCGAGCAGGCCGGCTGTCCGCTCATACGTATCAATCCTGCGGAGCCGGAGGTCGGGCTGCATCGCGACATCGCCGTTCCGCTCGGTGCGCTGGAAGGAATCAGGCGAATCGCCGCAATGCTGCAAACACCCGGCGCATGACGAGGCGCAGGCAGCGCGCAAACCGGCATGGGGAAGCAGGACCGTCTCACGGTTCCAGCAGCGCAGCCATGCCCTTCGCCATGCTTAGGCGCGATGTTGCCGACGGGTGGCTCGCAGCGAGAATCGACGGCTTTTCCGTCGCGACGAGCTTGCGGTAGAAACTCACCATCGCCGCGGCAGGCCAGCCTGCCCGATGCGTGAGGATCATGCCGAGCTGATCCGCTTCGCTTTCCTGGATGCTGGATAAGGATGCCATGCGCATCTGCAGCGAAAGATCCGAATCCAGGCGGGAAATGGTCACATCAAGCGAGGTCGCGGGAAGAGGGCTGATATGGAGCACGCTGGATAGAAATTCACGGTGATGGTCTGCTACCGCGTGTGCAACCTCATGGCCGATCAGCGTGGCGAGTTCACCGTCGTCAAACTGAAGTTTTCGAACGAATTCACTGCCGACCATGAGCTTGCCGCCGGCCATGCAGAATGCGTCGATGCCAGGAGCGCTTGTCGTATGTATCTCCCAGTTCCAGGCCGCGATTTCAGGTTTGATTGTCGCGGCGGCCTGGATCAGGCCGGAGGCAATTGACTTCACGCGTCCCAGCACTGTCGGGTCGTCGTCCAGTCTGCCTTGCTTGGATAAATCGACAAGCATGTCCCAGTACTGGTCGTCCGTTCTGCTGGATACGTCGGATTTGCTGAAATCGAGATCCTGCCACCGGCCCGTCTCGGGGACCTGCGCCAGCGAAGCTGAGCATAGAGATGCGATGAACACAAAACACGGCAATACAGTTTTCATGTCGCTCCTTCCCGGGCTTCGTTTCAGCATAGTCGAAACTTCGGACTTTGATAACCAAAGGGAGAGCGGTTAGGGAAGAGTGCCGTCGCCACGACGACAGCTGGCTGGCAGGTTTGGCGGGGTGATTATCAATATGGCCGAGTTATTCACTCAACTGCACATTTGCGCAAAATCACGTTTTGAAGTTGCATATCTTCTACACTGAATTCACCCCACTCAGGAGGCGATCATGCAGAAAACGCTCCATAATAAAATTGCATTGGGCCGTAGGTATGTTACGGCTTCCGACGATGTAAAGGAGGTGCTGCGAATGTGTGCCGGTGTGGCCGGCGCTTTCCTGATGGCGCTGCTGCTGGGGGCGGCAACCTTATAGTCGACGCATTCCGGTAACGCATCCTGGCAAGCGGGCCGCGGCATGCGGTGCCGATGGTTCGGTGCGTCCGGACAGCTGCGACTGGGGGGGGAAGTGATGGGTGAAGTCGTGTTCGTGTGCGGTCGCAAGTTTCATGTGAACGAATGCGGCAAACCGCTTTGCGATCTGCCGCATTGACTTATCCACTTGCTGCCAAGCGCTTGCCCACAGGGTAGTCCACAACCTTATCCACAACCATGCCGGTCATGGTCGATCCATCAATGCAGCGTGTGATAGGCGTCCTGAATCATGCTGACGACTTCCGGCAATTCCTCTTGTGCCTCCAAGTCGGCCGGTTCATCCACCTTGGGTACATAGCCCCAGCGTGAGGAACGCATCATGCGTATGTAGCGGGCGTCCAGGTCGCCGGCTTTCTTGAGCGAGTCGATCGCTTCTTTTTCGATTTCATGCACAAGGCGCCATGTAAGCA